>DAIRFP010000015.1:0-26539 GCA_036794995.1 Thermodesulfobacteriota bacterium | reverse complement strand
CTTCACTTCGGACCTGAGCGGCCGCTGGGGAAGAGATTGGGTCGCATGGCAAGGGTTTCCCCAGTGGGCGAGCCAACTAGCGCGGGATACGCTGCGCAAAGTTCTCGAAGCGAGAAACCGGACGGAGTTTCAGCCGGAGGGAGAATCGGTCAAGGTCGTGGCGGATTTTGTTTCCAAGGATGGCCGGTTCCTCAATCACCTGAGGCTCAAGGCCAACATCACGGCGCCCAATCGAGCCACTGAGGAGAATGCTTTTCAGCAAACCGCCCCGGGTCGATACGAGGGCAAGTTTGCGCCGTCCCAGCGCGGCATTCATTTGCTGACCTTGTATGCCGAGGGGAATCGCTCCGGCGAACCATCGCTGCCAGTGGCCACGGTTCCTTACATCGCGCCCTATCCAAAGGAATATCGGGAGCTGAAGCCGAACGCGGCGCTCCTCAGCCGGCTGGCGGAAGAAACCGGCGGAGAAATGTTGGATCCGGACAAGCTTGAAGACGGGATAAAACGGCTCTACACACCCACTCCAGGGAAGGGACGACGCGGGCAGGAGACCTGGTGGCCGGTCGCAGGGATAGGCCTGTTATTGTTCCTTGCGGACTTGGTGCTGAGGAGTTGGCCGCGCGGTGAAGAACGTGACAAGCTAGCCCACACTATTCAGGCGTGACGTCGATTGAGAGACGAGTGCTTGAGGAACGAGCGCGGGAGGTTGTGGATCTCTATGTTCAGAGTTCAATGTTCACGGTCCGAAAGGATGCCACGGTGAGCTTGTTGCCCGCTGGAATCATGCCCATAACCTGCGCCATCTGCGGCGCGACGTTCCACGAGTTAAGCGGAGCGGCGTGTGAGCGGTGTAAAAGGATTCTCTGCAGGCGGCATTTTCTGCGGGGATTCTTGAGCCGGCAGAGGGGAATCTGTTCGGAATGCATCAAGAGCAATGCTTCGTTCAATGATAGCACTAAACAGTCCTCAAAGTGAGCTTTGCACTTACAACGCTGGGCTTGGAACAATTCAAATCAGTTCAATATCGTGGCCACCATCTGTTTAACTCCTGAGCAGAGGCTGATTACGCCTTAGGCACAGCAATCAACCTCGCCTCACAATGAGTAGGAATAAGCCGCACCCTTACCCAATGAAAGAGCCGAAAACCATCATTTTTTGCCAATGGTACGGTGTTTGCTGTTGTAGCATCCTGGTGAATTAATTGGAGCCCTTTATCCGCTTCGAACGTATAATAGGTAGGTATGGCGAAGGACCGATATACAACTAAACAGGAGACGTCCAACAAACAACAGCCAAACAGCTTTTGAGTCATACGACGGAGGTAGCCATGAAACCAGGTGATCCGCTAAAAACCATCAAGCCGATCCGATCGCAGAAAACCGGCACTCTTTTGCCGCGCGAAGGGGTGTTCGTAAGCGCCGTCGAAAATCTCGGGCGAAAGCTGATTCTGGTGAATTTCGGTACCGCTGGAGACGAATACTTGTTCCCGGAAGAAATTCTGGCGGAGTCGGCTAAAGCATAATAAAGCCTTAGGACGCCCCTACCCTCCCGGGTTGATCTCGCCAAGGTCGCCGTGGTTTGTCCTTGCACTGGCAGACTTTCGAGCGCGGTTGCTGTTCCACATTGCTGCCGGCTTACATGGGTTGCACTTGCCGTTTTGATTTCCTCCCTATACGCTTGTTAGACAAAGCTCTGCACGATGAGGAGGTGCTTTATGAGCGATCGGGAAGTCAAAGGCTTTCATGCCCATATCTATTATGACCCACAAACCCGCGAAGCGGCGGCGCGGCTTCGTCAAGGGCTGGCGGCTGGATTCCGGGTCCAACTTGGAAGCTGGCACGACGAGCCGGTTGGCCCTCATCTGCAGGCGATGTATCAGGCAGTATTTGCCCAGGAAGAGTTTGGTAAGGTCGTGCCGTGGCTGATGCTGCATCGTGAAGGTTTATCGGTTCTCGTACACCCATCGACCGGGGACGGCTATGGAGATCATTTGGAGCGCTCTCTTTGGCTCGGCGAGAAACTGAAGTTGAATGAGAGTGTTCTCCGCCGTGCCTAGTGTTCACTGCGGGAGCTTGCAACGCCGCTGGAGGAGCCCAGTGGCCTCCACCTAGTCTAGGAGCCAGCGGAGAAAGAGTTATGAAGAAGGTCTACACCACCAAAGATCCTTTGATGATCGGCCATCTGAAAAATGTGCTTGCTACCTTTGATATCAAGTGCGTCACGAAAAATTACGAGCTTTCCAGCGCGGCGGGTGAGCTGCCGCCGATTGATTGCTGGCCGGAACTGTGGGTCATGGATGATCATCGGCAAACTGAAGCTGAAGCGATTCTCAGAAAGACACTCGCGCCGCTAAAGTCGGTAAAAAGATCATGGCTGTGCATTGGCTGCGGAGAGGAAATCGAAGGACAGTTTTCCGAGTGTTGGAAATGTGGCCGAAGCCGCGGTCACGAAGTTACGCCTTGACGCTGCGGCGCCTCCTCTGCTCTCCATACGCAATCGATAAATCTTTTGGCTCGCAACCGCGCGGCGAAAATACTGCTCACGCAGATGCGAATCCATATCGATAATCATTCCGGGTCTCCGCTTTGCCTTGCTCGGTTAAACTCCTCCTAACAGAGCCGTCAAGAGCCGGTCAACGATTGCAGTCCGGTGAGTCCAAATCTCGATTTTCGTCTTTTGATTTAATCTCTGGCGCTTCAGGTGTACTGCTATTTTTGTCCTTCATCCTCGGCTTTCATTGCGTTCTTGGTTGTCATCTCAGCAGCGAAAATCATAGAATCAAACCTGAAGGGTTCACGGTCGGCAATCTTAAGAAATCTTAGCTACGACAAAGGAGTGCCTCATGGAGTATCGGCAACTGGGAAATTCCGGTGTTCGCGTCTCGGTCATCGGACTCGGCGCCAATCGGTTCGGATCACAGAACGTGCCGCAAGTCGAGGTCAACCGGATCATCGATGCGGCGGTCGATTTAGGAATCAATTTCATCGATACGGCCAACAACTATACCGGGGGTCAGTCGGAGGAAACACTCGGCCAGGCGCTCAATGGGCACGGCGATAAAGTCGTGCTGGCGACCAAATTTTCGTTTCCCAGGAAAGACGGGCCCAACACCTGGGGCACCTCGCGCTACCACCTGATGCAGGCCATCGAGGGAAGCTTGCGCCGCCTGCGAACCGATCACGTCGATCTCTATTATGTCCACCGATGGGATGACACCACGCCTATCGAGGAGACCTTGCGGGCGCTCGACGATCTTGTCCGCATGGGCAAGGTGCGCTACATCGGGGCATCGGCTTACGCTTCCTGGCAGCTGGCGCATGCCAACGTTTTAGCCGAGCTGCGCGGCTGGACGACCTTCGTCGCGCTGCAGTCCGAATACAACATGCTCCAGCGTGATGTGGAGCGCGAAGTCTTACCTTACTGCGGCGCCCATCGCGTCGGCTTCGTTCCCTATCATCCGTTGGCGGGGGGCTTTCTCACCGGAAAATACCAGCAGGCCGAACCACCGCCGCCGGGTTCCCGCGGCGAGAGAGACAGTTACGTGCAGCGATGCATGACCGACCGCAATTACGAGGTCGTCAGGAAGCTCGCGGCATGGGCCGACCTTCACGGCCGCAAGATGAACGAACTGGCACAAGCCTGGCTGCTGGCACAACCGCGAGTATGTTCGGTGATCACCGGCGCGACGAAAGTGGAGCAGGTTCTGAGCAATGCCGAAGGCGCTAAGTGGACGCTTACTGCGGACGAATTGCAAGAACTGAGGAACATTCTGCAGGGAGGTTCGGGATGACGAGCAGCCAAGTGTTCAAGGTTCGGGGTTCAAGGTTCAAAGTATTCCCGCTTAGCCGAAAGTATTATGGGTGAGAATCGAATCACCTGGCGGACGCTCAAGCTAACGAGCCCATTGGCATCGCTCCGGAACCTCGACTCCGGCCGAGTTAGGCTCCTGGCGATCGTTACCGGCGGCCATTTCGGGATCCACTGGTTTCAGCAGCTCTTTCCCGTGGTCCTCCCTTCACTCAAAGCCGAGTTGGGACTAAGTGACGTGGAGGTAGGTGTGTTAAGTTCAGTGCGTCAACTGATCAACGGAGCGATGGATTTGCCTTGCGGGATCTTGGCTGATTCACTTTCCCGCCACCGGCCGGCGCTTTTGGCTTCGGCGCTGCTTTCCATGGGGGTCGGTTACTCGCTTATGGGTATCCTTCCGGTCTTTGCCTGGGTCTTGATCGGATGTGGTTTGATTGGTTTGGGAACTGCGCTTTGGCATCCGGCGGCAGCGGCCGCGCTTTCCAATAGTTTTCCCGAGCGCCGCGCCACGGCATTGTCGATCCACGGAATGGGAGCAACGATCAGCGATACCCTCACTCCGCTGCTTGCTGGTTTCCTCTTGGTCAGTGTTTCGTTGAACACTTTCCTAGCGGTGCAGTTGGCGCCGGCCCTGATTATCGCGCTCCTGCTCCGCCGTGGTTTGGCGCGCCAATTCAGCCCGTCGGCGAATCCAGCGGCCCTGTCCGAACACCTGCGAGAAATGCTCGCGCTGGCAAGAAACTCGACGTTTGTTGGCATCACATTAGCCACCGGCTTCATGCAGATGGGACGAATAGTAGTTATCACATTCTTGCCCATATACCTTCAGGAGCATCTGGGTTACTCGCCATTCGGTCTGGGCGTTTATATCGCACTTCTCCATGCGATGGGGATCATTTCTCAGCCGATCTTGGGTGATCTCTCCGACCGCTTGGGCCGCAAGGCCGTGCTGTTCCCTTCATTTGTCACTCTGGCAATACTATTCGCTTTGCTCTCTATCGCGACGCCGGGCCTTCCGCTGGCGTGCGTGGTGGGAGCTATCGGTCTTTTCTTCTATACACTGCTCAACGTTACCTTTGCGGCAGCAATGGACGTCGCGGGTTCCAGGTTTCAGGCTACGTCCTACGGCCTTTCGTCCCTGATGATGCAGATCGCCACGTCGCCAACGCCGGTTGTGGCAGGCTGGCTCATCGGCCAATACGGTATCGGCTCCGCGTTTGTTCTGGCGGGCGCTCTGACCCTCGTAGGGGCTTTGTTGCTGTTACCGTTAAGACTCTATCGCGGCGCGCGGGCTGAGTCCCTAAATAGGTAAGACGGAAGTGAAGGGCAATTCGAGCTGTTTCCCTGATTTTTCCGGCAAACTCCCGGAGAGTTGGCGGATTTCGGACTCAAGCCAGCGAATATAGAGACGGTGGCTTTGCCGTTTTTCTATGGCGGCGACGCAAAGAGCACGGACTGACTCGGCGTAGCGGGGCCACTGCTCTCGAACTATACGCGGTAGTCTCAGGTAGGTCGGCGGATCGTCGCAGAACAAAGGGTGCCGCGCCAGGGTCCAGATGTCGCACTGCGTTTCACCGGAGGGAATGTGCTCTTGAACAACTGCCGCGCGGGCAAATCGGTCGCGGCGCGACAGTCCCTGAACTAAATGGGTCAGCTCATGGCCGATAGTCTGATAGGTCAGTTTTCGCACTTTGAGTCGAATGATCAGGCGCGAGACTTGGCCGTCACGGTAGCTCGTGCTGGCGCTGCCGAGATGAGCGCGTGTATAGCCCACGGTTATTTTTTTGCCCTGCAATTCAGGAAAGTAACGCAGCGAGCGCTCGATCATCTCGGACGCGCGGCGGGTGAGACGCTTTTTCATGAGCGGTGTGAAGTGCAGGAGCATGATTTTAGCCAATCCTTCCGCTGAAATTATTTTGGCAACCTTGAACAGGGAGTCGAAGGTGGCATAATGATCTCTCGTTTCATTGAGACTTATGACAAAGGAAGACGTGAAGAACAAGGACGTGGAGGAAGTGCCGTTTCACTCGGGCTATATCGCCATCGTTGGCCGCCCCAACGTCGGCAAATCGACTTTGCTCAATCAGTTGCTGGGTGAGAAGGTCGCCATTGTCACGCCCAAGCCGCAGACGACGCGCAACCGGATTACCGGGATTCGTACCAGCGCGACATCGCAGATTGTCTTCATCGATACCCCGGGTATCCACCAAGCTCATTCCTTGATGAACCGGCGCATGGTAGAAGTCGCATGGCAAAGCTTCCACGAAGTGGATGGGGTGGTCTGGGTGCTCGATGTCGGCCAGCGGATCGGCCCCGACGAGGAGAGGATTGCCGGGACCCTCGCCAGCCTCCAGACGCCAAGCTTGATCCTGCTCAACAAGATCGATCTCGTCGCCAAAGGAAAATTGCTGCCGCTGATGCAACGTTGCTCGGAGCTGCTTCCGGCGCGAGAAATCGTTCCGATCAGCGCGCTCAAGGGCGAAGGAGTGCCGGTCGTTCTGGAGCTCGTGGAGCATTGGCTGCCGGGGGGACCGCGCTATTTTTCTGACGGAGAGTTCACCGATCAGACCGAGCGTTTCGTGGCTGCGGAGATCATCCGCGAAAAGATTTTTCTGTTGACGCGGGAAGAAATTCCCTACGGTGTCGGCGTTGCCATTGATGAATTTACCGAGAAGGAAGAGAAAAATCTCGTCGTGATCCAGGCGACCATCGTCACCGACCGGGAATCGCACAAACCGATCTTGATCGGCAAGCGCGGGGCGATGCTGAAAGAGGTCGGCCAGCGTGCCCGAGAGGAGCTCGAAGCGCTCTTGGGTTGTCGGATCTTCCTCGAACTGTTCGTCAAAGTCGATCGAGGATGGACGCAGGACCCCAATGCGCTGACCGAGATGGGGTTGTGAGATGACTCAGCCGTCAGTGCAAAAGACGCCATCCGCTCGCAAACTGCCGGTTCTGGCGATTGTCGGCCGTCCCAACGTCGGCAAGTCGACCTTGTTCAACAAATTGCTCGGTGAGCGCAAGGCGATTGTGGATGATTCTCCAGGGGTGACGCGGGACCGCAACTACGGTGAGCTGGAGTGGGGGGCGACGAGATTTCAGCTCATCGACACCGGCGGCTTTGACACCGACGCTGAAGGGAATCTGCACGAGAGCGTTCAGAAGCAGAGCCGCCTCGCCTTGGCGGAGGCAGATGTCATTCTTTTTTTGCTCGACGGCAAAGGAGGGCTTAATCCTTTGGACCGTGAAGTGGTCGATCTCCTGCGGAGACAGGAGAAGCCCGTGTTCTTCGCGGTCAATAAGATCGATTCGCGGCAGAGGGCGGATAATTTGTACGATTTTTATGCATTGGGAATCGATCCTTTGTTCTCAATTTCGGCGGAGCATGGTCTCGGTATACCGGATCTGATGGATGAGATTGTCCGGCAGTTCCCTTCCACCGAAGGCGACGACCAGGAATCGGAGGAGGAAGCGCCGCTCCGTATTGCCGTGGTCGGCCGGCCCAATGTCGGCAAATCGACCTTGATCAATCGGTTACTGGGGTTCGAGCGCTCCGTAGTCGATGCCACGCCTGGGACCACTCGAGACGCGCTGGATACTCCTTTCGAGTTGGAGGGCGAGCCCTGTTTGCTGGTAGATACCGCAGGCATCCGCCGCAAAGCCAGGATCAACGACCGTGTGGAACGGTTCAGCGTGACCCATTCCCTGCGTTCCGTGGATCGGGGCGATCTCGTCATTCACGTCGTCGATGGCGTGGAAGGAGTGACGGACCAAGACGCGCAAATTCTGAGTTATGCCTGCCAGCGCGGCAAGGCCCTGGTCTTGGCTGTCAACAAGTGGGACGTGGTCTCCAAGGGTGGTGCCGACGTGGAGAGCTATCGGGAGGAAGTTTATCACCAGCTGTCGTTCTTGGATTTCGTTCCCGTGACTTTCATTTCGGCGGCGACGGGTTACGGCGTGCGCAAGATGTTGGAGATGGCGGCGCGTGTACTAAAAGCCTATGCCAAAAAAATTACGACTTCGGCCATGAACCAGGCATTGCAGCAGATCGTCAAGGCTCACGCGGCGCCTCTGGCCCAGGGCAAACCGGTGAAATTTTACTATGGAACGCAAACCGGGACCCGTCCGCCGACTTTTACGTTGTTCGTGAATACGCCAAAGGCCGTTTCTGAGAGCTATCAACGCTACCTGATTCATCAGCTGCGCGAACGGTTGACATTAGACTACACGCCCATTCGGATTTTCTTACGCGCGCGTCGCGAGGAGCGGACAGGAAAGCGACGAGTCCGAAGTTAGCCGTGGCGACTCTGACCTCGCGCGCAGGTAGAGCAATCAAACTCGATTGTTCTGGACGGGAAAAGGTCGTTAAATCAGGGGGTTCCTGGAACACGGCGGGCTCGGCCAGGAACCCTGGCATTTAACCGGGTGCTAGCGTTCGGATGAAATTTGCCCTATCATTTGCAACTTGTTTCTCGATTTGGACAGATTTTCCGGCTCAGCCCGATATGGACGGCGACGCTATTCGAAAAAGGGGGTCGTTTTGCCTGTGATAGGTGAAACGGCTCTCGTTCGTTGGATGGCCTTTCCCCGGGTACAAGGACTGGGGTGCGTCAGTTTCAAGAAACTGGCCGAACACTTTGACGATCCCACGGAAGCATTCTCGGCATCGGCCGCAGACTTAGCCCAAATTCAGGGCTTGGACCAGAACGTTATCGATGGCTTGCGACATTTCTCCCGATGGAATGAGGTCAAAGAGGAGATCGGCAGAGCTCAGCGGGCGGCTGTTAAAATTGTGCCATTTGCCAGCCCGGAGTATCCGGCTCGACTGCGAATGATTTCCGACCCACCGCCTCTCGTTTATGTAAAGGGAGAGATCCGCGCAGCGGATGAAAGGGCCGTTGGCGTAGTCGGCTCAAGGAGCGCGAGCGATTACGGCCGTAGGGTGGCGCAGGATCTGTGTCGAGGCCTGGCGGCATTAGGTTTCACGGTGGTGAGCGGCATGGCTCGCGGTATCGACGGCACGGCCCATGACGCGTCGCTCAATGCCGGAGGCCGAACCATCGCGGTTCTGGGTTCAGGTGTCGATCGGCCCTACCCTGCGGAGCACGATAGGCTCTATCAGCGGATCAGTGAGCAGGGCGCAGTGATTTCCGAGTTTCCCCTCGGCACGCGCCCCATGGCCTTTAATTTTCCCGCCCGCAATCGCTTGATCAGCGGTTTGTCCTTGGGTGTTGTCGTGGTGGAGGCGACGGAGAAGAGCGGTTCGCTGATTACGGCGGCGCTGGCTTTGGAACAGGGACGGGAAGTTTTTGCCGTTCCGGGTGCAGTCGGCGCGAGTCGCAGCCGCGGCACTCACCGACTGCTGCGTCAAGGCGCCAAACTAGTGGAGACCGTGGACGATATCATTGAAGAGATCGCGCCGCAGCTGTTGAAGCGCCAGGACGGCGCGGCGAGGGTAACCCAGCGGGAGCTGCCGCAACACGCCAGCGTGGACATGCGCAGGATATTCGGGTTGCTTGCAGAGCGCTCTTTGCAGATCGACGAGGTCATCGAAGCCAGCGGCCTTTCCTCGGCGCGGGTTTCCGAGGTTCTTTTGGAGTTGGAGCTTGCAGGCTTTCTGCGCGAGCTCCCGGGAAAGAGATACACGGCGGAGCGTTAAAAATTCTCGGCAAATGAATCGAGTGTTATGGCAGCAAAAAATTTAGTCATCGTGGAATCGCCAGCAAAGGCCAGGACCTTGGAGAAATATTTGGGGCGCGATTTTCAGGTTAGAGCCTCAGTGGGTCATGTGGTCGACCTGCCCAAGAGCAAGCTGGGCGTGGACATCAAGAAAAACTTCGCGCCGGACTTTCATGTCATACAGGCGAAAAAGAAGGTCATTGACGACCTCAAAAAAGCCGCCAAGGGCAAAGAGAATATTTATTTAGCCTCGGACCCCGACCGCGAAGGCGAGGCCATTGCCTGGCACATCGCCGACCAGGTCGCCAAAAATCATAAGCGAGTTCATCGGGTGTTGATCAACGAAATCACTAAGAAGGCCGTGCAAGAGGCGATTGCCAATCCCCAAGAGCTGGATCGCAACAAATTCGACGCTCAGATCGCGCGCCGCATCTTGGACCGCCTGGTGGGTTACAAGATCAGCCCTCTCCTGTGGAACAAAGTCCGCCGGGGACTAAGCGCCGGGCGGGTTCAATCCGTGGCCGTGCGTTTGGTCTGTGAGCGCGAGAAGGAGATCCGCGCCTTTGTGTCCCAGGAGTACTGGTCGCTTACGGCGCTGTTGGAAGGGCGCCTGCCGCCGTCATTCAAAGCCCGGCTGGTGCAGTGGCAAGGTCAGAAAGTCGACAACAAGAAGTTTCGCCTGGAGAATGAGTCCGCCGTCCAAACCATCCTCAAATCTCTGGACGGCGCGTCGTGGATCATCGGCGACGTAGAGAAAAAGGAGCGCCGCCGCTATCCGACGCCGCCCTTTGTCACCAGCAAGCTGCAACAGGAGGCGGCGCGCAAGCTGGGTTTCCAGCCCAGGCGGACGATGCAGCTGGCCCAGCAATTGTACGAAGGGATCGAGCTGGGCGATGAAGGTTCGGTGGGATTGATTACTTACATGCGAACGGATTCGACGCGCATTTCGAATGATGCATTGAATGCCGTTCGACAATTTATCGTCGGGCAGTATGGCAAAGACTATGTTCCCAATAAGCCCAATTCCTACCGCTCCAAGAAAGGCGCCCAGGACGCTCACGAGGCGATTCGCCCGACGTCTTTGGACTACACTCCGGAGCGCGTGCGCCGGTATCTGCGGCGCGACGCGTTTCAGCTTTATGCTTTGATTTGGGACCGCTTCGTTGCGAGCCAGATGGTGCCGGCGGTCTTCGATCAGACCGCCTTTGAAATTCCGGTGAGAGAAGCGCTCTTTCGCGCCACCGGGCAGCAGATCAAGTTCGACGGCTTCATGAAGGTTTATATTGAAGGACGCGATGAGCGCGCCCCCAAAGAGAATGCCAACGGCGAAGATGACGCCGAAGAGGATTCTCAGGATACTGACGGCGTGCTGCCGGACCTGCAAAAGGGCGATGCGCTCAAGTTGCTCTCCATGGATCCGCGGCAGCATTTTACCCAACCGCTGCCGCGTTACACCCAGGCCTCCCTGATCAAGGAACTCGATGAAAATGGGATTGGCCGTCCGTCCACCTATGCCGCCATCATCTCAAACATTTTGGACCGCGAATACGTGCTGCAGGACGAGCGGCGGTCGTTGGCACCGACGGATCTGGGATTCTTGGTCACCGATCTTCTGGTGGAGAGCTTCCCGGATATTTTGAACGTTGAGTTCACCGCCGGTATGGAAGACGAACTGGACAAGATTGAAGAGGGGAAAGAGAAGTGGACGAAGGCGATGAAGCGCTTCTATACCCCTTTTGCGCGCGATCTCAAGAAAGCGGAAACCGAGATGCGCGACGTCAAGCGGCAAGAGGTGCCGACCGACATTCCGTGCGACAAGTGCGGCGCCATGATGGTCATCAAATGGGGGCGCAACGGCGAGTTCTTGGCCTGTCCGCAATACCCGGAATGCAAAAGCACGAAGAATTTTAGGCGCGATGAAAACGGCCAGATTCTGGTGGTGGAGGAGCAGCCCGTTGACGAGACCTGCGAGCAATGTGGCCGGCCGATGCTGTTGCGTTGGGGAAAGTACGGCAAGTTTTTGGGTTGTAGCGGGTATCCGGAATGTAAAAGCATTCGCCCGCTGGAAAAGCCTGTGGATCTGGGCATCAAGTGTCCCGACTGCGGCGAAGGCAACGTCAAAGAGCGGAAATCGCGCTGGGGAAAAGTTTTCTATGGCTGCGACCGTTATCCGCAATGCAAATTTGCTTCCTGGGACAAGCCCGTGGTGGGTCCCTGTCCGGATTGCGGCGATCCCATCCTTGTCGAAAAAGTGACGAAACGGGCCGGACGCACGCGGCGCTGCCGTAAGAAAGAATGCGGCTATTCGATCCCAGTCGCCGAGTAGAACCTTGAAAAGCATCGTCCGGATAGTCGGCGGCGGGCTGGCAGGCGCGGAGGCGGCATACCAGCTGGCGCGCCGAGGCATGGCGGTTGAGCTCTACGAAATGCGGCCGCAGCGAATGACCGAGGCCCATGCGACGGGGAACCTGGGTGAATTGGTTTGCAGCAATTCTCTTCGCTCCAATCTTTTGACCGCTCCCGCGGGAGTCCTCAAAGAAGAAATGCGACGATTGGATTCCCTGGTGATTCGCGTGGCCGAGGACAATCGCGTGCCGGCTGGATCCGCATTGGCGGTGGATCGGGAGTTGTTTGCCGGCGCACTCACCCGGGCCGTCGAAGCGCTACCGAACGTCAGGATCTTTCGACAAGAGCTGAGAGATATCCCCGAGGGAATTGTCATCTTGGCCACGGGACCCCTCACTTCGCCGGCGCTGTCGCAACAGCTCGCGACCCTGCTTGGATCCGAGCATCTTTATTTTTACGACGCGATTTCGCCGATTGTTACCGCGGAATCGATTGGCATGGCGGTGGCCTTTCGAGCTTCGCGGTACGCGAAGGGTGACGACGACTACCTGAATCTGCCGTTGACGCGGGACGAGTACACTCGCTTCGTCGACGCCTTGTTGGCTGCCGAGCGAATGCCGAGCCACAGCTTCGAACGGTTCGTGCCCTTCGAAGGTTGCATGCCCATCGAAGAGATCGCGGACCGCGGCAAGGAAACATTGGCATTCGGTCCCATGAGAGCGGTGGGTTTGACCGATCCGCGCAGCGGCCAGCGGCCCTACGCGGTGGTTCAACTAAGACAGGAAAATCAAGAAAAGACGCTCTATAATCTCGTCGGTTTCCAGACCAAGATGACCTATCCGGAGCAGCGCCGAGTTTTCGCCATGATTCCGGGATTGGAAAAGGCCGAATTCGTTCGACTCGGCAGTTTGCACCGCAACACGTTCATCGATTCCCCCAAGCATCTGCTGCCCACATTGCAATGGCGCCAACGGCCAGATTTGTTCTTTTCGGGGCAAATGACCGGCGTCGAAGGTTATATCGAATCGGCGGCTACCGGTCTTTTGGCGGGCATCAATGCGGCGCGGCTGATCGCCGAGAAGCCAACCGTTGTGCCGCCGGCCACTACCTCCCTGGGCGCGCTCTTGCGATACATAACAGACCCGGAGCGCAAACGTTTTCAACCCATGAACGTGAATTTCGGCCTGCTGCCGCCGCTTGCGGAACCGTTTCGAAAAAGTCTCAAAAAAGAAATGATGGCGCGCCGGGCCCTGGCGGATATGGCCGCATGGGCAAGCCAGAACGAAGCGACGGCAGCCTCCAGCCCGCCGGTTTCATCGCCCAACCCGCACCCGGCCGTCATGTGATGAGCTCCCGGCGCTGTGCGTTCATCGATATCGGTACCAACACGATTCTCTGTTTGATCGCCGAGCTCAAGGACGACGGCACATTCGCTGTCCTGGACGACCTCGCTGAAATCACCCGTCTGGGACAGGGTGTTCATCAGTCCCGGCACATCGGCTCGGCAGGAGAAGCAAGAAGCCTGCTGACTTTGCAGCGCTATTTGGAGCGCTGCAAAAACCTGGGGGTCGAGGATATCGTAGCGGTGGGCACCAGTGCTCTTAGAGATGCGCGGAACAGTGCCGAAGTCCGTGACCACTTCAAGCGACAGCTCGGGTTTGAGGTTCGTGTGCTCTCGGGCGAGGAGGAGGCGGGCTACGCGTTTCTGGCGGTTCAGCAAGGTCTCTCGCTCGCGGGTCAGGAATTGCTGGTCGTCGATGTCGGCGGCGGCAGCACGGAATTTATTCGCGGCAACCAGGACGGCGTGATTCAGGCCATCAGTATCGATCTGGGATCCGTCCGGCTCACCGAGCAATTTCTCCATTCCGATCCGGTGCAGGCTCAAGAGTGCGCGACCATGGCCGGAGCGATCGAGAGAGAGCTGACAGGTTTACCGAATTCTTGGCTGACCGTCGCCTTCCCTCTGACTCTGGTGGGAATTGCCGGGACTTTTACGACCCTTTCCGCCGTGGAAAAAAAACTGCTTCGCTACGTCCACGGCGAGGTCCATGGCAGCGGCTTGACGCTGGGCGAGGTTCGGCGCCAAACGGCGCTCTTCCAAAGCCAAACCATCGCGGAGCGCAGGCTGATTCCCGGCTTGGAGCCCGAGCGCGCGGATGTCATTCTCGCGGGCGCCTATTTAATCGAAAGAATCATGAGCCGGTTTCGTGCGGAGCAAGTCATCGTCAGCGATCAAGGCGTGCGGTATGGCCTGCTCCATGAACGCTTGGTGCAGCGCGATAGCTGTTGACATTTCCGGCTGAATTCGGAATTATCTCCCCTTGTTTTTGCATCACCGGACGCTACTGAAGACAACGATCGATTTCATACCAACTCGCCAGAAGGAGGTGAACGCACATGACAAAAGGCGATCTCATCGACGCGGTGGCTAAGAGCGCCAAGATCAGCAAACGAGCCGCAGGAGAGGCCGTGGACGCAACCTTTGAGGGTGTCTCTAAGGCGATCAAAAGGAGCAAACGTTTTCAAGTTCCCGGATTCGGGACTTTTACCGTACGTTCACGCAAAGCACGCAAGGGAAGAAATCCCCAGACCGGCGCGGTCATCAGCATCAAAGCCAGTCGAACGGTAGGATTTAAACCCGCCCCGCCCTTGAAAAAAGGGTTATGAAGTTGCCGGTAAACCGTTGGAGGCCACCGCGGGCAGCCGGGTGGCCTTTTTTTCTGTGCCCCTTGATGAGGCTCCGGCGGGCACGTAGAATAAATCGCATTCGGGAAAAAAAATCGAAAGCCTCGCAAGTGAGAGGACATGTCACTCAAGACTGAAAAGATTTGGTTGGATGGAGAGCTGATCCCCTGGGAAGAAGCGAAAGTCCACGTTTTGGCCCATGCGCTTCACTACGGCACGGCTTACTTTGAGGGAATTCGTTGCTACGCTTTGGCCGATGGCCGCTCCGCCGTATTTCGTTTAGATGAGCATATGCGCCGCTTTGCCGACTCGGGCAAGATTCTGGGCTTCCCCCTGCCTTATAGTGTCGAACAACTCCGACTCGCCACCTTGGAAGTGATCCGGGCGAACAAGCTCAAGGAATGCTACATCCGGCCCCTGGCCCTGGTGGGTTTAGGTGAAATGGGACTCTACGCCCCAAAAAATCCCGTCAACGTTTGCATTGCGGTTTGGCCTTGGGGCGCTTATCTGGGGGATGAAGGAATCAAGAATGGTATCCGCGCAAAGGTCTCCTCGTATACGCGCCACCACGTGAACGTCATGATGACGAAGAGCAAAGCGTCGGGAAATTATATCAACTCCGTACTGGCCAAGACCGAAGTAAAGAAAGCCGGCTACGACGAAGCGATTATGCTCGATGTCGAAGGTTACGTCTCGGAGGCCAGCGGCGAGAACATCTTCATCGTCCGCAATCGCAAAGTGAAAACGACGCCGCTGACGTCCATCCTGCCGGGCATTACCCGAGACTCCATCGTCACCCTGGCTGGCGACAAAGGCTACCCACTCGTCGAAGAGCGCTTTACCCGTGACGAGCTCTATACGGCGGATGAAGCGTTTTTTACCGGGACGGCCGCCGAGCTGACACCGATCCGCGAAGTGGACGACCGCCAGATCGGTGCGGGCTGTCGCGGTCCGGTCACCGCTGATATTCAACAAACTTTTTTTGATGTTATCAAAGGCAAAGACGAGAAGTACACCAACTGGTTAACCTATCTCTAAGAATTGTTCCTGGCGGCGAGATAGCACCGAGCCTATTTGGGCATCGTTCACTGCGCGTCCAGAGACTGCTGATGGCTGATGTTCGAGAACCGACCTTGCGGATCACCATGCTCCCGCGGGACACCAATGCCCGTGGGACCATCTTCGGTGGGGTTATCTTGAGTCACATCGATCTGGCGGGTGCGATCGCGGCTGCTCGGCAAGCGCCAAGAAATTTCGTCACCCGGGCCATGCGCGAAGTTGGTTTTATAGCTCCGGTCTACGTTGGCGACGTGGTGAGCTTCTATACGTGTGTGCTGCGCGAAGGCAGGACCTCGGTGACCGTTCAAGTGGTAGTGGAAGCGGAAAGAAGCACAGAGCCACGGGGGCACATCAAAGTGACCGAGGCAGAAGTCGTCTACGTAGCCGTTGATGAGGCGGGACAGCCGATGTCCCTGCAATAACCCATGAATCAGTGGTTGCTGGTGTCCTATCTACTCTTCTTGATGCCTTTCCTGCTCCAGCCCAGGATAGCGCATAGTGCCGATCCAGTCCCAGCGGAGGGCGCTAAAACGGCATGCTGCAGCAGCAACGGGGATGCCGATATCGCGCAACTGCACAAGAGTGCCGAGCGACTTTACGCCCTTTTCAAGCCGCAAGAAGCCGCCGGAGAGCTGCAGAAAATCATTCAGCTGGATGGGCAGAATGTTGAGGCTCTCGCCAAGCTATCCCGAGCTCACATAGATATTGGCGACATGATTCCCGAGTCGTCGCAGGGCGCGCAGGAAAGGAAATTGAAAGAGTATCGGAAGGCGGAGGAGTACGCGCGCAAAGCCATTAAAGTGGACCCAAAATCGACCTGGGGGCACTTTTACGTCGCCGCCTCCTTAGGAAGTATGGCGATCTTATCGCCGGTGGGCAAGCAGATCGACATTGCGGGCGAGATTCGCGGCGCCATTGAGAAGGCCATCGCCCTCGATCCGCAAAACGGCTTTGCCTACCATGTCTATGGGGTTTGGCACCGCAAGATGGCGGAGATCGGCAAGACGAGCCGGATGTTCGCCTCGGTAGTTTATGGGCGTTCGATTCCCGCCGGTAGCTTGGAAAAATCCATTGACTACCTAAAGAAGGCGGTGACGCTCAACCCCACGGTTATCGCAAGCCGGTTGGAGCTCGCCAGGAGTTACATGGCCGTGGAGAATTGGTCCTTGGCTCGGACCTCGCTCCTCTCTGTTCGAGAGCTGCCCAACCAGTTCTCCGACGACACCAAGCACAAACAGAAGGCCGAGCAGTTGCTCGCAGAGATCAAAGAGCGCTAACCGGCCGGCCAATCCCTCCGCCGTCTCCGTCAACAAAAATCAAAGTGTTTGCGCCGCCACCGTCCTTTCAGTATCTATGAGCTGTAAGATGACTCGGTCCGTGAAATCACTGTTATGGCTGCTCCTGTTCCTCGCCCTCGCCGGTTGTGGAAGATCTTCGAGCTCGCCCAAAGTCCTCCGCGTCGGTTTCGTACCCGCCGAAAACGCTCAGGAGGTGATCCAGAATGCGCAGCCGATCGTTGATATTCTGCAGAATCGCTTGGGTATCGAGGTGCAACCTTTCGTCGCCACGGACTATACCGGAGTCGTGGAGGCGCTGCGGGGCAACAAACTCGATGTCGCCTTTTTGACGCCGGCCTCCTACGTGCTGGCTAAGAGTGAAGCGAATGTCAAGGTCGTCCTCAAGTCGGAGCGTAAAGGTTCACCGTTCTATTACGCCGCTATTATTACGCGGGCGGATAGCGGCATCAAAACGTTGGAAGACCTGCGCGGGAAAACGTTTGCTTTTGGCGATCCGCTCTCGACCTCGGCGAATGTGTTTCCGCGCAAGATGTTGAGTGAGCGGGGAATCGATCCGGTGCGAGATTTCAAAAAGATTCTTTACTCCGGCGGCCACGATGCCACGGTGCTGGCGGTGTTCAATGGTAAAGTCGACGCCGGTGCAACCTATGCAAATTCCCCCCACGGCCAGGACACCGCCTGGATGCGCTATTTGAAGAACCCGGACGACGTGAAGAAAATCCACGCCATCGCTTTTTCCGAACCGATCCCGGCGGACAACTTGGTGATCAACGGCAACCTCGACGAGGGCCTCGCCAAGAAGATCGAAGAGACCTTTTTGGCACTGAGCCATGATCCGAAGGGCAAGCAGATGTTGCGGGACCTCTATCAGATCGACGGTTTCGTGCCGGCGACGGATAAGGATTACGATAGCGTTCGTGAGGCCTTTGCCGTCGCCGGCATCCAACTCAAGCAAGCGCTCAAAAAGAAACAGCCGTGACCATCCTCGAGATCCAGGGTCTGCACAAATCCTACGGTAACCACACGGAGGTACTACGGGGTATCAATCTCCAGATCGAGCAAGGTGAGTTTGTCGGTATCATCGGTCCCAGCGGCGCGGGTAAATCGACCTTGCTCCGCTGCATCAATCGGCTCATCGATCCGAGTTCCGGTGCCATCATGATTCCCCGCGCGCTGGCGGGATTGGGCGCCGACGGTGCGAAGGCCGATGTGCTAAGTCTCGGCGCCCATGAACTCCGTTTGCTGCGCCGGAAGGTCGGCATGGTGTTCCAACAGTTCAATATCGTCAAGCGCCTTTCGGTTATCGAAAACGTGCTATCGGGGGGGTTGGGCTACCGGCCCGGACTTCGAAGCATGCTGAGGATATTTTCGCGGGAGGAAAAACGGCAGGCCTTGACGAACCTCAAGCGAGTCGGTCTGCTCGATCATGCCTATAAACGGGCGGATCAGCTGAGCGGAGGAGAACAACAGCGGGTGGCCATTGCGCGAACCTTGATGCAGGAACCGGCGATCATCCTGGCCGACGAGCCGGTTTCCAGTCTCGATCCCAAACTGTCGCGGGTGGTTTTGGATATTTTGAAACGGGTGTGCCGGGAGGACGGAATAACTGCGCTGGTCAGTCTTCACACACTGGAACTAACCCGGGAGTATGCGGACCGGGTGATAGGTTTGCGACAAGGCCAGGTTTTCTTTGACGGCCCTACGCCAAATCTCACCGATGCCATTGTCGATTCGGTTTACCACAGAAGGGACTAGAGGCGCGGTCCTACGACTTAGCAGCGGAGATGGGTTGGCGTTGACTCGGCGGAGTGCACCTGTGCCCAATGGAAAGAACAGCCGGCGGGACGGGCGGATTAGGAAAATTTGCCAAACAAGCTTACTGGGGGTGTACCTTGGCTCGGGAAAGCGGACGAAAAGTAGTTGATGATATCTTTCTGGAAGCCCCGCCGGCGCCAAAGCGCGGGGCGCGGTTCTTTGTCTTTCTCGGTCTCTTCCTGCTGCTTTTGTTTTGGTCGTTTCAAGGGGCCAAGGTCAGGCCCGGAGAATTGATTCAAGGGATCCCGCAAATCGCCTCGACGTTAGGCCGCATGCTGCCGCCGGATTTTTCGAAAATGACCGATGCGAAGAGTTACTATTTCCCCGAAAACCTCTCGTTGACGGCGTTGTTGCTGCCCGTGCCGCTGAGTGAATCTCAAGCGCGCAGCAAGCAGCGCTGGTGGAATAATACGTTTCCACAAACCATTCTGGGGGCTACCCTGGAGACGGTTCAGATGGCCTTGGCGGGGACTTTCTTAGCGTTGTTCGTTGCCTTTCCCCTTGGCTTTCTTGCCGCCCGCAATACTACGCCGCATCCGTTGGTCTATCATGCCCTGCGGACCGTGCTGAACTTCCTGCGCACGATTCCAGACCTGGCGCTGGGCTTGGTTTTCGTCTCGGCGGTGGGTCTCGGCGCCTTTGCCGGCACTTTGGCACTGGCGATTCATACGGCAACCGTGCTTGGCAAACTCCTTTCGGAGTCGGTGGAGAATATTGACGAGGGGATCGTCGAAGCGATCCGTGCCACGGGAGCCGGCTACGCGCAGATTCTTTCCTTTGCCGTGTTGCCGCAGATTTTGCCGGATCTGATCTCCTTCACTCTCTATCGGCTGGAAACCAATATTCGCGCGGCGTCGGTTTTGGGTCTGATCGGTGCCGGAGGCATTGGTTACTTGATGAGCACGAGTTTTCGGACGTTTCAGTATCAAGAGGCAGCCGCCATTGTCATTGTTCTGATCGCGCTGGTCATGTTAGTAGACAGCTTGAGCTCGCGGCTTAGAAACCTGGTGGTGTGAAGCTAGAGCAAGCATCCCGATTGCCTTGGAGCCGATCCAAGGGGCGATTGCCTGTTCTAACTTCGTTGCGGGTCGAACAAAAATCTGCTGCGCAAACTCCAGCGCGGGCTTGCTGAGGCGCGCGCCTCTCATAGACTTTGTTTTTTTTGTTGTGTTAATGTCGCGCAGGAGAAAGCGCTTCGATGATTCGCACCGTGGGTCTAGTCGCCAAGTATGAAGAACCAAAGGCCGCCGATATGGTCCGCTGGTTGGTGCCGTGGCTCAAGCAGCGGGGAAAAAAAGTCTTGGTGGAGAATGGCATTGCGCGCACCGGGGGAATCTCTTGCACCAAGAAGGAAATGGCGGCCAAGGCCGAGCTGATCGTCTCGTTGGGGGGCGACGGCACACTGTTGAATATCGCCCCGTTGGTGGAGCGTCCCGACGTGCCGATTCTGGGGGTGAATATGGGGGGGTTGGGTTTTATCACGGAAGTAGCGGTGGACGAGCTAGAGTCCATTCTAATCAAGACGCTGGACGGGGACTACGAAGTTGAAAAACGCATGACTCTGGAGATCCGCGTTCACAGCCGGAAACGCAAACTGCATAAATTTCGCGTGCTCAACGACGCGGTGATTACCAAAGGCGCGCGCAGTCGCATCATCGACCTGGAGACCTACGTGGGGGATGATTACCTCTGCACCTATCGCGCCGATGGCTTGATTATCTCCACGCCCACCGGATCGACGGCCTATTCTCTCGCTGCGGGAGGGCCCATACTGGAGCCCGCTCTCGGGGCGATCATCCTCAGTCCCATCTGTCCGCACACGTTGACCAACCGGCCCATCGTGGTGCCCAGCAAAGCGGCGGTCCGCGTGACCCTGCGCTCTTTTGGTGACACCGTGATCCTGAGCCCCGACGGGCAGCAGGGAGTTCGGCTCAACAACGGCGACAAGGTCGAGGCGCGGGACTATGGCCTGCCGGTCTCTTTGATCAAGATTCCCTCACGAAGCTACTACGAAATCCTGCGTGGAAAACTGAAGTGGGGTGAGCGCTAAACCGGCTGCGATATGCTGCGTGAGCTTCGCATCAAAAATTTCGCGGTCATTGACCAGGTGGCGCTGGAGCTGGGGCCGGGATTAAATGTTCTGACCGGCGAGACCGGAGCCGGTAAGTCGATCATACTCAATGCCCTGGGCCTGATCTCCGGAGGGCGCGTGACCTCCGATGTCATCAGGCACAACGAGGAAGAGGCGACCGTTGAAGCATTGTTCGAAGACGTGCCGGAATGGGTCAAGCAAAAGCTCCAAGGCGCGGGATACGGGATCGACGACGAGCTCATTATCAAACGAGTCATGAGCCGTTCCGGCAAGAATCGGATCTATTTGGGGGGCAGTCTCTCCCCGCTCAATTTGTTGTCGGACATCGGCCATTCGATGGTTCATATCTACGGTCAACACGAGCACCACACTCTGTTGAGGCCGGAAACCCACGCCGGTTTGCTTGACGCCTTCGGAGGGATGGCGGCGGAAGCCGACGCGATGAGTCAAAAGTTTCACTCGCTGGTAGCGGCGGCGCAGCATCTGCTCAAAGCGCGAGAAATCCTGGACACCGGCAAGAAGGAAAAAGAACTGCTCACCGCCCAAGCGGAGGAGATCGCCAAAGCGCGCTTGAAGCCTGGGGAGGAAGAGGAGCTGCAGGGCAAGAAAAATATTCTGATGCACGCTGAAAAGCTTTACCAAGGCTGCCTCGAGGGGGAAGAGCTTCTCTACGAGGGGGAAAACGCGCTGGTGAGCCGGCTTGGAAGGTACGGCAGCAAGTTGCGCGAGCTAGCCAGCATCGATGACGGCTTGCGGCCCACCGTCGAGCTCCTCGAGTCCGCGCTGGCCCAGTTGGAAGAAGCCAATGCCGGGCTCCGACGCTACGCTGAACGAGTTCATTTCGAGCCCGGCGCGCTGGAACAGCTCGAGGACCGGCTGGCGGAAATTCACCGCCTTAAAAGGAAATACAGCGGCGCGGTGGAAGAGATCCTCGGCATGCAAGCTCAGGCGGAAAGAGAGCTTCAGGCTCTCGACCGCGGTGAGGAAGAGATCCCGGCTTTGGAAAAATCTTTTGAGAGCGCGCGCCAGGCGGCTTGGGAAGCCGCGGGCGCTTTATCGATCAAGCGGCAGCGGGTCGCCAAGCGCTTCAAGAAAGAGATGGAGAAGGAGGCAAAACAGCTGGGAATGCCCGACACCCTTTTTGAAGTACGTTTTCTCGATCTGCCGGAGGATGAGGACGCGCCACCGTTTGTGATTGGGGGTAAAAAAATCACCGCCCTGGGAATCGACCAGGTGGAATTTTACTTCTCGCCCAACCGCGGCGAACCGCCAAAACCGCTGGCCAGAATCGCCTCCGGCGGCGAGCTTTCCCGCCTCATGCTCGCGATCAAGTCGCTGGCGCTCACCGCCGGAGAAAGTCCGACGTTGCTCTTCGATGAAGTCGATGCCGGCATCGGCGGCGCGGTCGCCGAGATCGTCGGAAAAAAACTGAAACAGGTCGCCGGCTCCCATCAGATTCTCTGTGTAACCCATCTGCCGCAGATCGCGGCGCTGGCGGAATCGCACCACATCGTGCGCAAGGAAGTCGTCAAAGATCGGACCTCCACGACAGTGGATAAGCTGAAAGAAGGCGAACGCATCGAAGAAGTAGCGCGCATGCTGGGCGGCCTGAGGATTACGGAGCGAACGCGCCGGCATGCCGAAGAAATGGTCCGGGGGAAGTGAGTTACTTACTGGCGCGCGGGCAAGTTGTAGGCCAAATACTCCGATACATGGGTTGGGTAGCAAAAAACCTTTGTCACGAAAACCAGGCGGAGCAGATTAGAGGATTCCCAAATAAGTATTTTGCCGATGTTCATTTCTCTCTGGCAGGTTGCTGAAAAACTCTGTTTGCAGGCTGCTAGGGCTGGATTTCGGGGCATTCCTTTTTTTTCTGTACCCATCTCGCGCCGTCTTTGCTCAAATGTAGAATATCTATCGGGCCACCAGACTTTTGGTCAGGGTCCTCCCTTATGCTCGCTTCAATGACTTCAGTTATGACTGGAATCGGTGGCCGTGTTTTCAATGCATTAGATGACAGCTCCTTCATTACATCAGCATAACCAATTCCAAGGATCGTAGGCTCACTGCCTGGGCAGCCTGGCGGACAGTTACGTTGCTCCGTGTCGACTGTGACAGGGCCGTTAGAACTTTGAATCGTGAAGATTCTCGAGAAATATTGCGGGGTTTCATTCTCAAACGCAAAAAAGTACACGTAAACGTGTCTGTTTAGAAAGTATTTGTTGTACACCATGGGGCTCTCTTTCTGAGCGGTCCTTGATGTTCTCGTCAGCGCGTCTGCATAGAGTGTCTCGAATCTCTCAACTGTCTGAACTACACTGGCTCCAGGGCGCTGCGCTTCGATCAACAATAATCGAATGTTTAGCCCCGTAGGCTCGTACTCATACGGTCCAGCGCCCGCAAAGAATATTTTTCCAACTTGTCCTATCTTACATTTCGCTTCATAGTAAACAGTGCCGTCTGGACGAACCCCGGTCACTTTGCTATCGACACCTAAGTAAATATCAGTCGGTGTTCTTACCGCGACAATCGTTGTGGCCCTACCCAGTGCTGGAATGCCCAGGAATTGAAGAAAGATAAACACACAGATAAGCAATGGGCGGACCCGTATTCGATTGATCATTGCGGCGTGAGATTTAATAACGTCTGATAGGTTGCCCGTACCTCCGAAATCCTTTGCATGAACTCTCGGGTAATCAGCCCCTTCTCAATCAGTAGCTTCGCCAGTGCGTCAGTCTGCGCAAGGCTTGACACAATAAGTTCTTCCATGGTGGCAGGTCCTTCTATCTGCTTCTGCCACTGTGCGTCCTCACTTGATCACCCTGTCTGCCCTCGCCAGCACATTCGGCGGCATGGTGAGGCCGATTTGCTTGGCTGCCTTGAGACTAATCACAAGCTCGAACTTCTTCGGCTGCTCAACAGGTAGATCGGCGGGCTTGGCACCCTTCAAAATCTTGTCCACAAAAACGGCGACGCGTCTAACAATCTCGGTTTCCTCGGGTCCATAGGACATCAAACCACCACGTTCAACAATGTCTCTCAGAACGTATATCGCCGGCAGTCGATTTTTTACTGCTAGTTCCACTATCCGGTTGTGATGAGAACCGGCCAAAGGGCTCACCGCCAGCGCGCCACTACGTGCCTTAACTGCTTTTCTGAATGCACCCTCGTATTCATCGACACTGCCTACCTCCACGGAATGAAGTTGTAGACCCAATTCTCGTCCGGGGAGTTGGCTTTCTTTCCAATTTAGCGTAGAGCCTGGGTCCCGTGGATTCCACAGCACCGCAACGCGGGAGAGCTTGGGAACGGTTTCCTTGAGCAACTCCAATCGTTTGCCAGCCAACACCGCCGCAACGTTGGTCAACCCCGTGAGGTTCCCCCCAGGGCGGGCCAGGCTGTCAATCAGCCCTGCCGCCACAGGGTCTGACACGCCTAGAAAAATGATGGGGATAGTTTTGGTAGCATTCTTGGCGGCGATTGCAGCGGTTGTTGCGTTCGTCATGATCACGTCAACTTTGAGACGGACCAGTTCATCAGCTAGGGCGGGAAGTCTTTCGAGCTTGTTATCAGCATATCGATACTCAATAGATATGTTCTTGCCCTCGACATAGCCGAGTTCACGGAGCGCTCTCGGAAATACCGCGCGTGAGGAGGCTAAGACGGAAGTGGTCCCAGGCCCGAGCACCCCGATCTTAGATACCCTTGCCTGCTGTTGCGCCTGGGCGAGAGATGCAGAAGTCAGAGCCAAGCCAACCAGTAAAACGACGATGGTTTTAATACTCATATCGGCCCTGTTTACTGCGGTTCGCCGCCAGTTGTCCAGAACCTTTTTTCTTGCCCCTTGTTTATTCAACCGATGGAGCTGCACAGGTTTTGGGATCGCGTGATTACCTCAGGCGGGAATTTGACACGGCTACGAAACGAGGCCACGGCGCTCCGAAACCGCCAGGAGTTTGAGCGGAGCCAGCTCACCGAACATGGGAGTACTGGCGTTGAAGCCTGGGCGAAAGAGAGCTTCGAGATTGCGACGAAGATTGCTTACCGTAACGGGAGACCGATTGAGAGTCCGAGGGTTGGGAATTGCACGATGGTGGCAGCGGCTCCTGTGCTTCCTGCGGGATACGTTGTTAGTGCAAGCCGAATTGCTGATAGAAGAATGGTTCTGGCGGGATACCGACTGGCTGATCTGCTAACGCGGGTTGCTGGAAACTAGCGGTAATTCTCCATGACTTTTCCGGTCATAATATTGGCCACATTTTGGACCATCTTCGTTGATGGCAATTTTTTAATGGTTCTTACCCAATAATTGGAACCCCTTCAATATATGGCTTGAGCCCATCCGGATACCGACGGACGAATCTTTCGTAATTGGTCTTAAAAGGCTCACTATTTTCCGCATGGTTAAGCCATGCCCGAACTCCCGCAATTACCTCTCTACAGAACACCTGGAGGTCGATACACAGCGCATCGTCCATGACGCAGTTGTGAACTATCGTCCTTGTGGCATGGGGTTCGACGAAGATGATGCGAGAGAAAGAGCTTTTTGGATGTTGCGTCGTTCCTTGGTGCAAAAGGGAGCAACGGAATCGGTAACACGCATCGCCATCAAGAGGCGATTCCTGAAGTCCACTTTTAACGTACTCCCTTTGCTCGGGTGAAAGTGGAAGCGTTGTGAGAATAGTTTCCGCAAACTGAGGTCGAACCCACTTGTCGTACCAAGATATATATCGTTGTGAAGTGGCCAATCCGTCTGGAGCGTCAAGTGCTGCCGCAATGTCTGGAAGTGTAAGCGCCGTGAATAGCGACAGAAAATACTGCCTAGAAGCTAAGGACTGCTCGAGTTGATCAACGAGCCCTCGCATGGTGCCCCCGAATCACTTAACGTTTAGTATGTTGTCGGCATAGTATAACTCGCAAATTCTCTTATCAAGCGGGATTCTCTTGCCGTGACGGCAACTTGTCAAGATTTCGCACCTCGTCAGCTTTCGCCAAAAGCCGATCACATATATCAATATGGCTGACAATAAATTTGAATTGAACGCCCCAGAGGGACCTCACGCCCGAATGGCTCGGTGACACCTCTTTTACACCTTTTCCCTCGGTGCATCCCGCGTGGCGCAAACCGAGAGCAGAGCGAAAAAGAGCACCCGTATGGCGGTTTGGAATGGGGAGTCTGGCGTTTGACGTGGATTTGCGAGGATCGTCCAATGGCAAAACTGCTACGGCTATCTCTGGCCACCGTCACATTTCTGGTTGCCTTCTACTCGACGACCCTGCTGACGAGCTACTTCTACCAGCTGGATTGGGCGCCCATCGCATTCTAACCGCCTACTGGCAGCTGCGCTAAAGTCGGGTCGTGGGCAATTAGGTAGGATACGTTTTATTTGGCCGCGCGAATCAATCCGAATTGAGCGAAATAATGATCACAAACAGCGCGAGCGCGAACGCAATACCTATCAATATCACCGTAAGCACATCCGTGGGTCACTGCTCTATCAATTTTGTCGGATTGGGGTTAGTGCTACGGTAAGGAGTACGATCAGCGGAACACTCGAAGTTCTTAATGCTTTGTCTTATCAATTCATCTCTCTGCGGCTGGGAAATAGTTCTCACCCTTGCATTGACTGAAGGCGATTGTTCACCCAATGCTTTCCCAATTGTATGGCGTGTTCCTCGGCTTCCGTCTCAGTTGTGAAAGTAACTTCATCATGGACCTCAAATTTTCCTGCGTACCAGGTAATAATCACATGTGATCGCC
>DAIRFP010000178.1:0-10480 GCA_036794995.1 Thermodesulfobacteriota bacterium | reverse complement strand
GCGTACTTAACCAGTACGTTGTAGCGAGGCGATTGAGCGCAACGAAGCATATGAGCCTTTTTCAGCAGCCTGTTAGGTTATAGCGTAAAGCCTGTGGAGCAGAAAGGGGAGAGAACGATGGCTGTTAAAC
The DNA here is from genome assembly GCA_036794995.1 of Thermodesulfobacteriota bacterium. Classification (GTDB taxonomy): domain Bacteria; phylum Desulfobacterota; class Binatia; order UBA9968; family UBA9968; genus DAIRFP01. The sequence goes on along the minus strand of DAIRFP010000178.1, from coordinate 10,350 downwards.
CCGGCTGGGAAGGGCGCTTCTTCGAAGATTTTGAGGTCGGCGACGTTTATCGCTGCCGTCTGGGGAGAACCGTCACGGAGGCGGACAATATCTGGTTCACCTTGCTGACGAATAACACTAACCAGATTCATTTCAACAACGAGTACGGCAAGCGCACGGAGTTCGGCAAATGTCTGATCAACAGCGCGCTAACCCTCGCCATTGTGGCTGGGATGGGCGTGGCGGATGTGAGTGAAAACGGTTTTGCCCTCGGCTGGGACGAGATTAAACTCCCCAATCCACTTTTCGCCGGCGACACGCTTTACTCGGAATCCGAAGTCCTGGAAAAGCGAGAATCCAAATCGAAGCCGCAATGGGGCATTATCAAAGTTCGCACCCGCGGCATCCAGCAAGAAGGCAAAGTAGTCATCGACTATGCCCGCAGCGTGATGGTCTGGAAAAAGGCCCACGCGCCGAAGCATGATTTGTTTCCGGAAATCAAAGAGAGCAAATAGGCTTACTTTGAACCTGGAACCTTGAACGTTGAACGGCCAGCGCGTCGGTTCAAGGTTCAACGTTCAAGGTTCAACGTGAAGGATGAGGTGACTGTGGGAGCTGATTCTAAACCAAGTCGTGCGCTGGACGGCGTTAAGATCCTGGCCTTCGAGCAAGTGCTTTCCGGTCCTTTCGCCACCTGCCTGCTCGCGGATATGGGCGCGGAGGTTATCAAAGTCGAGCGGCCCGGCATCGGGGACGTCATCCGCGGCTGGGATTCCGTTGTCCGCGGACTCTCGTCGGGCTATGTCTGGCTCAATCGGAATAAGCGAAGCCTCACCGTCGATGTAAAAAAAAATCAGGGAAAAGCCATTCTGCGGGAATTGGCCAAGACGTCCGATATCTTTTTCGAGAATTATGCCCCTGGGGTTGCGGGACGTTTGGGCCTTGGCTACGAGACTCTGAGCGAAATCAATCCAAGGCTCATTTATTGCTCGCTTTCCGGCTACGGACAGGACGGGCCTTATCGCGACGTCAAGGCCTACGATCTCCTGATTCAAGGAGAAGGTGGCATCATTGCCACCACTGGTTATCCCGACAAGCCGGCGCGGGCCGGTCTTGCCATCGTCGATATCGCCGCCGGGATGTACTCGGCAATCGGCATTCTGCTGGCGCTTTACCAGCGGGAAAAAACCGGCCAGGGCCAGTTGATCGATGTCTCGATGCTCGACTCCATCGTTTCGTGGTTGGGCTATTTTCCGCACCATTACTGGCACGCCGGGGAGGAACCGGCGCGAGTGGGAATGCGCCACCATTACGTCACGCCTTACGGTCCCTATCTCGCGGGCGACGGGGAATACGTGAACCTCGCCGTGGCCAGTGCTTCGGATTGGGAAGTCTTCTGTCGCAAAGTAATTGATCGGCCGGCGCTATTGGAAGACCCGCGCTTCGCCACGGTGGAGGGGCGGCGAAAAAACCGCGGCGAATTGGAAGAGACCATCGAGAAGATTTTTCTGGAGAAAGATCATCATCATTGGCTTGGCCGGCTCAAGAAAGCCGAATTGCCCTACGGCGAAGTGCGCGGCATCGCGCAGGTCCTCGCCCATCCCCAAGTCATCGCGCGCAAGCTCATACGGGAGGCTGACTCGCCGGTGGGAAAGGTTCCGGTGATCGCCAATGCGCTCAAGATGTCGGGCAGCGAAGCACGCTATGATAGGATTCCAGAACTCGGAGCAGACAGCGATGCCATACTGCAGGATTTGGGTTATGACGCTGACGCCATCGCCCAACTGCGTCGCGATCAGGTTATTTGATTCCCGGAGGAGAAGTCTTTGATACACAAACCGGTGGTGGTGGGGGTCATGGGCGCTTCGGCGAATGATGCCCTCACTGAATCAGAAAAACTACGGCTTAAAGAGCTCGCGGAGCGTCTCGGAACCGCTTTGGCTCGGCGGGGAACTATTCTAGTTACAGGAGCGACGACGGGCTTGCCGGACCTGGTGGCACGAGCTTTTCGTAACTGCGGCGGCTTCGCGCTGGGTATTTCACCAGCCCAGGATCGAAGAGAACATAGCGAGCGTTATGGCTTGCCTGACGATGGTGCAGACGTGATCGTCTATACCGGGTTTGGTTATAAGGGGCGCAACGTGATCAACGTTCGTTCAGCCGACGTGGTGATCATCTTCGGCGGGGCAACCGGCACCCTCAACGAATTCACCATCGCCTACGACGAAGGCAAGATAATTGGCGTACTCGAGGGGAGTGGTGGGGTAGCCGACCACATTAGAGAGATCATCCAGTTCTGCAAGAAGACAACAGGGAGCGTGGTTGTCTTCGACAAAGATCCGGAAAAATTAGTTAAAGCCTGCTTAGAGGCATTGAGTCAAAACTGAAATTGTATGGGCGAATTAGGGGAAGGGCGGTTTATCCGCGCTTTGCTTTGCTCTGCGCAATATAGCTTTGGGCGAACTTCTTGAGCTCGTCGCCGCGGAGGCCGATTTTTAGCGCTTCATCCAAGGCCTGTTCCTCGCTCCAGCCTTGTTCGAGCACGCGATAAATCATCATGAAAGCGCCGACCCGATTGGCGCTGGCGCAGTTGATGAGCATCGGGTGGTTGGATTTTTCTTTGACCAGCCGAATGAATTCGTCGGCTTGTTCGACCCGGGGGGCGCTGGACACCACGGGAATATTGAAATAGCGGAGCCCGGCCTTTTCCACGAGGGAGCGCTCCTTAGCGAGATCGATCCCTTCGCCCCGGGCGCGCAAGCTCAAGACGGAATGAAAGCCGCTGGCGGCGACTTTCGCAAAGGCCTGTTCGGAAGGTTGCCCGCCGGTGGCAAAACTGTCGTCCAAGCAAAGCACTCGCGGCACATCCGATTTCAGAGATTGTTCGATTTTGTCGAGACGCTTACGGTCTGCTTGCTGGGCCTCAACAGCCAAGGGCGAGATTGCAAGCGCTGCAGCGGCTGCTAACACGCGCAGCAAGTTACGCATCGATAATTGCCTCCATTGAGACTCCGTTGGACGTGAGTCGGTGAACTACTGCAGCTTGAACAGCCCCGCCGCCGTTTTCCCCAGTATTGCGGTTTTGTCCTGGGCGGAGCAGGGCGCCTGGCGAACCATGTCCAGCGATTCAATGACGTTTGCTGCGGTTTTGCATTCCAGCGGGTAGTCCGTGCCGAACATGATGCGGTCCGCTGTCGTGACATTGAAGGCGGCGGCCAGGGCGGGATGCCACGCGCCGGTTCCCGCGGTATCGAAATAAAGCGATTGGAACAACTTTTCGAAGCGCTCGGTCAGGCCGAAACGTTTTTGCTCGGCTTGGGTCTTGAGGTAGCCCCTCATGTCGGTTGGAACATCGGCGTCGGGGGTTTCGAAAAAGGCCATCATCCTGCCTTTGAGCGAAGAAGTGGCGCCGCCAAGGTGCGGCATGATGAAGCGCAGCTCAGGAAAGCGGGGCAGCACGCTATGGATCACACGCACGATGGCCTGGGTTGTCTCCAGAGGTCGAAACACGCAGCGATCGAGGTTGTACACCGTGTCTGAGCCGGTGGGCTTAGACTGCGGATGGATGACGATGGGCAGATGGCTTTTCTGGATGATTTCGTAAAGTGGGTTCATGTTCGGGTTGTCGAGCTGCACATCGAGGTGGCAGGCGAGCAACGCCACTGCCCTTAGCCCCAATTCGTTGATGCCGCGCGCGAGCTCGCGCTTAGCTGCCTCCGGTTCATGGATCGGCAGATGAATGCAGCCGCGAAAACGGGTCGGATGCTTTCGTTCGACCTCGGCGATGCCATCGTTGAGCAACTTGGCCACCTCTGCGCCCAGAACCTGGACCTGGTCCGTCAGAATGGAAACGCTGACCCCCGCCTCGTCCATGACCTGTAGATGCGCTTCGAGATCTTTGCGCGAGGGGTGAAGGGTCAGACTGATTTCGTTGGTAACGATGCGCCGCCCGCCCGCCTGGGTTGCAAGACGGTCGAATAACGCTGCCGGCATGTAGTGGTGGTGAACGTCGACAACAAATTCTGCCGAAGCCATAATAGATCAACTCTCCTTTTCCCGTGATAAGAGATTCGGACGCTGTAACCGTACGACACTCCAGCTTGTCGTTCAAGCGAGGGACAGTTCCTCTACCCCAGTTTTGGGTAAAGAGCGGCGACGGCGATAAATCGGTCAACTCACGAGTAGCAATGCAACAAGGCCCGGCTCTTTCGAGCCGGGCCCGGTCGATCTCTTTGCGGGATGTAGTGGAGGATTAGGAGGGTTGTCCTGGCTGCTTGCGAAAACCAGGATGACGAGCAGAGGCGAGATTCTTGAGCTGATCGCGCTGTTGGGCCGTCAGCACGGACTTGCCGTTTTCGAGCGCTTCCACGCGCCGATAGCGCAACTCAGCGCGGAGCTTCTCGGCTTGGTCGATTTTGACCTTCGCCTGTATCAGGTTCGCCGGAGTGTTCTCCAGCGCACCGGCGATCTCGCCTTCAACGCCGCGCAGTTGCTCCTGGATTGGCGCACTCTGATCCCGGTGCTGGGTCCTAATTTTTTCCAGGGTCGCGACCTGATCGGGGGTGAGGCTTAGCTCGCTCTGGTGTTTTAGAGCAATGCTGATCCAGGGTGCGTCGATGCCCATCATGCGATGCATTCTCGGCCTGTCGCCGGAAGCTCCCGGGCCGCCCTTGCCGGCCTGCGCATTTGCCGCCGGTGGCGAGAAACTCGCTGAAATCATGGCCAAAGCCAGAACTCCACTGCCTAAAGCAAACAGCTGAAATCTTCTCATACTAATCCTCCTCGGTAATGTTCTTAAGGATAAGACGATGGCGGCAGGCGAAAGTTTACAAGCGAGAAAGAATCGGCTGTTAGAGAAGCGAATAGTGAATATCTCCGTCAACGATCAGGGCTAGTGGCTCCGGTTGCGGCGCCGCCGCCGATTATCACCGTATTATTAAGGCTGCGCCACAGCAGAACGTCTGTGACAATGGTTTTGTAGTTGTCCAAGGGTAACATGCCCCACTGGGTCATGCCGAAGACACGCAGGAAAGAGCCCAAGATTACGTGCGAGAGGCGCAAGAAAAGCCAAGTGGACGTTCGCAGATAAAAATTCCAGTATGAATATTTCGGGCCGGAGTTTTCGGGTAAGCGCTTTGGCGAGCTTTAACTTTTGGTTAAATGGCTCATCCATGGGTTGACTAACATTTTGATTAGCGATAGCCCTAGCGACAGAATCCCAATAAAAACGGAGAGGAGATAAACTATGGCGCTCCATATCGGCGAAGAAGCCCCTAATTTCACCGCGGAGACAACGGAGGGAACCGTCAACTTTCATGAATGGATTGGCAACGGGTGGGCCATTCTGTTCTCACATCCAAAGGATTTCACCCCGGTTTGCACGACGGAACTGGGTTACATGGCGAGTCTTAAATCGGACTTCGCCAAGCGTAACTGCAAAGTGATGGGTCTGAGCATTGATCCTGTGACCGATCACAAGAGATGGTCCAAGGATATCGAAGAGACTCAGGGTCACGCGGTGAACTATCCGATCATCGGTGACTTTGATCTGAAGGTCGCCAAGCTTTATGACATGATTCATCCCAGCGCTAGCGGAACCTCCGAGGGACGAACTGCGGCGGACAATGCCACGGTCCGCTCGGTGTTCGTTGTTGGACCGGACAAGAAGATCAAGCTGATGCTCACCTATCCCATGACGACGGGCCGAAATTTTGACGAGGTACTTCGTGTATTGGACTCGATGCAGCTGACCTCTAAACATCAGGTGGCTACGCCGGTCAACTGGAAGCAAGGTGATGACGTCATCATCGTTACTTCGGTTTCGGATGAAGACGCAAAAAAGAAATACCCAAGCGGCTGGAAAACGCTGAAACCCTATCTCCGGATGGTGCCACAGCCGAAGGAGTAACCAAATCAAGAGCGTGGAAGGAACAAGGTCGGGGCGGATGCGGTGATTTCAGACAGTGAACGGCAGGTCAATAAAAAAGCGGGGTGTTTTGCACCCCGCTTTTTACTTCTAAAGTCGTAAAACTTAGCGCGGGTTGATCTCGCTGGCCCTCAGCTGGCCATCCTTCTCGGTATATTTAATGGTAACCTTGGCGCCGTCCTTTGCGTTCTCAACTCCCTTGGTCTTGGTACCAATGGCGAGCATCTTTTCGCCGTCCTTGGTTTTGACCTTGATCGACTTCTCTTCCTTGTTGACGATAGTTCCGTTGAACTCCATGTCCTGGGCCATGACGTAGGCCGGAGCCAACGCGAGCGCCAGCAGAAGAGCCGCAACTTTTTTCTTGAGATTCATTCTTGTTCACCTCCTTCCCATGTGTGTGACTTAACTTTAGTTAAGTACAGTCTTTTCCAGGAGTTTTATAAAGCAAAGTGTGCGCCAATATTTTGACATTCGCTTTCACTCTGTTTGTCGGCACAGCTTTCACGTGTTGTGACGATGCGCCTTAATTTTCTGAGACATAGTAAATGATTGCATATTAAGTGGATACCGCGTTCTATACGGAGCTTGTCACCAAGCTCATTTATGCCTCTCTAAAAGGTTGTCCGGACCTTTACGAATTATAGACGCCTGCAAATCCAGACATCATATGATGGTTTAACCATACATTTTGGCGACTACAGAGGCCCGTTTCAATTCGATGTTCAATCGGTCGAGTTATTTAAACCCGTCGGCTTTGAGCTTGATTTTACTGAAGACCAGCTCGCAAATCTCTCTGCATTACCGCAGGGATAGTGTAGCGCGGTCATCCCTGTGTCAATGGAATATGGCCGTTTCTATAAGCGGTTTTACCGGCTGGACTTTTTGTTGCTTTCAGTTAAGGTTGAGCAAAACCTAGCAATCAATTGGTTCGTTAAGTGTTTCCGATCTGAGACAGCATTGCGCGGAAGCGTATTAGTTTGTGGTTATCGGGTTTGACTAGTCCTTTGGTCCCATAGGACTTCGCTTAACAGTTGAATGGGTTGAATCGGGGCGCCAAAGTAAAATATGGAAACGGAGACGAGGCTTTTACGCCAGGGGGAAAACGCCGCTGATCTTGTAGAAGCTCGCACGGATCGAGAGCCGGGATACTTTGTTCGGCCAAGTTTTGCCGCCCGAGTCGTCAACCGAATATACGGTTGGATCACCAGAGTTGGCCTAGGGCTGCCCAACAACTATGTCTTGCAGGTGTCGGGCCGGAAAACCGGCAAGATTCGATCCATACCCGTCAATCTTTTGAGCTACAACGGAAAGGCTTTCTTGGTTGCGACCAGGGGGTCCACCCAGTGGTCGCGTAACGTTCTGGCCAACCGCAACATAACCCTCAAAAGAGGCAGACTACGAACGCAGTTTAGAGTGCGGGTGGTGTTGGCCGCCGAGAAACCCAAGATCCTAAAAGCTTATGTGACTCGTTTCCGTTGGATGGTTCGACGATTTTTTCCCGTCCCTGCCAGCGCCCCTTCGGCATCATTTGGGCCCATCGCCGATCGTTATCCCGTCTTTGAGTTGATTCGCATGTGATTGCCGGGTGTCTTGAGTTTTTATCGCGCCCTATGCCTATCTTGCTGTCACCGGCAAGACAAGCCTCATTTCTTTCAGGTCTTTAAGGTCAAAAAAGGTAATTTTGTTTGGCTATCAAAGAGATATCTGCCGCTTCGACTATCGTCACCGCAAGATCGGTTTCCAAGAAATTCGGCGAACGCGTGGCTGTTGATAATTTGGACCTGGAGGTCCCGGCGCGAGTTTGCTTCGGCTTGCTGGGTCCCAACGGTGCGGGTAAGACGACGACCTTGCGCATGATCTATGGCGTCACCCGGCCAACGAGCGGCACCATTCACGTCTTCGGTATGGATATCAACCAGCATCTGCGGTCGGTTCGCTCCAGGCTGGGCGTGACCTTGCAGCAAAATGTCTTGATTGAGACCCTGTCACCAAAAGAAAACTTGCGCGTCTTCGGCCGCTACCACCTGCTGCGCGAGCCCGAACTTTCGCGGCGGGCGGATGAGCTGATCGATTTTCTCGAATTGCGCTCCCACGCCAATGTGCCCGTACGGCAGCTTTCCGGCGGATTCCAACGACGTCTTGCCATCGCTCTTTCACTCATGAATCGACCTGAACTTCTGATCTTGGACGAGCCCACCACGGGGCTCGATCCCGCGGTCAGACTCGCCTTGTGGTCCCGCGTTAGAGAGCTGCGGGCGCGAGGCACGACCGTACTCATCACGACCCACTACATGGACGAGGCCCAGCGTCTCTGCGACCAGGTCGCGATCGTCGCAGCGGGCAAGGTCATTGCCGCCGGGGCGCCGGCGGATCTGATCGCCACTCGCCTGGCGCCGGAGACCGTCGAGTTTGACTGCACGCCCCAGGAAGAAGTGGCGCTGCTTGACGGCTTCACCGGAGCGAGCCGGCGGTTGCGCACCGGCCAGCGCCTCATGCTCTACGTCGAGGACGCAAGTGTGCTCATTGAGCGGATTCGAAATTACGATCGGGGCGACCGCCGTCCCGTTTTCGTTAGGCCGACGAATTTGGAGGACGTTTTTCTCGCCTTGACGGGAACCGGGCTCGAGGGGACCGCATGAGTGTCTCGGTTCCCCATGCGCTCGCGGTCTGGTGCCGCAATGCGGCCATGTATCGGCGCACGTGGAAGTGGAATATCCTGCCCAATTTTTTTGAGCCAGTCTTCTATCTTTTCTCCATCGGTATCGGTGTCGGCGCCTACGTTGCTGAGATGGGTGGGACCACTTACCTCGAATTTCTTGCGCCGGGTTTGGTCTGTGTGGCGGCGATGAATGGGGCGAGTTTTGAAGTCACCTATAATATCTACGTGAGGCTTATTTTCGAGAAGTCCTACGATGCTATGCTGACTACCCCCATCGAGCCCGACGATGTGCTGGCCGGCGAGGTGCTCTGGGCGGTAACCCGCGCCTCCATCTACGGAGGTTGTTTCTTTATCGTGTTGGCGCTGTTCGGCCTCGCGCCGCTCCCCTCGGCGCTATGGGTTCTCTTAGTGATTCCTATGACCGGACTTCTCTTCGCCTCGATCGGAGTGGTTTTTTCTTTGCGAATTCCTAATATCGATTTTTTCAGTTTCTATTTTACACTTTTTCTTACCCCGCTTTTTCTGTTTTCCGATGTGTTCTTTCCTCTCGAAGAGCGCCTTACTCGACCGTGGTTATGGGTAGCCGAAGCCTTGCCTCTGCTTCATCCAGTGCGGCTCGCCAGGGCTGCCTTTAGAGGACAGTTTTCTCCAGTAGTGCTATGGGATTTGTTTTACATCCTTGGAGTATCGTTTTTACTGCTGGTCTGGGCACGCCGCAGCGTCCGCCAGCGGCTGACGAACTAGGAGAATGAAAGATGGATGCGCAAATTCCTGACAGGCCTAAGGCTACCCTGGGCCTGCGCTGCCCAAGCTTTTTTCGAGCTGGTGGGAGGACGGCCGCATGATTGTGGTGCTGATGGGCGTAACCGGTTCTGGCAAAAGCACCGTGGGCCGGCTCCTGGCCCGACAACTGGGCTGGAACTTTCTTGAAGGCGATGATTTTCACTCTGCGGAGAACCTCGCAAAGCTCAAGCGCGGCGAGCCGTTGAGCGACGCCGACCGCCAGCCCTGGCTGGAAACGATTCACAGATCCATCGACGAGGCTGTTGGCCGAAATGAAAACGCAGTGATCGCATGCTCCGCTCTGAAGGATTCCTACCGCAGCATGCTGGAGATACCCGGCCAGGTGGTCTTCGTATATCTCAAAGCGAGCCTTCCTTTGATTCAGGAGCGGCTGAAGAGGCGGGTGGGGCACTTCATGAATCCTATTCTCATCCAAAGCCAGTTCGATGCCCTCGAAGAACCCGGCACGGTGTTGCAGATCGATGCCGGGTCCGCACCCGCGGCGATCCTTGAGGTGATCAGAAACAAGCTGGCGATCTATCTGTTGAGCGCCGCCACGCTCGTTGCTTGACGTTGAATCGGCCCGTTGATATGCCATCTCCATGCTCATACTAAGTAACGAAGAGATCGAATCGTTTTTATCCATTGACAAGTGTATTGCCGCTTTGGAGAAAGCCTATGAGAGTTGGGATAGGGGAAAGGCCATCAACCGTCCACGCACGGATTTGGTGCTGCCGTCGCCTAACGAAGCCGGGGTCTATGCTTTTAAATCCATGGAGGCGGGATTGTTCGATCCGCCTATCGTGGCCATGCGTATCAACTCCGATTTGATCCGATGGCACCAGCAGGGAGGCCGGACGATCAAGACCAAGATCCCCGCCGCTCCGGGTAATAAATACGTCGGTTTGGTGATGTTGTTCTCGACGGAGAACGGCGAGCCCCTCGCGATTTTTCCTGACGGCGTGGTCCAAAGAATGCGCGTGGCCTCCAGCAGCGCGATAGC
>DAIRFP010000177.1:4019-10492 GCA_036794995.1 Thermodesulfobacteriota bacterium | reverse complement strand
GCGGTGGTTTCGGTAATGCTCATCTGTGAGAGCGTCATCTGCGACATATTGATGACTTCGATAGGTTCGTCTTGAGGTTCCTCTTGTGGCCGTGATGACTTGGGAGATTTGTACTGGAATTCAATTTTGTATTTCACGTAAGCTCCAATTCTGTAGCAGCACTGGTCACGAGTGATGCGTGGTCAATATATCGCCAATACAAGTGCAAGTTAAGCCGAAGAAGCTGCCGACCTTTACAGGTCAAAAACGCTGGCCGCTTCTGGCGGAATTAGGACCCCTGGAAAGGTTGGGAATACTGGTCTTCAAAGTGGTCTCTTTTTGCATTTTACCAACGGCATGGGTCTGCCCTCCTGTTCACAGGGTATACATTCGGTGGCATGACCATGCCGGAATTTAGACAAAAGTCGGCTCACCCTGTCCGAGAGCGATTGACGTAAACATTACATTTGTGTAATGCTTGTACGTGGCCTGGGATCTCCGTTGCTACCTAGATGGTAGGGGAAGGAATCCAGTTGATGCGTTTATTGAGGAACTTCCTGAAGCAGATCGAGCACTGGTCAGAGCCAGAATTGTTTTCTTAGGAGAAGTTGGCAATCGCGCGCGGGAGCCTCTCTCAAAAAGCCTGGGCGAAGGGTTGTACGAGCTTCGAGTAAGAGCATCGCGGATCTTCTACTGCTTCAAACCGGGAAGGGTCGTCGTGCTTCTTCATGGCTTTAGCAAGCAGTCACAGAAAACTCCAAAAGGAGAGATTGCGATTGCCCGCAAACGAATGGAGGAAGTTCAAGATGAAAACTAAACGAACCGCCCGCTATAGATTCTCTATTGAAAAAGAGAGTCCGAGGTTCAAGAAAATTTACTTTGACGAACTCAACCGCTTGAATCTCGCTCGCCGTATCGCCGAATTAAGAGAAAAGAACGGTTTCACTCAGGCAGAATTGGCCCGAAAGGTAGGAACCACACAAGCAGGAATATCCCGCCTTGAGAACCCAAATTACCGAAACTACTCCTTGAAGACTCTGGCAATGGTTGCCACGGCTCTTGGTGCGAGGCTCAGAGTCGATCTTGAGGAAGGTAGAAAGGCGGCCTAGCTTGTCGCTGCCGAACGTTTGATCCGCCGAGGGGACTGGGGCCATACTCTGGATAGCGAGCGTTGAGAATCCTTTTGGAGGTTGCCTGTAAGCGAGTTCACCAGGTCGCGCTTGTAGCCGTCGAGCTGGCTCAGCTCTCTTGGATTCTGCCTGGCTTTCGGATGTTCTGGATGATGTGATCTATGGCACTGTTGAAGACCATGAGCCAAGCGGCGTCACTGGCGATAACCTCGGCTAGAATTCTGGTGGCGTCGATACCTGCTCTTCTCCGCCCTTGTCGGCCATCAATCCGTCTAGAATTTGCTGCCTGACGGTTTCCTCATGCTCGGTGGGGACGCCTTCCTCTCGCCGCTTCTGAATAGCAGCAATTCCATGCTCGAAGGCGTTCATATTGCCTGGAGGTCCGCTTTTGCCTTTCAATCTTGCAATTTTCGTTCTGTCCTACGGGTCGGATTCATTTTTCCATAGCCCTTTGACTATGGCAAAGTCGTGGCAAAGCAGAAAAATTGTCTTGCGTTTTCTACCATTAGAAATGCTACGAGAATCTACAATCCTCGTGTCGTTCCTATTCGCTTCGTGCCCTTGACAGCGCTGCCCTGCGCTGGTGTAAACTCAATCGTTCTTGCGCTTTTCCCTTTGAGAGATAATAACTACGCGCCAGTGCACATCCAAAGGCAGCGCGGGGGGTATAGCCTTGCGCCTGGCTAAAGCTTTCGCCCGGATTTCAAACGGCCTACTTGCAAATTGCAAACCGCGCCGGTTTTCTCTGCATACCCAGTTGGTCCTGCTCGTACTCGCAGTGGTGCTGCCGCTGCTGGTCTTGGCCGCGGTCATGTTCTTGCGGGATGTGCAGTTCCAGCGTGCCGCTCTTGAGCGAGGAATGAAGGATACGGCCCGTGCGCTGTCGCTTGCCCTCGACCGCGAGGTAGGAAAACTGCACGCTGTTTTGGAAACGCTTGCGGCGTCGCCGTCTCTCGATTCGAGAGACTTCAAATCCTTCAACGAGCTTGCTCTACGAGCGACTGAGCAACGCAAGGATTCCAGGATTGTCCTCTTCGACCGCTCGGGCCAGCAGATCATAAACACACTCCGGCCGTTCGGCGCTTCTCTACCCAATATTTTACAAGAAGCAAGGAAGAGCTCGGAGGCGACTGAAGGGGGCTTGCCGCTTGGAAGCCCTCCGACTGTGAAATCGGTGCTGGAGACCGGTGAGCCCGCGATATCCGATCTTTTCATGGGACTTGTTTCCAAACAACCTTCACTTGCCACTACCGTTCCCGTAATTCGGGAAGGCAACATCGCATACGGCCTAAGTATGGTGACCCTGCCGGCAAACTTCACGACTCTTTTGAGGGAGCAGGGGCTTCCACACGAGTGGAACGCGGTGATTGTGGACAGGAACGGAACTATCATCTCGCACAACCCCGATGCTGAGAGGTTTGTCGGCCGGCCTGTGTCGCCGAAACTTCGTGGACTGCTCAGCCAATCTGATCACGGATGGAGCGCCAGCCAGACTTCGGACGGAGTCCAGCTCTACAGCGCGTTCGCGCGTTCGAGGCTTACAGGATGGGCCGTAGCAATAGAGGCCCCGCAGGCTGCAATTGATGCTGCGGTAAACCGCTCGATGCGGATGATAGGAGGGGCCGCCGCGGTGCTTCTCTTTGTTGCGCTCGGCACAGCACTTCTTCTCGGTAGGCGCATTTCAGGCCCGATTTCCATGCTTGCGAGATCCGCTGAAGCAATTCAGCGGGGAGAGCGGGTCGAGATAAAAACTTCCGGAGTGAAGGAAATCTCCGAGCTTCATTCCGCTGTGCTTGCCGCAGGAGAGGCCACTCGGAAATGGGCCGCGGAGCGCGAACGCGCAGTTATCGAGAAACGACTGCGACGGCTGGCCGAGGTAAGCGCAACCCTCGCTGAATCGATTGATTTTGAGAAGACGCTCACGCGCCTGGTCGAATTCATGGTGCCGGATTATGCGGATTGGTGCTCCATCGACCTGCTGCGAGAGGGCTCAAATATTTGCCGCCGTGTCGCCGTGCGGACAAGCAGAAAAGACAAAGAACCGATTGCGGAAGAGTTTTACCGGAATTATGCGCCTGACCTGAGCCGTCCCCATCCGATTCTTACTGCGATAAAGACCGGCCGCTCTGACTACATGCTCGATCTGGATCAGAGATGGATCGACCAGCACGCTCGAAATCAGCGTCACCAGTTTCTACTGGAACAAATGGAATTGAGCGGCGTGATTGTCGTGCCGTTGCGTGTGCAAGGCCGAGTGGCGGGGGCACTCTCAATGTTCGCCTCGAGATATTCCGGGCGGAAATACACGGTCTCCGACGTCGAGTTCGCGGAGGAAGTCGGCCACCGCGCCTCGATTGCCCTTGATAACGCCTGGCTTTATGGAGAAGTGCAGAGGGAATTGACAGAGCGTAAACAGGCAGAGGAAGCCCTGCGGGAGAGTGAAGAGCGGTTTCGGAGCACGTTTGAAAACGCACCGGTTGGCATGGCACACGTTGGCCTGGATGGCCGGTGGATGAGGGTGAATGACACGCTCTGCGAGATTACCGGGTACTCGCGCAAGGAGCTTTTGGCTAAAACCTTCGGCGACATCACGCATCCTGACGATCTGGAGAAGAGCTGGGCGCGTGTGCAAAGCCTGCTCGCAGGCGAATTGTCAACGTACTCGATGGAGAAGCGCTATCTCCGCAAAGATGGTTCTCTGGTCTGGGTGGAGATCACTATATCTCTGCGGCGCGATGCGGACGGTCGGCCGCTTTATTTGATCGGTGCGGTTGAGGATATCACCGACCGCAAGAGGGCTCAGGACGATTTATCCGAAAGCGAAGAACGATTCCGGAGCTACTTCGAACTCGGCTTGATCGGCATGGCGATCACATCGCCGAGCAAAGGCATACTCGAGGTCAATGAAGAGATTTGCAAAACGCTGGGCTACGAACGCGACGAACTGTTGCGGAAAACGTGGGCCGAGCTGACTCATCCCGGCGATATCGCGGCCGATGTCGCGGAATTTAACCGCGTTCTCGTCGGGGAGATCGACGGCTATTCCCTAGACAAACGGTTTATCCGCAAGGACGGCCGGGTTATCTACGCTACCATTTCGCTCAAATGCCTGCGTCTCGCAGACGGTTCGGTGGATTACTTCTTGGCTCTAGTGCAAGACATCACTGAGCGCACACAGGTAGCGCGACGTCGCGGTGTCCATTTTGCCGTCGGTCAAATCCTCGCTGAGTCTCCGTCACTGAACGAAGCGACGCCGAGGATTCTGCAGACGGTTGGTGAAACGTTGGACTGGGAAATCGGTGCTGTGTGGATAGTGGACTCGGACGCGAATGTGCTGCGGTGCCTCAAGGTCTGGCATGATCCATCCGTCAACCTGGTCCATTTCGTATCGGTGAGCTACGGGCGGACAATCGCGCCGGGAGTAGGTTTGCCGGGGCGTGTATGGGCAACCTCAAAGGCCGCCTGGATTCCCGATGTTAACAATGACAACAATTTTCCGCGCGCAGCTTTTGCCGGTGAAGCAGGACTCCACGCAGGCTTCGCATTCCCGATCCTCTTCCGCGACAAGTTGCTCGGAGTGATGGAATTCTTTAGCCGTGAGATCCGTCAACGGGACCATGCCCTCCTGGCGATGTTCGAGAGTATCGGAAGCCAGATCGGGCAGTTCATGGAGCGCAAACGCGCCGAGGAGGCTTTGCGCGAGGCGGACCGCCGGAAGGATGAATTTCTCGCCATGCTGGGCCACGAGTTGCGCAATCCGTTAGGGGTCATCAGTACCGTCGTACAGTTGCTCAGTAGAAAGGAAGCCCCTGATCCGGAGGTGGAGGACCTTCGGAACACAATCAAGCTAGAAGTATCGCAGTTGGCTCGGTTGCTCGACGATCTCCTCGATATCTCGCGTATCGCGCGGGGGCTGATCCGATTAAAAAAAGAGCCGTGTGACTTGGTAACGATCGTACGCCACGTAGCTGAGGGGCGCCGCCTCATTCTGGAAAAAAATAATGTCGATCTTTCAGTTCTATTGCCATCGCAACCGGTACCGGTCATGGGCGACCGCACGCGACTGGCACAGATCGTCGGAAACCTGCTGGACAATGCCAATAAATTTACCAATGCCGGCGGGCAAGTCACTGTGCGTCTAGTCGAAGAACCAACAGGGGGAGGCGCCATTCTAACTGTCCGGGATAGCGGCATCGGTATGGAACCGGAGACGCTAACGCGAGTCTTTGAGCCATTCACTCAAGCTGAGCGCACCATCGACCGCAGCCGGGGTGGCTTGGGTTTAGGTCTGGCTCTGGTCAAAGGTTTGGTTGATCTACATGGCGGTGAAGTTTGGGCATCGAGCGGCGGAGCTGGATGCGGGTCCGAGTTCACGATCCGACTTTCTCTGGCACGCGAAACCCGGTCGCTCACCAAGCCGATCGAGCGCGGCGCAAGCTTCACTGAGCCGCGGCGCATTTTGGTCATCGAAGACAATCTGTTGGCGGCACAGAGCCTGCGGATGTTGTTGACGGAAACCGGGCACGCGGTTGAGGTGGCTCACAATGGTCCAGACGGAATTGAAGTGGCACGGCGCTTCCGACCCGAGATCGTGTTGTGCGACATCGGTCTGCCAGGATTAGACGGCTATGCGGTCGCTCGAGCGTTGCGGGAAGAACCCGGATGGACCGGCGTATATATAATCGCGGTAAGCGGCTATGGTCAAAGCACCGACCAGCGGCGTGCATCGGAAGAAGGATTTAACGCCTATCTCACCAAGCCTATCGATTTTAAGGAACTGGAACGACTCCTGACTGAGACCGCCACATCCGAGCGGCCCCGCCAGCTTGCGTGAGCAACCCCAGAGCCCATCAGTTCTAGCGAGACGGACCAACTCACGGACAGACCGGAGAAAAGCTTTACAGTGAACGCGGCAGGACGGACCGATCGTCAGTCATTGGGCCGCAAAGCTGCCTGGCTTTCGG
The DNA here is from genome assembly GCA_036794995.1 of Thermodesulfobacteriota bacterium. Taxonomy (GTDB): domain Bacteria; phylum Desulfobacterota; class Binatia; order UBA9968; family UBA9968; genus DAIRFP01. The sequence goes on along the minus strand of DAIRFP010000177.1, from coordinate 4,419 downwards.
ATTGTTCTGGATGATGTGCTGTGGCACCGTTGAACACGACCAGCCACGCGGCATCTGAGGCGATAACCTCGGCTAGAATCCTGGTGGCCGTCGATATCTGGTGATCTCCGCCTTTATAAGCGATCAAGCCGACTAGAATCTGCTGCCTGACAGTCTTTTGAGGTTCGGTGGGGACGCCTTCCTCGCGCCGCTTTTGAATAGCGGCAAGCCCATGCGTGAAGGCGTTCATGTTGCCCGGAAGCCCGCTTTTACCTTTCAATCCTACCATTTCGTTTCGTCTCACGTGTCGGGATTCATTTTTCCATAGCTGTTTGGCTATGGCAAAGTCATGACAAAGCAGAAAACTTCTGTTGTGTTCTCTAGTGGTTAGACATGCTATGAGGATTCAGAATCCTCGTGT
>DAIRFP010000177.1:0-3919 GCA_036794995.1 Thermodesulfobacteriota bacterium | reverse complement strand
CGTATGCAGTTTGTCCAGTTAGTCAACAGCGTTTTCTCCTCACGTTTCCTCAATGTGTCGAACAATCTGCCGAGCGAGCGGACTTCGGAGATTCTCACTTTCACACCACCACCATGTACCACCGCTCATGCACTTGACGGCTCGCCGGTTCGGCTATATAGCTCCCGACAGAGAAAAAGGGTGTTTAAATTTCCTATAGGTATTGGTTGCTCGGGTAAAGTTGGACCAGCCGGAAATGGGCGACGAGCGCTATCGGGGATCGACTATCGCGTTGTGTTTGCCACGGCAGCAATCGAGGTCATGGTCGAGCTGCCGTAAATAGGGCTGCTAGGCAGCAGAAACAGGGAGATATACAATGACACGCATTTCCATTCTGACGCCCGACGACATGAACGATGAACAGCGCGCCGTGATCGAAGCGTCCAAGGCCAAGGGCAAGCCGCATGGCGGGCCATTCTGGGCTTATATTCGCAATCCCAAACTTATGCAGAGCCTGCACAACACAGCAGACTGTATCGCCGACAGCACGCTGTCCGCCCGCGAACAGCAGATCGTTACCTTGACGGTGGCGCGCTTCTGGGGCGCCAACTACCCGTGGGCGGCTCAGTGCCGCAACGGTCTTAGAGTTGGACTCACGCAGGAAGAGATCGACGCCATCAACGCCCGCGCCGCGTTGCCGACCGATAACAAGCGCGAATTGCTCGCGCATCAGATCGCCAACGAACTGCTCGCCGACAAGGGACTAAGCGATGCCACCTATGCATCCGCTGAAGCAACCTTTAGCACTGAAGAGCTGGTAGCTCTGGTTGCCCGGATCGGCTCGTTCTCGATGACGTGTTGCACCGCCAACGCGTTCGATATCACCCCGCCCGATGACGCACCTGCCCGCCTTAAGGCATAGAAAACGCGTTGCTGAAGTTACAATTCGATAGGGTCGTGCTTTGATTTCTTGACTATCTTGTTAACTCGCCGTCCGCATCTCGCTGGCCAATATTGCCCACACGCTTACAAGCAAGAAGGTCTTAGCCAAATTGACATATTATTGTCCTTGACGTATGGGTCGGCATTGCCGCCGACACTAAAAGCTAGCCAAACATATTTGAAATTTGTGTCGTCTTTGAATGGCGGAATCGGAAGAAGAAGACTCCCGCAAAGGCGCAGAGGCGCCAAGTTTCGGAAAATAAGTGAATTTAGTAAATTTCTTTCTTTGCGTGCTTGGCGTCCCTTCGACGTTGCTCAGGACATGCTTGGCGGGAAAAATTTCTTGAAGTCGTTCTGTCAAATATTTCAAGCGGAAGAACCTAAAAGATGGACGGAGGTAAAAATGAAATTTTTTTACTTTTGGCCTTACTCGATTTTCATCCTGGTATTTTTCTTCTCGAAGGAAGGTGTCTGCCAGTCGCCTTACTATCAAGGCAAAACGATTACATTCATGCAAGGACGCGATCCCGGCGGCGTGGGAGACTTGAGGAACAAGGTCATGTTTCAATTCCTGCAAAAATACATTCCCGGGCATCCAACCATCATTTCAGAATACATGCCTGGAGGAGGCGGGAGAAAGGTTGCAAACCACGTCTATCATAACGTAAAGAGCGATGGGCTCTCGATCGGCGCCAGCTCGCCGGGCATTCTCGCGAGCGCAGTGTTGGGAATGTCTGGCGTCAATTTTGATCCCGCCAAGTTTATCTATCTCGGATCGCCGTTCAGCGAGAATAACAATATATTTGTAACCCGGAAAGCTCTCGGCATTAACAGTCTGGAAAAGCTGCGCGAGCGTGTCGGGCTCAGAGTCGGTGGCCAATCAGTGGGCCATGTGCAGTTCATCCGCAGCAGGCTCTTCGCCTGGCTTTTAGGCCTCAAAGAACCGAGATTCGTCGTTGGCTATGCGGGCGCTGAATTGGATCTGGCCTTGGAGCGCGGTGAAATCGACAGTCGAGCGTCCGCGGTCGATAAGGAAACGATGTCGGAGGAATACAAGAAAGTCGCCGATTTCCACACCATACTCGAGATTCCCAAAGGAAGTCGTCCGCCGGTATTTGCCGGTTTGCCCGAAGTCGGGACTTTCACCCGCACTCAGCTGGAAAGGGACGTACTGGCGATGTCGCGGACTTTCTGGGGGGCCGGGACACTGATCTTTCTACCGCCAAACACGCCGGAGAATTTGGTTCGGACAGTCAGGCAAGCAATTCGTAGATCCTTCGAAGATCGGGAGTTTCATGAAGCGTACAAAAAACTTCTCGGAGTGGAGCCGACGCCGCTGATGCCGGAGGATCAGCAGAAACTTGTGGCGGATCTTCCGCGGGACCCTGAGGTGGGTAAAGCTTTTGCAGCGATCGCTGATATGGGTCCTCTCCCGCCGCGGAGATGACCAGAAATTAGATCGGGCGCAAGCGAGGAATTCTTGAGCTACGATGGAGCTGAAGTAGATGCCCGGAGCTTCATCCGAATAGACCTTCGGATGGAGGACGAGCCGCATCAGGTTCGGCGGCGCTCAATCTGTTGATCAACCTGCTCCAAAGACAGGCCGCTGGACGGATTCGCTTCAAGCTCAGCATCGCGCCGAAGCGCCTCCGCGATGCCCTCGTTCGCGTCGTGAAGAACAGGTGGTAGCGATCCAAGCAGGTGAGCTGCGAGGACTGCCCTTTCATTCTCAGGTAAATCAAGCGCGAGCTTCTCGATTTCATTAATCGTTGCCATGGGATAATTATAGTCGGCACTGCTTTGGAAGCAAGTGCTTCAAATCCCATAGAATCGTCTGGGATTGTCGGAAAGAATTTTCCGTTTGACCTGCGGATTGAGGCCCTCCATCGCTTTGAACCGGGAAATCGCGTTGAGCTCGCTTGAGGTATCGCCATGGCCGTAGTCGGTACCGATAACGAGATTTTCCTCGCCCGCGTAAGAGATCACATAAGCAAAGTCGTCATCGGTCTGGGTTGAAACATAGATCCCGTAGTCGCGAAAGCAGTTCATCGAGACCGGGTGTTCGCCTCCCAAGGAGCGCCGCACGGCTTCGTGAACGACCCAGGGCACCCACTGGCTTGAGGTCTCGATGAAACCCCAGCGCAGCTTCGCGAAGACCCGCGGTATCTCGCTCATGATCAGCGCGTAGCATGCGGTGACGGTGGGGACTCGAAATGTCGAGAAACCGCCACCGGCTTCGTTGTTTAGCAATTTGAACAGCTCGGGGTTGCCGTTGGCAATGTGCACGGTCACCGGAATGTCGAGTCGCTCGGCCTGGTCATAGATGGGATAATAAAATGGGTCCGTCATCAGCTTACCCCTTTCGAAGGGGCGCACGCAGACGCCGACGGCGCCATGTTCTTTGGCGAAGCGAATTTGCGGCGCGGCTTCGGTCGGGGTCAACGCCGGAACGACACAGGTCCAGCGCAAGCGGTTCTCGCCGAGTTTCCAGACATCCGCCAGCCAGCGGTTCCAGCTCCAACAGAGCGCGATCTCCGCTTCCGGGCGGCAGGTGAGCGGCCGGAGCCAGAGTGAGTTGTAGAGCACTTGCACATCGATCCCCAAGGCGTCCATGTGTCTTAGCCGTTGGGTCACATCGCTAAGCTCCCGGGCTTGCACCGGAGTTCCCACTTCCCGGCCGAATCTTTTGACATGCTCTTCAGATTGCTTCTCGTTGGGCGAGGGAAACTTGGGGCCGAGATCCTCGCCGTCGAGAACCCAATGCTGGCGCTCGGGGTTGCCAGGATCGGCCACTAACGTAGGGCGATATTTTTCCTCGCCGGCCTCGAGATAATCCCATACGCGCTCGTTCTCTACCACATGCGCGTCCGCGTCGATCACGTCGGTTTTTACATTTGCCGTTAACATAGGATCTCCGATGTATTGGGCCACCATGAATTACACAGTTTGCGATTTTCTGATCCCGATTTTGTCAGCTCGCTTCTACCAGAGTCACGGA
>DAIRFP010000176.1:0-10610 GCA_036794995.1 Thermodesulfobacteriota bacterium | reverse complement strand
TGTAAGACCCATACGGCAAAAGTGTATACATTATGGTCGCCATCCGCAAGGACTCATCCGAGTTACCGGCAGCTTGATTCATTAGCGCGTCGGAACTATCGCTCGGCGCACCCGTTAGTCTGATGTCTTACCGGGCGAACACCAGCAGGCTGTTCGCCGGCAGCGCGAGGGCTGCGGAGTGGCTGAAATCGTGCAGCGGTTGGGGCTCCGCGTAGACGCGGCCGCCGTTGCCGACGGTGTTGGCGTTGACCCAGTTCTCGTAGACATCGCTGTTGAAAACCTCGCGCCAATCACCTCCGCCGGGAAAGCCGATTCGATAGTCGAAGCGGTTGAAGTTCCCGAGGTGCACGACCACGATCACGTCGTGGCCTTTACCCTCCACCCAGCGGTGAAATGCGAGCACGCGATTCTGATCGTGGACATGCACCACGCGGAAACCTTGACCGCGCAAGCCCGGATAGCGCCAGCGAAGTTTGATGAGCTCTCGCGTGAAGCGCACATGATCCAGCATTTGCTTGTCGCCGGCGTCGAGTCCGGCCCAGTGCAGCAGCAGGTTCCGGTGAAACTCGAAGTTGTCCGACCACTGTTTGTCCTCGAGAAACTCCTGCCCCATGAACAGCATCGGAATGCCGGGCGCGGTGAGGCTGATGCCAGTGGCCACCCGGGCACGGCTGCGGCCGTACCAGGAGCGTGGATTACTCGGGTCGCCAAGCCGGGCTATACGTTGCTCGCGACCGTTGTAAACAATGTCGTGGTTCTCCGGTCCCTGGACAAAGCGCCAATGCTCGTTGAAGCCCTCCGGCCAGAGGCTCCGCGCCAGGCCGGACAGGTCAAGCGGCCGCTCATTCGGCGCGCTCGCGTTACCAATGACGTTGCGAATCGCGATGCGCAGCCCGTCGGTCAAAGTAGTATCGAAGCCCGCTCCCTCGGGCGGCGGCTTCACCACGTAGGGATTGACGTTCCAATATTCGGCCTTGTCGAGCACGCCCGGTTTGTGATGGCGTAACGTCGAAGTGAGATCCTGGCAAAAGCGCCAGCCGTGGGGCGCGCCATCGTGGTCGATGACGCTTACCTGGTCGTAGCGCAAACCGTCGAGCCGATATTCATCGAGAAAAAACTTCGCGTTCTGAATCAGAAAGTCGCGAACCTCAGGCTTGCCGAAGTCGAACACGAGTCCGCCGGCATGGCCCACACCGGTGAAGTAGAGGGAATTGCGATTACCGCCCTGGCTCGACTGGCGGTCGAAGAAGTAGAGGCTCTGATCGCCGAAGTCTCCGCCCGCGTGGTTGTACACCACGTCCAGGATAACGCCGAGACCATAGAGGTGGCAGAGATCCACCAGCGCCTTGAGCTGGTTCATCTCGCCGCGCAAGTCTTCGATTCGATAGCGCAGTTGTGCCATGACATCGAGCAGCTTGTTGGCCTCGGTGACGTAGGGCCCGAGGTCGGCATCTTCCACGGCAAAATCCATTTCTGGCGAGAAGTAATCGGTGCCGTTGTAACCCAAACTGAATTGGGTTTGGAACTCTTGGATCGGCATGAGCTGAATCGCGGTCACGCCGAGATCCGCGAAGTGCGGAATCTTGCGCGCGACGTCGAGGAATTTCCCGGCTCTTCGGGGCAGGTTGGGAGTGAAAAAGGTTCCGACGTGAAGCTGGTAGATCACGAAGTCGTGAAACTTCGGCGTGACGTATCCGCTCTCATGCCAGGGGAAATCGGTTTTGCGGATGATGCACTCGCTCGGAAAAGGCGTTTGCAGCTCGCGCGCATAGGGATCGCGTTTGGGACCTTCGCCGCCGTCGCCGACGACATAAAACAGGTAGCGCTGGCGATCGCGCACGCCTGGAATAAAACCACGCCAGTGGCCGTGGTGATCCCGGGTCAGCAGGCTGGCGTCGTTACGCTGGCGATTGTTGAAGTCACCGATCACATGGACGGACCGCGCATGAGGCGCCCAAGCGCGGAACGTTGCGCCGTCGGCGACGAGATTGGCGCCCATCGGGGTGTTCGGGGTGATGTGTTCGAGGGATGCGGACACAAGATCCTGGTTAAGCGAATGCTACCCAAGCTTAGATCACTTGCAAAATGGCAGCAGTAACACTCATGTTTGAGAGTAATTTCCTCGTATATTAAATCACGGCGATCGAATTGCGCAAGGTAGCAAGGAGAAATTTGATCGCTGCGGCCAAATTTTACCGGGTTACTTTTCGGACGAATATCTTGAAACACGATGATGACCTTGCTTAGCTGAATCAACAGGCTAAAGTAAGAGTAAGTCGATGGCTCAGATATTTCACCGGAGCACGAACACAATCTCCAGGGTGAGCGTATTCGGGGGCATCGGTATCATCGTAGTCCTCGTCGCCACCCTCGCCGCGATCAACCGGTCCTCCTATGTGACGGAGGTGGGTGTCGCCCGCGACCAGCCGGTGCAATTCAGCCATAAACACCACGTCAGTGACGACGGCATCGATTGCCGTTACTGCCACACCTCGGTGGAACAGTCCTCTTTCGCCGGTATCCCGTCCACCAAAATCTGCATGAGTTGCCACACCCAGATCTGGGCCGAGAGCCCGATTCTGGAGCCGGTACGCGAAAGTTTCCGCACTGGGAAATCACTGGAATGGACGCGGGTGAACAACTTGCCGGGTTTCGTTTATTTCGATCACAGCATTCATGTCCACAAAGGCGTGGGCTGCACGACGTGCCATGGGCGGGTGGATCAGATGCCGCTCATGTGGCGCGAGCACACGCTATATATGGAGTGGTGTCTTGAATGCCACCGCAATCCGGAGCGATTCGTTCGGCCCCGGGATCAGGTCTTCAACATGGATTGGCAGCCGCCCTCGGATCAGATCGCCCTGGGGCAAAAACTTGTGCAGGACTACAAGATCGAAAGCCTCACGAGCTGCTCGGTTTGTCACCGATGAAGAATAGTGTGATTGAGTATTGGAGTAGTGGAGTGATGGGAAAAACCATGATGCGATCCATCGCTTCAATCCTCAGCACTCCCGAGTTTTAACGTGAAACCCGAAACCCGAAACTCGAAACTCGCGAATGCGCGCCTCGATCTCGCTTCGATCCGGGAACGGTTGGCATCGTCTCGAGGTCAGGAGTACTGGCGTTGCCTCGAGGAACTGTCCGATAGCGAAGAATTTCACAAACTCTTAACACAAGAATTTCCGCAACAGGCGGCGGGCTTGCTGGACGGAGTCAGCCGGAGAGATTTTTTGAGACTGATGGGCGCCTCGCTGGCGCTGGCGGGGCTCAATGCCTGTAGGCCGGCCTCAGTGGACGAAAAGATTGTGCCCTATGTGAATCAACCGGAGCAGATCGTCCCCGGCAGGCCGCTGTTTTTTGCTACGGCATTTCCCCTGAGCGGTGTGGGTACCGGCGTCCTGGTCGAAAGCCACGAAGGACGCCCGACCAAAATCGAAGGCAACCCCAATCATCCCGCCAGCCTGGGCGCGACGGATGCGTTTGCGCAGGCGTCGATCTTGACTCTCTACGACCCCGATCGTTCCCAGGTGGTTAGAAACGCCGGGAGAATCAGCACGTGGAGTGCCTTTCTCACCGCGGTCAATGACGATCTTGAAGCCGAGCGGGTCGTTGGCGGCGGGGGGCTCAGGATCTTGACGGAAACCATCACATCTCCAACGCTTGGGAATCAGCTGCGCCAGTTGCTGGCAAAATTTCCAAGCGCCAAATGGCACCAATACGAACCGGTAAGCCGCGATAACGCCCGCGCCGGCGGCCGCCTGGCTTTCGGCACCGATGTCAACACGATCTACCGGTTCGAAAACGCCGAAGTGATCTTGTCCTTGGACGCCGATTTTCTTTTCAGCGGCCCGGCAAACGTACGTTATGCGCGCGACTTTGCCGGCAAACGAAGCGTGCGTCAAGGCAAGGTCGGCATGAACCGGCTTTACGTCATCGAGGCGACTCCGTCTGTGACTGGCGCCATGGCGGATCACCGCATGGCGCTGCGTCCCAGTGAGATCCCGAACTTTGCCGCCGCCGTCGCAGCTAAAATCGGTCTTGCCGTGCAGTCGACGATCGACGCCCAGCGCTTTCAATGGATCGACGCTCTAGTCCGCGACCTGCAAAAGCATCGTGAGGCGAGTGTCGTTGTGGCCGGTGACGGACAGCCCCCGGGAGTTCATGCGCTGGCCCACGCCATGAACCAGGCGCTGGACAACGTCGGCAAGACGGTGGTTTACACCAACCCTATCGAAGCCAATCCCCTCGATCAAATGGCGTCGTTGCGCGAGCTGGTGAAGGACATGGAGTCCGGAGCCGTGAGAATCCTGCTTATGCTGGGCGGCAACCCGGTCTATACGGCGCCGGTGGATCTTGGCTTCGCCGAACAGCTGGCGAAGGTTCCGCTGCGTGTTCATTCGGGGCTCTACGAGGATGAAACGTCCGCTTATTGCCACTGGCATATTCCTGAAACCCATTATCTGGAATCATGGAGCGACATCCGCGCCTACGACGGCACGGCGACGATCCTGCAGCCGTTGATCGCGCCGCTATACAGCGGCAGATCGTCCCACGAAATTCTGGCGGCGCTGCTGGGCCGGTCCGGCGAAACATCCTACGATATCGTTCGCAACTACTGGAAAGGCCAGAAGATCGCCGGCGATTTTGAAACCGGCTGGCGGAGGGCGGTGCACGACGGCATCATCGCGGGAACCACGTTTCAACCGAAGTCTGTTAACCTCAAGGCGCCAAGCAGTAACTGGTTTGCCGGTTCGCCATCCGTATCTGAAACCCGAAACCCGAAACCCGAAACCCAAAACCCCCAGGCGGAGCCTGGGCGTTCCCTGGAAATTTCCTTTCAACCCGATCCGACGCTTTTCGACGGACGCTTCGCCAACAACGGTTGGCTGCAGGAGTTGCCGAAGCCGCTGACCAAGCTTACCTGGGACAATGCTGCCCTCGTCAGTCCAAAAACTGCCCAGCGGCTGGGTTTGTCCTATCGGATCGGCGCCCGGGGCGGCGAGCACGGCAGAGTGTTTACCGATCTCGTCGAGCTGCGCTACGAGGGGCGAAGCTTGCGCGCTCCGGCCTGGATCGTTCCGGGACATGCCGAGGACTGTATCACGGTACATCTCGGCTACGGCCGCACCCGCGCGGGAAAGGTCGGCAACGGCACCGGCTTCAATGCCTATGGGATTCGCACCGCCAGCGCTCCCAGCTATGGCACCGGCGTAGAGATCCGTAAAATCGGCACGCAATATACCCTGGCTTGCACGCAGTTCCATCACAGCATGGAGGGGCGCGACCTGGTGCGCGCCGCGGCTCTGGAGGAGTATCGCAAAAATCCGGACTTTGCCCAGGGCGAGCATCATCACGAATCAGCGGGCTCGCTTTATCCGGGCTTCAAATACGAAGGTTACGCCTGGGGCATGGCTATCGACGTCAACGCCTGCATCGGCTGCAACGCCTGCGTCGTTGCATGCCAGGCGGAAAATAATATTGCAGTCGTCGGCAAGACCGAAGTGACCCGCGGACGGGAGCTGCATTGGCTCCGCATCGACCGCTATTATAAAGGAAGCCCGGAGAATCCGGAGACCTTTCATCAGCCCGTCCCGTGTATGCATTGCGAGAACGCGCCCTGTGAGTTGGTTTGCCCCGTGGGGGCCACCAGCCACAGCGACGAGGGGTTGAACGACATGACTTATAACCGTTGCGTCGGCACCCGCTATTGCTCCAACAATTGCCCTTACAAAGTAAGGCGGTTCAACTTTTTCCAGTACGCCGATTTTGCAACTCCGAGCCTGAAGCCGCTGAGAAATCCCGACGTCACGGTGCGCAGCCGCGGCGTCATGGAAAAATGCACCTACTGCGTGCAGCGCATCAACGGCGCGAAAATCGAGGCGGAAAGAGAGAACCGTCCGGTGCGCGACGGCGAAATCGTCACCGCCTGCCAAGCCGCCTGTCCCACGGAGGCGATCTTTTTTGGCGACATTAACAATCGGGACAGTGTCGTTGCCAAGGCGAAGGGCGACTCGCTCAACTACGGCCTGTTGACCGAGTTGAATACGAAACCGCGCACGACCTATCTCGCCAAGCTGAAGAACCCCAACCCGGAGATCAAATCGGACTGAAGATGGAATCCGAGCCGCTAAACAAATCTGCAGAGATCGAGGCGGTGCATCCCGTGATCGAGCCGGGACACACGTTTGCTTCGGTCACCGATAAGATCAGCGCCATCGTGCTGACTCAAAAGACGCCGCGGTTCTGGTACGTCGGCTTCGGCATCTCATTCCTATTGTTGATGGTGCTGCTCTATTCCATCGCTGCCGTGTTGACCATCGGCGTCGGTCTGTTTGGCATCAATATCCCGGTGGCCTGGGGATTCGACATCGTCAATTTTGTCTGGTGGATCGGCATCGGACACGCGGGCACATTGATCTCGGCCATTCTATTGCTGCTGCGGCAGAAATGGCGCCAGTCGATCAATCGCTTCGCCGAGGCCATGACGCTCTTTGCCGTCGCCTGCGCCGGATTATTTCCGCTGCTGCATCTGGGACGCCCTTGGTATGCTTATTGGCTATTTCCTTACCCCAGCACTATGGGAATCCAGCCGCAGTTCCGTAGCCCGCTGGTGTGGGACGTCTTCGCGGTTTCCACCTATTTCACGATTTCGTTGCTGTTCTGGTACGTCGGGCTGATCCCCGATCTTGCGACCCTCCGCGATCAAGCGCGCCAGCGTTTTGCGCGCTTTGCCTATGGGATTTTGGCCATGGGTTGGCGCGGTTCGGCGATTCATTGGCACCGCTACGAGATGGCCTATCTTTTGTTGGCGGGCCTGGCCGCGCCGCTGGTGGTTTCCGTCCACACCGTCGTCAGCTTCGACTTCGCCGTGGCCCTCGTCCCGGGTTGGCACTCGACGATTTTTCCGCCTTACTTCGTGGCGGGGGCGATCTACTCCGGCTTTGCCATGGTGCTGACTCTCGCCATCCCGCTGCGCAAGATGTACGGCCTCGAAGATTTCATCACTCTGCGCCATTTGAAAAACATGGCCGAAGTCATGCTGGCGACGGGACTGATCGTCGCCTACGGCTACCTGATGGAGACTTTCATGGCCTGGTACAGCGGCAATATCTACGAGCAATATCTAATGTGGAACCGGATGTTCGGGCCTTACTGGTACATGTACTGGGCGTTGTTGCTGTTCAACATACTGGTGCCGCAGGTGCTATGGTTCCGCGCCGTGCGCACCAACGTCGTGGCGCTTTTCGTGATCGCCATCTGCGTGAATGTCGGCATGTGGCTGGAGCGCTACGTGATCGTGGTGGTCAGTCTTGCCCGCGACTTCATGCCGTCAGCCTGGGGCAGGTATTCAGCCACCGCGTGGGACTACGGCGTGTTCATAGGGTCCATCGGCTTGTTCTTCGCCGCGCTGTTCCTTTTTGTCCGGTTCCTGCCGATGATCTCCATTTTCGAGATGCGCGAACTGGTGCACGATACAGAGGAACCGAAATGACCTTGGCGGAAACACAAAAAAGCCAGCCACTGGCCATCTACGGTCTGATGGCGGAGTTCGATGGACCGGAAGCTTTACTGGAAGCGGCCCGTGGTGCCTTTGCCGAGGGATATCGCCGGATGGACGCCTATAGCCCGTTTCCCGTCGACGGTCTCGCGGAAGCCATCGGTTTTCACAAGACGTGGCTGCCGTTGCTGGTCCTGATCGGCGGCATTATCGGATGCGCCGGCGGATTTTACCTACAGTATTGGGCTTCAGTGATCGATTATCCGATGAACATCGGCGGGCGGCCTCTGAATAGCTGGCCCATGTTCATTCCGATAACTTTCGAGCTGACGATCCTCGTCGCGGGGCTCACCGCCGTTCTCGGATTGCTGGCGCTCAATGGTCTGCCGATGCCCTATCACCCGGTTTTCAATGTGGAGCGTTTTCAGTTCGCCACGAGAAATCGCTTCTTTCTGTGCATCGAATCCGCCGATCCAAAGTTCGATCACGAAGCGACGCGGCGATTTCTCGAAAGCTGCAGACCCCAGGGAGTGTATGAAGTTGAACCGTGAGCGGACTCGAAGAATGTCTCTAGTTTTGAGGCAGCAGAAAAATTTCCTCTGGAGAGGAAATCTCCCGCTATTGTTCCCTCTCCCCTCGCGGGAGAGGGCTAGGGTAAGGGGGCACAAGAAGGACCAATCACCCTCACCTCTATCCTCTCCCGTCCAGGGAGAGGAGGCTAATAATTTTCGTGTTGGCTACTTGCGTCGTGATTCATTACCCGCGCGGCGGCATTTTGGGCGAGCCCGAAAGTCCATCTCATTAGAGCGAAATCTATGGCTGTCTGTGTGCATAGCTTTCGGTTTTTGCGCCCTTGCCGGCTGCAAGCAGAAGATGGCTGATCAACCCAGATACGAGCCCCTCGCACGCAGCACCTTTTTCGAAGACGATCGCGCCGCGCGACCGCTTGTGGAAGGCACCGTGGCCAGGGGCCAGTTGCGCAGCGATGAGCACTTATATCTAGGAAAAGAGGGGGGAAAGACGGTCGATAGGTTTCCTTTTCCGGTGAGCCTCGCCGTGCTGACGCGGGGACAGCAGCGTTTCAATATTTATTGCTCGCCCTGCCATGATCGGGTGGGCACGGGGCAGGGGATGATCGTGCGGCGCGGCTATCGTGCGCCCCCTTCGTTTCATATCGACCGGCTAAGGCAGGCGCCCGCCGGCTATTTCTTCGACGTCATGAGCAACGGCTTCGGCGTGATGCCGGATTACGCGCAGCAGATCCAGCCTGAAGATCGCTGGGCCATTGTGGCTTATATCCGCGCGCTGCAGTTGAGCCAGCACGCAACGTTGGCCGACGTGCCGGACGACCAAAGGCAGCAGCTCGGGATCAAGCCGTGAAGAATAGCAGTTGCATCCAATATGAGAGGTTGGCCGACGTGCTGGAGGATCAACGTCAACAACTCGGGATCAAACCATGAACGGTGATAGCTCGCCCATGCGCTGGGATCTCATGCAGAAGCGGTCGCTGGCCGTGGGGTTGATTGCCGCGGTGTTGTGTGCCGGTGGAGCGCTGGTCTTTCCGCCGTCTTTTTTCCGCGCGTACCTGTCGGCCACTATTTTCTGGCTCGGCATTCCGGTGGGCTGCCTGGCGCTGCTCATGCTGCATCATCTCGTCGGCGGACGATGGGGTTTTATGATCCAGCGGGTGTTGGAAGCGGCGATTCAAACCTTGCCACTGATGGCCCTGCTGTTTATTCCGTTGTTCTTTGGGTTGTCGGATCTTTATCCCTGGGCGCGAACGGAAGTGGTTGCGGCCGATCCGCTGCTGCAACAGAAAGCCGCCTACCTCAATATGCCTTTCTTTATTGCGCGGGCGGTCTTTTATTTTGCCGTGTGGATCGTGCTGGGACGCTTGCTCGTCACCTGGTCGCTGCAACAGGACCAGAGCGCCGACGATAAATTGACCCTGAGACTACAGCGGCTCAGCGGACCCGGTCTCGTGCTCTATGGCTTGACTGTGAGTTTTGCCGCCATCGATTGGATAATGTCCCTCGAGCCCAAGTGGTATTCGACCCTCTTCGGAATGATTTTTATGGTCAGCTTTGGACTGGCGGCCTTGGCCCTGGCGATCCTGGCAACGCGATTCTTGGCAAGCGAGAAGCCCCTCGCCCAGGTAGTGTCGCCGGACCGTTGGCACGATCTCGGCAATCTCTTGCTCGCTCTGGTAATGTTTTGGGCGTACCTGAATTTTTCTCAGTTCTTGTTGATCTGGGCGGCGAATCTCGCCGAAGAAATCCCGTGGTATTTGCACCGCATCGACGGAGGATGGGAGTGGGTTGCCATCGCCTTGATCGTCTTCCAGTTCGCGCTGCCTTTCGTCTTGCTGCTGTCCCGTGACACCAAACGCAACTCGCAGATACTGGCGGTAGTCGCCGGGGCGATCCTTTTCATGCATTGGCTGGACACGCTCTGGATGATCACGCCGTCTTTTTATCCGGCGCGATTCCACATCCATTGGCTGGATATCGCGGCGGCACTGGGCATCGGCGGTCTTTGGCTCGCCGCCTTCATCGGTTATTTGAAAGCGCGCTCCTTGGTGCCGCTGCATGATCCGCGTTTTACCGAACTCTTGGAGCAAGTGCAGGAAACCTGAACATGCCGGAAGCCGATCTCGATCGCGACCGAAGAGCCGATGTGCAGCGGGGTTACGAGCTTACCGACCTCAACCCCCGATTCATCGCGCTATTCGGTATCGGACTCGTCGTCGCAGTCGCTCTGGCGGTGATCGTAACCTCCTTGTTCCTGCGATACCGAGCGTTCCAGCAGGCCAGGCAAGAAACCCCGGTTCCACGCCTGGCGCGGGAGCGTGAAATCACTCCGCAGCAGCGCTTGCAAGTCGATGCACCGAAAGAGTTGCGCCAGATGCGGGCCGCCGAGGACGCCGCGCTCGGTAGTTATGGTTGGGTAGATAAGGACGCCGGCATCGTCAAGATCCCCATCGATCGGGCGATGGAGATTCTCGCCAAGAAGGGTTTGCCGGCACGGCAGCAGGAGCAAAAGAAACAATGATGTGTTTACCATCGCCAATGGACGGTGACGTATCCGTCATTCTGAACACAGTGAAGAATCT
>DAIRFP010000175.1:0-10635 GCA_036794995.1 Thermodesulfobacteriota bacterium | reverse complement strand
AGACCAGGACCAAATTGCAATGGGCCAAGCCGGCCATCCTGAGCGCCATCTCGAAAGACGCCAGTTTCTCCTTATGAACGCCGACTCCTTTGGTGAAAAAGACCTTTTTAGGAACCATGTTGGAAAACTAACACGACAAAGTTAAGCGGACAAGAATAATTTCCATATTTTTCTACACTCCCTTGCTGGCGGTCACCCGCTTCGCTGCCAACCCTGGATTCCTGGGAATCATGCCCCCGATCAAATCGTCTTGGTGACCGGGACAACAGTGGCAATCCACCAGTGGCCTTGTATATTGCCTTCGGTAATATTTGATTTTTCAGCTCATAGCTACGAGAGTGAGATTAAGTGTCAATTAAGACAAGGTGAAGAAAAAGTAAACTTCCGATTACGGATCGTCATTCAGCGTGCAGTGAGAAACTTCTCTTGGCACTCCACATCGCATCCGAGAGTCCAAACTTGACGCCAGTGCGCAGGGTCGCGATGGCAGTTTAACGCGGTTTAAGCAATGCCGGCGCAGCCCGGTCATTGAAAAGCGCCTTGAGCTTGCCGGACTCCCTCGCTGAACGTTGTCAAAATCATTTCTGAACCTAGCTTGACTTAACCGGAGCGGTGTAATACTTAAAATTACTTTTTTGTAGAATACAATTCCATAATATGGAACAACATCGACAGGGGCTGGGAGCGCGGGCGTTGGAGAAAGCCTTGGATTTGCTGTTCTCGTTTCAGCCGCATTCTCCCGAGCAGTCGCTTTTTCAAATCAGCCGGCGTTTGCGGTTCCCGCCCAGTACGACGCGGCGGCGGCTGAGCGCACCGGGAACGATGACCTCCCCCGGCGGCTCTTGAAGGCGATGATGTCGCGCCGGCTGGTGCAGCAGGATCCGATCACGAAGCTTTATCGCCTGGGACCCGGAGTTTTCTATCTGGCATCCGTCGCCAAAGAAGGTCTGGACGCAAGGAGAATCGCCCTCCCGGTGATGGAACGGTTGAGGGACGTGACGGGCGAGAACACGACCTTACATGAGCTGAGGGATGGCAAGCGGGTATGCATTGAGAAGGCGGAAAGCAAACAAGTGCTGCGCGACACGGTGCTGATTGGCGATCAGTTCCCCGCCCATTGCGGTGCCTCCGGAAAGGTGTTGCTCGCCTATCTTCCAGCCGACGAGATCAAAGGCTATGTGAGTTCGGCCAAGCCGCTGGCCGCGCTGACCGCACGCACCATTACCGATCCGCAAAAGCTATCCGCGGAACTTAGCAGAATAAAAAGACGAGGTTTCGCGTTCAGTTGTGGCGAGCGAGTCATGGACGGCCTTTGCGCCATCAGCGCGCCCATTTTCGACTACGATGGCAAGGTTCGCTACAGCCTGACGATAACTCTAACGCCCTTCAGGCTGCGGGCTAAGGGACGCGACAAGCTCGCCCAGCTGGTCACAAAATCAGCCGAAGAGATCTCTGTCCGATTCGGCAAGCAGTCCTTGGTCGAGCACAAGGCCAACGAGCTTAGGGTGTTGAGCAGTGGCCGACGAAGATAGGGTTGCCTATGAATGGTAAGGAAACCATCGCCCAGAGACTCGGCGGGTTTGTCTGCGGGATGGAGTACGCCCGGTTGCCTGCCGAAGTGGTCCATCGACTCAAGGATCTTTTGCTGGATCAACTGGGTTGCCAATTACTCGGTTCCGCGGTGGATTGGAATCAAGCCGTCTACAGGTTCGTCAAGGACAACAAGCCGGGAGGTCCGGCCACCATCGTCAACTACGGCAACAAGGCACCGGTGGACGACGCCGCCTTCGTCAATGGAACCTTCGGCCAAGGCTGCGAGCTGGATGATTATTATGACCAGGGGGGCGGGCATCCCGGCGCGGCCAGCCTGCCGGTGGCCCTCGCCTTGGCGGAGAAGACAGCCGTGCGGGGTAAAGATCTGATCGCCTCTCTCGCTGCCGGATACGAAACTGGCTGGCGTGTGGGACGGGGTTTGCTGCCGGGAATGATGCGGCGGGGTTATCATGCACAGGGCGTTGTCGGTGTCTTCATAGCGGCAGCAACGGCGGGAAAAATTCAGCGGCTCGATCCCAGCCAGATGACCCACGCGTTTGCCATCGCGGGCAGCCACGCCAGCGGCACGATGGAATATGATCAGAGCGGCGGCGAAGTGAAGCGAATGCATTCCGGCCTCGCTTGTTACGGGGGGATGCGTTCGGCGATGCTAGCGGGATTGGGTCTCACGGGCCCGCCGACCATTTTCGAAGGCAAGCGCGGCATCTTCAATATTTTCGGTGGCGAAATAAAAGCGGAACCGATCATGAAGACACTGGGTTCCGAGTATGCAGTGGCGCACGCGGCGATCAAGCGATTCCCCGTGAATGCCAGCCAGCATTCGCCCATCGAGCTGTTGGACAACCTGATGGAGCAGGAAAAGCTCCGGCCGGAAGACGTTCGCAAGATCGAGGTCGGGGTCAACGAAGGGGTCATCCTGCACGGTGGCAGTATCTACGAGCCCGAAGAAGTGATCGAAGCGCAATTCAGCTTGCGGTTTTCTCTGGCTCTCAGGCTGTTGAAACGGAGCAACGATCTAGAGTTTTATCTCGACCCGAGCATTTGGCATGATTCGCAGCTGTTGCAGATCGGGAAAAAAATCGAATTATCGGCCGACCCCACGGCGACGGGGGAGCGCAGGTTTGCCTGCGCCATGAAGGTGACGCTGGCCAACGGCAAGGTGATCGAAGGGCAGCTCTCTGCGCCCAAGGGCACGTCGAAAAACCCTCTTTCAAGAGAAGAGGTGCAAAACAAATTCCTTCGCCTGGGATCGAAGGTGTTGCCGGAACGGAGATTGATGAAGATCGTCGAGAAAATCGACCGGATCGAGCTCGAAGACGACGTATCCACCATCGTGCCGATGCTGATTGCGGAAAGAGACTAATAAGAAGCACGTCGCTCTGTCCCGTGCGCAGGGCCTTCTCCGCTTTGAGGTGGCGGGGCCTTAGCGAGCTTAGCGTCTTGGCGGGAAAAGAAATCCGAAGAATATCTCGCGCAAGGGCGCAAAGAACGCCAAGGTCAGAAAAAGCAAGCACTGAAGAAGGGAGACCATTATGGTTCAGTTAACGAGATCGAAAGGGCTTCTGGCTACCATTGTTTTGCTGCTAGCTTGGGTCGCTTTTATCCCGCCGGCTCGTGCTCAGAGCCTGGAGGAGTTGCACAAGAAGGCCGTCAAAGAAGGGGTAATTAACTTCTACGGCACGCTTGCCCAGGTGAACGCGGAAAAAATCCTTCCGGTCTTTGAGAAAAAATTTCCCGGCATCAAGGTCAATCATGTCGATATCACATCCGATAGCCTGGTGGCCCGCGCCGTAGCGGAAGCGCGTGGCGGGAAAACCCTTGGCGATATCTTTCAGGCGCCCCTGGAAACCGCCATCCAGATGCACAATCAGAAGTTGCTGCTGGACGTGACCTTGCCGGAGGCGGGGGATTACCCGGCGAATATGAAAGGGCCCTATTGGATTGCGTCCAACCTGCAATTCATCGTGGTCGCTTGGAATACCAACCTGGTTAAACCGTCGGACGAGCCGAAACGAATCGACGATCTCGCTGATGCGAAATACAAAGGCATGCTGGTCGCGGAGCCGAGGGACTACGAGTTTCTCATGGGACTGGCGAAGCACAAATTCAAGAGCGATGAAAAGGCCACCGCGCTATTGCGAAGGATCGCCGCCAACAATGTCGAGTTTCACAAAGGCCACTCCCAGCTCACGGAATTGCTATCCGCAGGCCAGGCGTCCGTTTGCGTGACCTGCTACGCGCACCAGTTTCCCGGGCGCATGAAAAAGGGCGCACCGGTCAATTTCCTGATCGCCGAAGGGATTGGATCGATCAATGCCACTGCGGTGTTCAAAGACGCTCCTCATCCCAACGCGGCGATCCTCTTTGCGCGCTGGGCGGCGAGCGCCGAGGGACAAAAAGTTTACGCGGAAGGCGGCAGGGCACCGGCCCACCCCACTGTGAAGCCGGTGGACCCGATTCGTCCGGAAACGCTTTACCCCCTTGGCGTCGACGATATCAAGGAATACCCCAAGTACGAAAAAATCTGGAAGGAAATCTTCAAGCTCAGATAGCGGGTTGGAATTCTTCAGATGGATAGCATCGAAAACCGGCTGATTGCCTTTGTCGGCGGGTTGAACTTTCGCGATTTGGAGTCGTCGGTCCTGCATGCCATCAAGCAGCGCTTCATCGATACCATCGGCTGCGCGCTGGGTGCCTTTCCCGCGGCACCGTCAGTCATCGCGAGAACCATCGCATGCAGTGTGAAGAGCTCCACCGCGGCTGGGTTGATCGGCACGCAGACGAAGAGCTCTCCGGAGCTTGCCGCTTTCGCCAATACAGCGATGATCCGTTGTCTGGATTTGAACGACGATTATTTTGGCAAAGACGGGCCGCATCCCAGCGATACTATCGGCGCAGTGCTTGCTATGGCTGATGTCACCCACGCTGATGGGGCGGCGTTCGTGACCGCCGTCGCCGTTGCCTACGAAGTTCTGTGCACTCTCGCCGACGCGGTGGGGCTGAGGGAACGGGGATGGGATTACGTCACCTTCACCGCTCTTGCGGCGGCTTTGGGAGCCGGCAAGGCGCTCAACCTGCCGGAGGCAAAACTCAGACACTGCCTGAGGCTGGCAGCGGTATGCAATGGCGCCTTGGGTCAAACTCGCCTGGGGGAGCTGTCGATGTGGAAAGGTTTGGCATCGGCCAACGCCTGTCGCAACGGTGTCTTCGCCGCAACACTCGCCGCAGCCGGCGTGACCGGGCCTGAAGACTGTTTCGAGGGCAAAAACGGCTTGATCACCCAGGTCACGGGATCCTTGGAACTCTCTGCCCTGGGTAACAAGCCGTTGAGAGCAAGCATCGTTTACTTGAAGAGTTGGCCGGTGTTTTACAGTGCGCAGGCGTCGGTGCAGGCGGCTCTAGCGCTTCGGAAAATCGTAGCGCCCAGGGAGATCAAGTCGATTACCGTGGAATCTTACAAGCGGCTGCTCGGGAGGGGAGCCAACGATCCGGAGAAATGGACGCCCAAGTCTCGCGAAACAGCCGACCACAGCGTGCCCTTTTGCGTCGCAGCCGCACTCCTCGATGGAGATATCACGGCGGCGACCTTCGACACCGAAAGGTTTTTGGATCCGGACGTGATTGAAATCATGGCTAAGGTGCAGTTGCGCGAAGATCCTGAGTTCACCAAAGAATATCCTGTAAAGTGGAATTGCCGAATCACTGCAGAAACCTTCTCGGGAGAGCGGCACCAAATTCATGTCACTTATCCAAAGGGGCATCCTCAGAATCCATTCACCGACAAAGAAGTCGAAGAAAAATTCGTCAGGTTGGCCGAACCCCTGATCGGGCCGCCGCGCTGCAAGGCTTTTCTCGATTGGGCCTGGCATCTCGAGGAAGCGAAGGACATAGGAAAAATGTTTCAGCTCCTGGAGCACTAAAAAAACATTTATTCAGTCGAAGGAATGAACCCCGGCAACATATCAAAAACTAATGCGTGATGATCTTTTAAGAGGTGTCACCCCCGAATGTTTTAATCGGGGGTTCAGTCATAACCTCGCCTGGATTCCACTTCGACAAGCTCAGTGTGGCGAGTCCAGTCGAGCCACCGCTAGAAACATGCGGGAATGACGGACTTCGGATTTGCGATTTACTTAACGCGGCAAGCTGCGGGGAATTCAACCTGCTGAGATTGAACGGAGAGGAGAGATCACGTGACACAGACCGGTGCGACGGTTCAATTGGCAGAGTATCTTGCCAAAACGAATTACCAGGACCTCCCGGGTCCGGTGCTTGAGAAAACCAAAGAGCTGATCACGGATCAATTGGGGGTGGCGTTGGCTAGCTCCACGTTGCCCTGGAATCGCAAGGTGCTCGAATACGTTCAGGACAACTCTGATGATTTTTATACTTAAGAGGAGGTTCGGCAATGGCTGCACCAGACTATGACGTGATTATTGTTGGAGCGGGGAACGCCGGATTGTCGGCTGCCCTTGCTGCCCAGCAAATGGGAACGAAAGTGCTGCTTTTGGACAAATGTCCCAAGGCGAGCCGGGGCGGGAATACCCGTTTCTCCGGCGGGGGATTCCGATTCACCTACAACGGTATCGACGACATGAGGCCTATGCTGCCCGACCTTTCCGACGAAGAGGCTGCGAAACTCGAGGTGGGCAGTTACACCGCTTCGGATTTTTTCGAAGATGTAATGCAGGTGACCGAGTATGCGGCGGACAAGAAGCTGACGAATATCCTGGTGGATCAGTCCTACGCAACTGCGCGCTGGCTCACGGAAATGAACGTGAAATGGATATTGTCGACCAGCACCCACGCCGTGAAAGTCGGCGGCAAGATGCGCTTCCCTTCAGGCCGTGTGATATCGATCAACGACGGTGGCCTGGGGCTCGTGGAAATGCTTTTTGCAACCGCGGAGAAGAAGGGCATCGAGATTATCTACGAAGCCAAGGCGACGGGATTCTTGACCGATCAAAAGGGCGCGGTCGCAGGAATGAGAATACAAACTCCGGAGGGCGTGAGAGATATCGGCGGCCGCGCGGTGGTGATGGCAGCCGGAGGCTTCGAAGCCAACCCGGAAATGCGCGCCCGATATCTCGGTAGCGGTTGGGATTTGGTTAAAGTGAGAGGCTCCCGCTACAACTCCGGGGAAGCCCTCAGCCTCGCTTTAGGTTTCGGCGCTCAGCCCACCGGTCATTGGAGTGGATGTCACGCCGTTTTAGTCGACAGCGAGGCGCCGGACGTGGAGGCTGCCTATGAACATCGCTATTCCTATCCCTACGGCATCATGGTGGACATCAACGGCAAAAGATTTGTCGACGAGGGCGAGGATTTTTTTAGCTACACCTATGCAAAGTACGGCAGGGAAGTTCTGCGGCTACCGTGGCGAACCGCCTACCAGATTTTTGACAGTAAGGCTCGCCCGCTCTTGCGCTCAGAATACAATCGCGGCTCCCATGTTTCTGCCGACTCTATCGAAGCGCTGGCTAAAAAACTGCCGGGGTTAGATTGGGAGAATGTGGTTAAGACCGTTAACGACTTCAACAAAGCCGTCAATGATGTTCCCTTCGATCCTTCAAAAAAAGACGGAAAGTGCACTAACGGGATTAGCCCGACGAAGTCCAACTGGGCGCAGCGGCTGGATACGCCGCCCTACTATGCCTTCCCGGTGATGTGTGGCATCACGTTTACCTTCGGCGGCATCGGCATTACCGACAAGGCCGAGGTCCTGGATACCAGCGGCAATGTGATCAATCGGCTGTTCGCGGCGGGCGAAATCACCGGCGGTTCTTTTTATCATAATTACCCGGGTGGATCGGGGCTCATGAAGGGCGCTGTGTTTGGGCGGCTCGCGGGCACCAGCGCGGCTGCGGCGGCGAAAGCCGCACGGTCGTGACGCCGATTCAGAAAACACACGGTTAATCGAACCATCCGAGGAGGAATCAATGGCGATCTCTTGGTCGAAGACACTGACGGTCCCTATACTCTGCGTTCTGGTGATCCTTGGAAGCTTTTGCGCGTTCGCTCAGGACCGGGACAGCATCATCGCAAAAGCAAAGGAAGAGAAAACGCTCGTCTACTACAGCACCACCGACATCCGGGATGGCACGGCGATGGTGCATGCGTTTCAGAAAAAGTACCCGTTCATCGAGCCCAAGCTGTTTCGCCTCGGTAGCACGCAGGTGGTCATCAAGGTACTGCAAGAGCATCGCGGTGGCGTGCATCTCTTCGATGTCATATCGGCGACCAGCTTCCAGTTTTATGAAATTTTCAAGGAAGATCTGTTTCAGAAATATGACTCCCCGGAGCGGCGCGCGTTCCTGGATGACTTTAAGGACAAGGACGGATTTTGGACCAGCGCCTATCACAATGCCAGCGTGATTGCCTACAACACCAATCTGGTAAAGCCGGGAGATCTTCCCAAGAGCTATGACGACCTGCTGCACCCCAAATGGAACGGGAAGATGCTGATGGATAGCCGCGAGACCGAATGGTACGCGAGCATGCTCCAGGTCATGGGTCGAGAAAAGGGACAGCAGCTCATGCGCGGCCTGGCCAAACAGAATCTCTCTTTCAGGCCAGGGCGAACCCTCATTACTCAAGTATTGGCATCAGGAGAGGCGCCTCTGGCGGTTAACAACTATGACCACTTGGTTCAATCGGCAAAAAAGCGCGGCGCGCCGGTTGAGTCGATCGCCGCCACCCCGGTAATCAGCCGGGTGACGCCCATCGCTTTGGGACGCTATGCGCCCCATCCGAACGTGGGCAAACTGTTCATCGATTTCTCGCTTTCCGAGGAAGGGCAAAAGATACTTAGAAGCTTTGGCCGAAGCTCGGCGCGCAAAGGCATCGAGCCCGATGATTTGCAGAAGAGAGGTGTGAAGCTTTACGTGAGCGATATCAGCTTGGCCAAAGACTACTCGCGTTACGATAAGGAATTCAGAGAGATCTTTGGCTTGAAATAAGTAGGGAATCGCCGCTACCGGCAAAGCCAAGGATAAGAACAACCAGGTTGCTGAAAAGGCTTCGGAATGCTTCGAGATCCTCAGCATGATCGGAAAATCATGATATCAATTCCACTCCGTTCGTCCTGAGCGCCGTCGAAGGACTCCGAAAAGGTTTTCTCCAACTTACAAGGGTACAGATTCCCGTTATCCGAGAGGAGAATGGTTCATGGAAATGGGCATCACCGAAAAGCTTGCCGGCCATGCATTTAATGTGCGCTATGAGGACATGCCTCAGGACGTCATCGAGAAGGCCAAAGACTGTCTGCTCGATCAAATCGGCGTCGAGATCATCGGCTCTACTTTGGATTGGAACAAGATCGCCTATCGCTACGTGCTCGACATGGGCGGAAGAGCGGAGAGCACCATCGTCAACTATGGCACCAAGGCGCCGGTTCTGGACACGGCGTTTGTCAACGCAACGTTCGGTCAGGGATGCGAGCTCGACGATGTGGGGTTCGGTGCCGGAGGCCACTTGAGCGCGGCGACGGTCCCTGTGGGTTTGGCGCTCTCGGAAAAGGAACGGGTCAGCGGCAAAGATCTGCTCTCGGCCATCGTCGCCGGCTCCGACGTCATGTATCGACTGCTGCTGGCGGTGCGGCCATCTTCGGGGAAAAGGGGATTTCACAGCCATGGCATCGGCGGCCCCTTCGGCGCCATGGTTGTCGCCGCGCGTCTGCTCGGTTTAAACCAGGAACAAATGCTTCATGCTTTCGGTATCGCCGGAAGTCATTCCGCCGGGACCATGGAGTACGATCAGACGGGGGGCGAGATCAAACGGGTGCATGCGGGAATTGCCGCTCGCGGCGGAATTCAGGCAGCCATGCTGGCTCGGTTGGGACTTACCGGTCCGCCCACGATCTTTGAAGGCAAGCGGGGTTTTTGCCGGGTGTTCGCCGATCAATACGATATGGATGTTATCACCCGAGACCTGGGCACCGATTTCAAGATCATGAGAATATGGTTCAAGATGTATCCCTGCGTGGCTACGGTTCAAGGCGTGATTGATACCTTGGCGGGCCTTATCGAAAAGCACAAAATTCGCGCCACCGACGTAGAAGAGATTCAAGTTGGCATCTCGGAGACGTCCCTGTCCCACGGCGGCGCAATCTACGAGCCCCACGATGTGGCCAGCGCGCAATTTAGCTTGCCATTTTCGCTGGCCCTGCGTCTGCTGAAAAACGATAACGATCTCAGTTTGTACATGGATTCCAAACTCTGGACGGATCCCCAGGTGCTGGCGCTGGCGAGAAAGGTGAAAAGCTACGCGGAGCCCAAAGCCAAAGGCGATCAAAACTATAATACGACGATGGAAATCAAACTGGTTGACGGCAGCAGCGTGAAGGCTTTTCAGGAGTATCCCCCGGGTAGCCCGCTGAATCCGGTGAGCCGCGATGAGCTGCGGAAAAAATTCAGAAAGCTGACGGGAGCGGTGATGCCTGAGCCAAGGATCGAGGAAATTATCGCTCTGGTGGAGCGCATCGATCAAGTGGATGATGCCGCGAAATTGGTGCCGCTCCTGGTTCGATGAAGAATGGACCGATGATTTCATCAAGTGCACAGTTCTGAAGCAATTGGATGAGCAGTCTGTGGGCAGTCTGTGAGTTAGGGAACTCTTTGGTGAAAAATTCCCAGGTAAATTTTTAGCTACAGTTGGCACAAGAATCGCTCTCAAGAGAATTGAGACGCGGAAGAGCAACGGCGCTCATCGTTTGGTGATGACCGCCGTTTCGTTTTTTGCATTTGTAGTTGACATCGATCCGTAACGTTGATAGACGCAGTTTAATAATTCGAAATAGAGTTTACTATAGTGAAACAACCTATTTCATTGCCGGACGCGCAGTTGAAGAGCGCGCTTCAGCCTCTCACCTCCCTCTCCAAAAGCCTCAGGCTGTTGTTGACCCTCAGGGAAGCCGCCGAGCCCATGAGCTTGACTGAAATCAGCCGGGCTTTGGGTCTCAACAAAGTAACGACCCTCAGAATACTCGTTACCATGGAGCAATACCGTTTTGTCGAAAGGGATCTTCAAGCGAAGCGATACAAGATCGGCTGTAATGCGTTCTATGTGGGGAGCGGATTTATTGCC
>DAIRFP010000174.1:0-10689 GCA_036794995.1 Thermodesulfobacteriota bacterium | reverse complement strand
CTGGATTCCGGGTCGCGCTAGCTTCAGCCTGAGGCTGATCCGCCTTTGGAGGAATCGCCAGCTTGCCCGGAATGACGCCCAAATTATTTCAACGGATTTCGGGAGCACCACACTAGGTCGACCAATTTCCTCCCATCCAGAAACGCCAACGAAATGACTGCCTATGGGATCGTCATCCTGAACGATCTGGAACTAAAATAAGTCACCCGCGTAATCCTATTCTCGCGACGCGGAAAACGTGATAAACGAGCTGTCTGGTGGGAAAAAGTGCTGCCGGTAATTGCCCTCGGTCGTCCTCGGCCACCTGTGACCCGAGGGCGCGCTCCTGACGAAGAAAGGAATAAACGAATGAGATTTTTGCCCAACGCAGCCCTGGTTTACGGAGGGCTTTTTTGGCTCTCGCTGACCACAGTGCACGCCGGAGAATCCAGATCGGCCTGGGAACTGGAGTGGGAACAAACCGTCGAGGCCGCCAAGAAAGAAGGACAGGTTACGATCTACCATACCCGCGGCCCCTTCGATAAGGTTTTCGCCGATTTCTCCAAACGCTACCCTGGAATCAAAATCACCTCGGTCGTAGGCCGGGGCGGTGAATTGCTTTCGCGGATCATGAGCGAGCGGAGAGCGGAAAAGTACCTCGCCGACTTGTATCTCGGTTCATCGGGTACACCCCTGGATGTGTTCTACCCGGCTAAAATTCTGGAGCCGCTTCCACCGATTCTGCTCCTGCCCGAGGTTAGAGACCAGTCCAACTGGTTCCGGAAACAGCATCACTACGCCGATCCCGAGGGCAAATATATCTTTGTCTTTGAAGGACTGGTGCGCACGGATATGGCTTACAACAGCGCGCTGGTGGACCCAAAAGAGTTTACTTCCTATTGGGATTTGCTCAGACCCAAGTGGAAAGGCAAGATCGCCGCCATGGATCCCAAGCTGCCCGGCTTTCCGTCGGGACTGCTGCAGTTCTCTTATTACCATCCGGAACTGGGCGCCAAATTCCTGCGCCAACTCTTTGGCGAGATGGACATAACCTTGTCGCGGGAACCGCGGCAGCTTGTGGACTGGCTTGCGCTGGGAAAATTCGCCATCGGCCTTGCACCGTCTGCCAGCGAAGTCGAGGGGGCGATGAAACAGGGCCTGCCTGTGGGGCGCTTCGAACCGCGGGGGTTCAAAGAAGGGATTTACATGCGCGCTACGCAAGGATCCATCAGCATGCTGAGCCAGCTTCCCCATCCCCGCGCGACGATAGTTTTCCTCAACTGGCTGCTCTCGCGGGAAGGCCAGAATCACTATCAAAAACATTTTCTGAGAATAGATCCGGTCTTCAGTCTGAGAGAAGACGTTCCGCCGGATCCTAGCGTCGAGCCTTACCGGCCCAAGCCAGGCGACAAATTTATGTCCGTCTATCGCCCGGAGTTCCGGGATCTCCAAGGGGCCTACAAGGTAATCGATGAAGCGTTGAGGAGATAGGGCAAGCCGACGGAACCTTCTATATAAATAATTCTCTTCCGTTCCCGCTGCCTGCTATTCGCCGCCGGAACCGGCAATACGGATGTGACGTTACACGGGTTTACGGTAACAAGCAGTGCTTTTGGAACCTATCATCACTCTGATATCTGGAATGCTCGCTATTTTCCCCGGGCAATCGGGAGGCACCAGTTCCAACATCTTTCGCCACCCGTCGAGTACGGTGAATTAAGTGCCGGACTACCAGCAACCGTTCAATTTGCCTGAATGGATCTCACTCGTCTCCCCCTGAGTCGAACTCTTTCGCCGTGTACTTCACGGCGTTCATGGGGCGACTCTCATTCAATTCCTTTGCTTTCTCTCCGGCTTCTTCCATCGTGGGAAACTCTACTATCCGCCCGTCCTGCTTCAGCCACGTAAGGCCCGAGCCGAGCTCGCGCGCCGGCGACCTGTCGCATAGAATCCTGTACATTTGAACCCTCCTTGCTTAATGGTCCTGCTAAGCTCATCGCGTTCGAGAACCGCGTGGACAGGTTATTAGATTACGCTTAAGTTTTGCGTACGCAAGGGCCGAACACTGGCGGACCGACTTCACTCCCAGCAAGACTCCTGAGTCCGGAGAAAGCGGTATACGTCCAATTTCTGCAAATCCGGATTGGCATACGGTCGTCACAGAGGTCGTTGACCTTGACGCTTCGTCAAACCGGGGCTTAACCCGGGATTTTGAAGGGAAAGGAAAAGTAGTCTATCCCTGCGACCCGTGGAGTTATCTCGTCTATTCGACACTGAGGACGGATAAATCCCAGCTGAAGCAGCTAGGCAGGCTGGGACCGGCCTTCTTAACCCGCCAGGTCTCGTTCATCACGTCGTGAATGATGATAAAAAGTCTTAATGGTCAACATGAAAAAGTTCCAAATCGAAGCGCGTAGTCAAGAGAAAGAAACTTCCGGAGATGATCACGGGTCGGGCTTTCTAATCTGGACAATCTCATCGCGAGAGGAAGCCAATTATTGTCTTTTTTTTAGTTCCTGCCAGTTCGCGGTGAACTTCATCGACCAAAGATAAGTCTCCGAACGAAACGCCCGGTTTGAGGCCGCCACTTCAAGCGATGTGCGCGCGCGCTTGCGCTGACGCTGTGCTTGACAGCGTCGTACAGTTTAGAGATGTTCACTTAAGTCTCCTTGACGGTGTGACAATTTCTATCGTATATATCGCGGCAATCGGCAAGCCATGGGTTGAACAAGATGTCAATAATAAGCTTTATCCTACGGGAGTGAATGATACAAAAACCAAAAGGAGATAATTCGTATGGCACGACGGATCCCTTCTAAAGAAAAGAGCAAACCGAGGGTTGGGACCATGTTTTCCAGAGAATGTCTGACTAAGTTGAAGGCGTCTAAGACGGTTCTTTCCATGACTCCGAAGGACCTGCGGGATATGGAAAAAGCCTTTGGCTTCAATCCCGAAAGAGTCGATAACAAGAAGGTGCAGTCTCTGACCGGCAAAGACTTGCTCACACTCGAATCATTGTTCCACGATTACCGCATTGAGATCATCGCCAACTTCCAAGGTCTTTCGAAGGATACGCTTAGCAAACTGACGAGAGGTGCCGCCCTTGCTTGTGCCTGTTGTAGTTGTAGTTCTTGTCAAAACGAGCCCCGGCCTCTCGACGAACACCCGTTCTAATCCGCGGAATACTTGCTGGATGCCGTCATGAGAGTGCTCCGGGGCACGGGCAATTCGCTTTTCGATAGAGCTCAAATAAGCCTGATTCGCCAGGCATTTTCTCGCTTACGGGGAGAGTCTTTCCGTGTTTAGCAGGGGTCTTCAGTACATTCGTGTCGCCACGGATCGTATCGTGTTGAAGAGAGGCGTCCAAGAGATGCTAGTTAGCGGTCCCGGCGCCGAGTCCATTCTCGAACCACTGATTCGGATGCTGGACGGTTCTCGCAGCCGAGAAGAGATCGTCGCAAGTTTTCCCGGTCATCTACAGACCGAAGTGCAAAACCTCCTTACCGGACTGATCCATCGTAGAATGATCACGGAAAAGCCAGAGGAGACTCTCGGCCAATCCGGATTGGATTCCCTCCAGGCGTCGTTTTGGCGGAATTTTGGTGACTCCGGTTCGGCGACGCTCTCTCGGCTTCGTCAGGCTACGGTGGTGGTGATCGGAGTCAATCTCATTTCGCGAGTCCTATTCCGCAGCCTATTGGAGATGAACGTTGGTCAGATCACCGTGGTTGATCACCCGATCCTCAATAATCAGCTGGTGCCGCCCGAAGATTTCGTCGACATGAGAGGCGGTCCCGGTGGTCGGTTGCGGCGCGTGCCAGTCATGCCCTCCGATCAGGAACTTGCCGGGGCATCCGTTCTCTGTGCAGCAAGCGACTTCTCACAACCTGACGCGCTGATCGAGATCAATCGCATTGCGCTTTCGGTCGAAAAACCCAGTCTGCCCGTGTGGTTGACCGAACACGTCGGATACGTTGGTCCCCTCAACTACCCGTACGAAACGGCATGTCTGCGATGTTTCAACGCACGACTCGATTCTAACAACGTCAATTACGATGCCGCGCGGGCGGTTCGCCTGCACATGGCCACCTGTGAGGGGCGCCAGGCTGTCGGCCTTCTGCCGCCCATGGCTGCGATCCTCGGCGAGATCGCCGCTATGGAAATAGCCAAATGCATTGCGGGATATCCTCCGAGCGACGCGGTCTCGAGGGTGATCGAAGTCAATATGGTGTCTTTCAGTGCGTCAGTTAGGAGGGTTTTAAAGATCCCGCGTTGTCCTGATTGCAGCGAAATTATGAGGAAGCCTGCCCGGTCGTTGACTGTTGAGCTTCCAATCCCGAGCACTTGCTAGCGGCATTCTCGATCGAACCCCGGTAGCAGGACGGAAGGTAAAACCAGTTGATCACATCGAATGCGACCCGAAATCAGTTAGACAAGATTCTGGGTCTGTGGGAGCTTTTGGTCGATCGCAAGGTTGGGGTCGTACAGAATGTCGTGGAAGGGCCGATCGACAATGACGATCCTGAATTCTTTCACTATTATTCTAGATCTTGCAATACAGCCCACTTCAGTCTGATGAAGAATTTCAGCGAGAATGGCGGCGTTTCAACGGACCGATACATCGCAATTGCCAAGGCGCTTGGCGAGGCGGTGGAGAGATACTGTGCCGCCATCTATGACCTGGACGATCTCCCCGTGGCGCGTTACCGGGACTTGAGGATGAAAGCCGTTCATCCCAAGTCAATGACCGTTTATCGTGAGGACCAGTTCAGGCAATCAGGCTTTCCGTGGGCGCCGTTCACCGACGATTCTTTGGTTACCTGGACTCAGGGACGTTCGCTAATATCAGGCGAGCGGATACTAGTGCCCGCGGCGACCGTGTATATACCGTTTCATTATAAACAGCCGATCAAAACGGCCCCGATCCTCCAACCGATCTCCACCGGCCTGGCGTGCGGTTCCTCTTTCGAGGAAGCCGCGGTATCGGGTCTATCGGAAGCTGTCGAGCGAGATGCCTTCACCATCACCTGGCAGGCACGCTTAAGCAGACCGCGCATTCTTATGGGCAGCTTACCGAAAGCGGCGGCTGATCTTGTCGGACGTTTTAAGACCGTAGGAATTGATGTCCACTTAATCAATATTACAACCGACCTCGGCGTATCTACCATCCTCAGCCTTGCTTTGACCAATGCGACCACATCGCCAGCTCTTGCTGTGGCCGCTGCTACTGATGCTTCCCCGGAGCGTGCTGTCATCAAGAGTCTTGAAGAGCTGGCCCACACGCGAAAGTATTCGAAGCGATTGCAGCTCTCCATGGCTCCGCTCGAAGTACGCACTGACGAAGGGCATCCCAACGTTAGAGATCAGCACGATCATTTGCGGTTTTATTGCTCACAATTTTCCAAGGCCTTCGCTCAATTTGCCTGGTCGTCTTCGGAGACGTGTTCCTTCGAATCCCTTCCGGATCTCTCCAAAGGCGATACAAAGAGTGATTTGCAAGCACTGGTTGAAACTGTGTCTGCGGCGGGACTGGACCCCATCGCCTGCGACGTCACGACATCCGATATCCGCTCCTTGGGCCTGCGCGTGGTCCGTGTTGTTGTCCCCGGCCTCCATCCTCTATGCATGGGTCATCGCAATCGGTCGCTGGGTACGCGACGTCTTTACGAAGTTCCACCAAAACTCGGCTATCGAGGTCTGAAGCGGGATGAGTCTGACAATCCCTATCCCCATCCGTTTCCCTAGTAACGAGGTGGTCTATGACACTCAAAACGCTAGAGAATCTCATTCTCGATTCAGACAATGAAATGGTCTGGGAGCTTTTTCACGAGAATTCAAAGCTGAGTTTCACCGATCCCCATCCGGTCTACAGACTGTGGCCTTCTGAGGAGTCAATCGCGGCTGGCATGGCCATGCTGCGCCGCGTTAAGCGATACGATGACTATCCGAAGATCGCCCTTCGTCAAAAATGGCCTGCGGCGCGCGTTAGTTTGGACGATGTGCTCAGCCGGCGTCAGACAGCTCGGGCATTTGGTCCTGATGCTATCGAGCTCCACCAATTAGCCAAAGTATTGTGGATGAGCTATGGCGTCAATCGTGATAATAAAGGGACCGTTTTCCCACGCCCGTTGCGTACGGTTCCCTCCGGGGGTGCACTCTACCCACTTGAACTCTACATTTACGCCTTACGTGTTAAGCACCTGAAAACCGGCTTATATCATTACGATCCAGAGGGTCATTCTCTCGACGTCCTGCGCCAGCGAGACGAAACCAGACAGGTCGCGCGCTGTATGGTACAGCAGGATCTTGTTGAAAGTGCCGCTGCTGTGATTTTCATCACTGCGATTTTTGCCCGCTCGACGTTCAAGTACGGAGACCGCGGTTATCGATTTATTTTGTTGGAAGCCGGTCACCTCGCCCAGAATGCCAACCTTGCGGCTCAGGGAATGGGGCTCGCCACGACCAACATAGGGGGATACGCCGACCGCCTTGTCGACCGTTACCTCGATCTGGATGGGCTTAACGAGTCAACCGTCTATGTGCTACTAATTGGTGAAGCCGTTTCCGGCGAAACCCGCTGAGTGGTGCAGAAAAAAATAAATAGCGTTCTGACGTAGCAGCGCATCAATGTTTGTAGGAGGATGACATGACAGTTCTTAAGACCGCGATCGCGACCTACCCGCACACGAAAGGGCTGAAGGATGGCACAGTGACTGTGCCCGGCGTCCAGTTCGAGCATGTCGAGGTCTCGCCGATCATCGGCGCTTTCCGCCGCATGTGTCGCACGCTCGAGTTCGACGTGTGCGAGATGGCCATTACGACATACTTGACCGCCAAGGCCCACGACAAACCGTTCACGGCATTGCCGGTCTTTGTCATGCGCCAGTTCCACCACGCCCCGATCGTTTACAACATAAAGTCCGGCGTACGGTCGCCGAAGGATCTCGAGGGCAAGAAGGTGGGCGTGCGCGCGTACACCGTCACCACCGGTGTCTGGGCGAGGGGGATTCTCGCTACGGAGTACGGCGTCGACCTCGAAAAGATCACCTGGGTGGTGGTCGACGAAGAACACGTGGAGGAGTACCGGAAGCCCGCCAACGTGATGGACCGACCCGGCGCGAGCCTGGTCGAGATGCTCGTTGACGGTGAGCTCGCAGCGGCCATTGGCGTCGGCAAGGTCGACTCTTCGGACGTTAAGGCGCTCATCCCCGACGCGGCGACGGCCGAGGCCGCCTGGTATCAGAAGACAGGTATCTATCCCATCAACCACACAGTAGTGGTCAAGGACGCGCTGCTCCAGTCCGATCCCTCGCTGGCGCCCCGGCTTTTCGCCGCCTTCGAGGCCGCCAAGGCGCAGTTCCTGAAACAGCTTACGTCAGGCGACGCGCTGCCGGCCGACCTTCAGGTATTGGCCAAGCGCCGAAGCCTCGTCGGTGACGATCCGCTCCCCAACGGCCTGGCACCCAATCGCAAGGCGTTGGATGCCATCATTCGGTTCGCGTACGAACAAAAGATCCTGCCGCGCCCGGTCAAGCCGGAGGAGATGTTCGCGACCAACACGCTGAACCTGGGGTAGGTCGTGAATCAAACTATGACGATTAAAGAGAGATCATCCGCTCAACGAGTCAGCCTAGAATGAGAGTTAGCTGACGTCGAGTACACTGAGTGCGCGTAGATGGCAGCCCATGGCCTCATCCCTTTTCTCTCCCCACTGCGACACCGTATCGTAATCGGGGAAAATGCATAAACGTAATTCCGAGGGATGTCAACTTGATGCGCGGTAGTGGCATGTTCATCGGCATGCTGAGTTGCAGCATCTGGAATTGACAACTAACCGGGACGTTCCTTTATCCTTATCTGCCCAGCAGCTTTTTCATACGCTCGATGACATCTGGCGGTTGTGTAATCACTTCCTTAGCGATCGCCTGTAGCGGTTCGCCCTCGGTCGGATCCAATTCTAGCTCTTGCTTTTCGGCAGTGGCCTTAACCTCGGGGTCGGCGATGACCTTGGCAAAGGCTTGGCGCAGGATCTTTAACGTGTCCGGAGAAATCGCCGGAGGCGCGACAAACGGCCGGCCGATATCGCCGGCAGCCAATACCACGGTGACCACGCGTCGGTCCGAGTCCGGAGTCTTGTACTGATTCATTAGCTCAAAAATGGTCGGCACGTCGGGCAGCCTTGGATCTTTATCTTTTCCCGATTGAATGAGGACCCGGACAAACCCTTTCTTGCGCCAGGTCGCAAAAGGTTCCCGGGCAAAAAATGAATTGAGACTGAAGCCGCGGCACTGAATCTCTCCTCGTTCAATGGCAAGGTCAATATCGCTCCCGCCCTGATAACCGGTAATGATGTTGAACTTGGTGCCCAGAGTCTGTTCCATGAGCATGGGGAAATAATAGCCGGTGGACGCGGTTCCGGTTGCCCCGCACTTGGGCGGCACTGAGGCTTTACGGATATCCTCGATGCTTTTGAAGGGAGCATCCGTTCGCGCGAAAAGGATCTCGTTCGTGCGCGTCGGACTCCCGATGTAGCCAAACTTCGCCCAATCGAACTGCACTTCTTTCAGGCCAACGAGCTGATCGAAGTAGAGGGCTGGGGCGATCACTCCGAGAGTCAAGCCGTCCGCCTTAGCGACCCCGTAGATATGGTTGGCAGCGATCAGCGAGGTCGCTCCCGGCATGTTCTGCACGATCATGGTCGGAGAGCCGGGAATATATTTGGGCATATGGCGTGCAATGAGACGGGCCCAAAGATCGGTGGCGGTTGCGGCGCCGTAACCCACCACGAGCCTAATGTTTTTTCCGGCATAGAAGCTCTCCGCCTGTGAATAACTGGAATGCGGCAGCAGGAGAAACCAACTCAACAGCAACAATGGAACGGCTCCGAACGAAACAAGTTTTTTCATGGTTTCAATCCCTTCCCATCACAGCATCGGGTGACGCGTTCCCAGCTAAAAGCCGGCAAAGCGGCGCGACGGAATTTAATGTCTCGAGCTTTTCGATCATCGCGGCAGCTTCAAGCATGGCGTTTTCCCCCAGTGCCCGGCGCGCACAATTGATAAATTTTGCCCTAAGTTCCTCCGAGGTCAGCGGCCATTTCTTCGCGGTCCCTTTCGCATAGTCCACTCGACCGGAAATCGTCCGCCCATCCTTCAGGCGAATCGTGACCTTGGACGGGTGGCTCCCCTCCACGTCTTCCTCCAATTCAGGGTCCACTGCCATGTGGACCTTCTCGGCCAAACGCATAACCGAAGTATCGCGGATGGCCTCCTCAGTGAAAGTATCGAGTGTCACTTTACCGTCGATTATCGTTCTAGCGAGAATGTAACCCATGCTAAATTTGCTTTGAATCGCGGTCTCGGGAATCTTGTCGAGGACCTTATTGTAAGTGTGCGGCGTCACGCCTACGTGAATGTCATCGATCAACTCCGGGGCAAGGTCTCGCTGCGCGCGCATTTCAACGACCGCATCGATGGCAGAGTGAGTTAGGCCGCCACAGGGATACGCCTTGAACCCGACTTCTCGCTCAACCAGTTCAAAAGATTTTCCCAGGCTTTCGATCACTGATAGATCGTAGGGAGAACCCCTGGAATAACTCTCGTGGAAACCCCTGGCGCCCTCGAGGATCGAAGGATTGGCGGTAAAACCGTTACTTGCCAGTTTCGCCGCCAAGACGCCGTTCCGCGCGGCGAGGCCCGCATGAAGCGGCTTGGTCATCGTCCCGTAGTTCCAGATGAAACCGCTCGCCATAGAGGCCGCGATTCCGAGTGTCCTTCGCACCGCCTCGACTTCCAGGCCGAGCAATTTCGCACAGGCAACAGCGGCTCCCAGTGCCCCCAGGGTCCCCGCGCTGTGCCAACCTTCTTTGATTGAATGGTCCGGAATGGAGCACACCAGCTTGGTCGTGACCTCAAAACCAACGACGTAGGCTTCCAAAAAATCCCGCCCGTTCCTTCCCAGCTTTTCTGAAAACGCAAAGGTGGCCGCCGCCAAACAGGAAGTGGGTTGCCCCATATAGGTGAAGTTATAATCATAATCCAACGCATGACCGGCCGTGCCGTTAACCAGCGCAGCCTGAGAACAAGAGGTTTTGAAACCCTGGCCAAAAACGCTCGAATCTTTACTCGTGCTCTCCTCCCGGGCCATTTGTGCGCAAATCCTGGCGGCAGGCTCGATGCTCCCCGCCAACGTCACGGCCACAGAATCAAGAATGGCCTGCTTCGCCAACTCAATCGCCTTTGCGGAAAGGTCTTCATAGGTGGTCTGCGCGACAAATTCGGCTACCTTCTTTGTGTATTCCATTCCTCTCCTTCGCAGTACCTCACCCGGGACCGCAAGGTCTGAAGCAGACGATCTGACGATCCCCTTTTGGAAATTAACTTACCGTCCGCGCGAGTCATTGCTGCATGCGCAAAGTGGGCCTGGCCTACAGGCGCGGGGGCAAGGGATCCGCTCCGGAGAGCTTGTTGAACAATTCGACCACTTCTCGATCCCGGGGCAAGTCGCGTATCGCCTTCTCGAGTTCCTCCGGCGGCAACGGTGCGGGGTCCTCGCCGACGAGTTTTTTAAATTCCGCGTAAAATTCGGGGTCATTAAAAGTCTTTCGCATCGCTTCCCGCAGGATCTGGACCTTATCGGGTGGTGTTCCCGGAGGCAGGATGAAAGGAGTTCCCGCACTTACAAAGGCCCTTTGCATGGCAAGAACTTTTC
>DAIRFP010000173.1:0-10805 GCA_036794995.1 Thermodesulfobacteriota bacterium | reverse complement strand
GAGGCAAAGGTGAGGGTGATTCAATCAACCGGCATCCAACTTCCTGCTCGAGCCGACTTTTCCACGGCATCGAGCACTTTCTGTGCTTCCAGTCCATCGCGGAAGCTCGGACTCGGCTGCTCTCCGGTTCTAATACCATGCGCGAGAAGGTGCGTGAGATTGGCGAAAATAGCTTCTCTCGCTGCGCGCCCCGGGTCTGAGAGATTGAAAGTTTTGGTCAACCGTTCAGGAATAGGTAGAAGGTGAGTGTCGCCGTCACCCTGCGCACCCCAAAGCTCGCCGATCATCCAGTCAGGCTTAGTTCGGTCCACTGCCGCACGCAACACGCCCTCGTCACCCAAGATTCGAATCTCTTGATAAGCGCTGCCATGCGCCGCCGCGTTCGCTGTGAAGGAAATCAATCCTCCTCCAGTTAGCTCCCCGATAAAAACACCACAATCCTCCACGGTAACTTCTCGCTTCCCGGAACCATCCGCCAGAGGTCTCTCCTTGGTAAAAATGGCTTGCTGGCCGCAGACCCGTTTGAAGTCGCCTGCGAGCCAGCGCACTAGATCAACCAAATGGACTCCTACGTCGCCCATGGCGCCAAAACCCACTGCTTCTTTCTGATCGCGCCATCCAAACGGCAGGTTGGGATCCGCCCGCCGTTCCGTGAACCAACTCGCTTCCACATGAAGAACCCGGTTACCCACGTATCCTTCCTGCATGAGCTCTTTCATCCGGCAAAACGCCGGGAGAAAGCGAAAATTGAAAGAAGTCATGTGAATCACGCGCGCTTCTTCGGCCCCCATCAACATTGCCGCCGCCTCTTCCTTATTCATCGCCAGAGGCTTCTCGCACAAAACCGAGACACCCTGATTGCATGCTTCAGACGCCATAACCAGATGAACATTGGTCGGAGTGGCTAAACTTACCGCGTCAAGATCACCGTGTGCCAGCATCTCCCTGTAGTCAGTGAACGCGTGAGGAATGCCGAAGTCCCGTGCGATTTTCTCGGCATTGGCCTTTGTGCGCTGGCAGAATGCCGTCACCTCCACGTTAGGGGTCGCCCGGTACGCCAATATGTGAGTTCGGCCGAAGCCGCCGCCAACCACACCGACCTTGAGAGTTTTTTCTTGGGTCGCTCGCGCCATCGCAGCCCTTTCCCTTCGTCTATTTGGTCGCCATCAAGTCTTTCCTGGCCTTGTCCGTAAAACTAAAGTTAACCACTTCGGCCAGACTCACCGGTTTTGATACTTTGGCATTTTCCCGCGCCAGATCGATGAGCCCTTGCACCGACTCGGGTTTGACCGAGGCATCCTTGGTCAGTACGCGGGTCACGTGCCTGAACATCTCTTCGGCCATTTTTCGGTTCTCGATTTTCCAATGCTTCATAATGATACCGATAATTTCTTCGTAATTCCGCTTGTCCCAAACAAACATAATGCCGCGCAACGTTGCGCGGGTCATGCGATGGATTTCGTCGGGGTTCTCGCGAATCTTCTTATCTGACGTGCCGATTCCCGTTTGCGGCAATTCGATGATGTCCCCGAGAAAAAGTAGCTCTCTGAACCCTTTTTCTTGGGCGATAATGTTTTCCGGGACGGAAAGCACCGACGCATCGACGAGGCCGGATTCCAAAATCGCGTAGCGGCTAGCGGCGCTCCCGCCCATGGGCATGATGGCGACGTCACGTCCGGGCTCCAAACCAAAATGCTTCAGTGCCTGGGCCGCGAGAAGCGTTGCGCTCGCCCCGGGGGTGCTGCCGGCAATCTTTTTCCCTTTTAACTGCTGCGGTTCCGTGATTTCTTTCCTGCTGATTAGAAATAACAATGGCCTGGCAACTGTGAACATGACTACCTTTAGAGGCTGCCCCTGCACCGCGGCGCCGACTACGCCGCTGACCGCGCCGCTGTAATCCACGTCGCCGGTGAGGACGGTTCTGCTGGTTAAAGTGGACGCCATATAGATGACCTGGAGATCGATCCCCTCTTCCCGATAGAAACCCTTTTGCAGCGCCACAAAGAAGGGCAGGTAATTTACGTTGGTGGCAGAAATACCTAAGGTGACTTTTTTGAGATTCTGGCTCGCCGCTGGTTGTGAGAAGGAAATTGCAATGACCACGAGAATCCATAAAGCCAATTTTGCTCCGAGATGGGATCTCATCGTTTGACTCCTGCGGATCAGTTTTTCAATCCGGCTGCGCCCATTGATTGAAATCTTCCAGACCGAGCCGCCCGAGAGTATCGGCGAAAGGGCGGCCGGTGCGCTCATGCCTGCCGGAGAGGCGATAATATTCGAAGAGGATTTCAGGAAGCCATTTGGCAATCGTAAATCCCTTAAATTTGCCGTCAGGGATCGGCTCTAGAAAGCGCGGGCCCACTTGTTCCCAGTCATGGTCGGCAACCCATCCTCTTTGGGTGCCGAACAGACTCTGCAGTATCATACTCCGATGACCGGCTATCAATGCCTCATCCAGATCGAAGTTCCAGCCGGTGGTTGCATTCAGGGAGTCGACAATGCTGTTGAGGCTGTCCGGCCGCCCGGGCAGTTGGGCAAACCAGCAACCACCCATGAGGCCGCAAAACTGACGATACTGCTCGGCGAGAACTTGCGACCAGGGCCAACCGGTCGGGTCGTTGCGATCGAGAGGTCCCCATTTTTCCCTGTATCTAAGATCCGGTGGAGGCTTCTCCGATCCACCTCCTTGGGGTTTCATTCCTCCGCTGGCCACCAGCTCGCGCAGCATCAGGCCGAAATGCGGGCGCCAATCGTGCAGCGCCGGCGTGCCCTTCTTGGTGTGAACTACCCATTGGTGCGCTTCACCGCCGATCGCTTCGGCCACTTCTGTCGGTCCCTCCGCGAGCAGATTTCCCCAGCGGCCTTGGCGCCGCGCGGTTTTTTCCAAAAGAACATTAACCGCGTCAAAGTTGCCCCACTCGAAGGGGATCCCTTCAGTTTGTGCGGGGCCCAGCAGTCCTTTTTCCCAGGCTTCGAAAGCCACGGCTACTCCGCACGAGAAATGGCTGCACTCGATCCCCAGATCGTTGATCCTCTCGGCCAAATAGAGCACGTCGTTACCCTTGAATCCGAGATTGAAGAAAGCGTCGAGCCATTCGCTGCCCGCATTGAAATGAGCGACGATGCCACGATCTTTGATCTCGACATCGGTTGGGCAGAGCCGTTGGCACTGAAAACACGGCCTGGAGGTAATTTCGTTCTTATCAAAATCACGAGCGTGGTCCGCAATGAGCGTGCTCCGGTAGTTGAAGTTAGGCAGCGCTTCGAGGTCCGCCGCATGACCGACCGTTGTTTTCAGTGCGGTGGTTCGCTGGACCAACGTTTTGCGCCATCTCAGACCGGCGTCGATGAGACGGCTCTTATCATGGAGTCTTGGACGGGCGCTGCCGTGAACCACGATCGCCTTAAGGTTCTTACAGCCGAAGATCGCTCCGCCGCTATGGGCGGCGCTATGATTGTAATCGTTTACCAACATCGCCGCGCGCACGAGATTCTCTCCCGCCGGGCCGATGCACATCACTTTCGCGTCTCTCGTCCCAACTTCCTGGCGAAGAAGATCCTCCGTCTCCCGTGTGCCCTTACCCCAAAATTTGCCGGCGTCACGCAATTCAGCTTTCCCTTCATGCACGTAGAGATAAGTAGGGCGGAGGGCGACCCCTTCGATGATGAGACCGTCGTACCCCGCTGCTTTCAAAGAGACCGGCCAATAGCCGCTCGCGGCCCCTCGGCCCAACGTATGTTCCGTCAATGGGCTAAGATAGACGGCAGTGACTTTGGTTCCTCCGGGAGTGAACCCGGTACCCGTGATCGGTCCGGTCATCATGACGACCTTGTTTTCCGGACCGAAAGGTTTGGCATCAAGAGGGAGTTCTTGCAGCAGAATATAGGTCGCCAGAGCTTGGCCACCGATTAGCTTTTTTAGCAGCGGCTCCTCAGGAAGGTTTTCATCCTTGAACGACCCGGTCGTGAGATCGACGCGCAGGATCTTACCCATGTACCCGCCGGGGAGCGCGGTTTTTCGCCGCCGTGGGAAAAGTTCGGGACTCTCGGCCATGGATGGTTGCGCTTACAAATATCCGGATCGACGACGTGGGTACTTAACGCGCAAACGTCACAATGAGATGGGCCGGATTAGAGTGCCCGCCAGACTCGCGTGGACTCACCACGGCCACCGGATAGGTGCCCGCATTTTTGATCGCTTGTGGCGGAATTTTTGCTCGCAGCTCCGTCGAACTGATGAAGCGCGTCTCCAGCAAATTTCCGTCAATAGCAACTTTGTGCCAGCGCGCCACCCTTCCTGCGGTGGCCTTCACCGTCAAAACGGTGGGCTTCGATCGCTGCGGGATGGAGCGTGGCGTGATTTCGATCTCCCGAGCGATGTTTCGCCATGGCTCAGGACTGGGGATCGGGTTTTTGTAATCGGCATGGAAGTTGTGGTCTATGACCTTACCGCTCGAAATAACCATCTGCACATTCTGTGTCGCCCAGCTGTCCTTCAGCGGGTTGCCATGGATCAGGATCATATCCGCGATTTTGCCCGGCTCGATAGTTCCGAAATCGCGGTCCTTGCCAAAGGTCTTGGCGACATTAATGGTAGCAGACTGGAGGGCTTGCATCGGCGTCAGACCGCCTTCGACAAACATGGTCACTTCTTCATGAATGTCTAAAGCCGGCATGCCGTGGTTGGGATCGCTGCCGGCGCGGACCAACCCACCAGCCCGAGCGAAGCGGCGCATGAACTCTAAAACGTTTTCATACCCTTGCTTGATGCGATCCAGTTTCTCAACCGGCCATTTTCGATACTTGTCGTAGGGCCCCAACGTAATGGCGCGCAGGACTTCGGGCAAATACCTGGCCTTGGGGTTGTTTAGAATCGATAACTCCCGGCGTTTGAAGCGAGCGGCACTGGCCGAGAGCGGCCGAAACCACGTGCCAATCGTAGGGCTCCATGTGACGTTGTGCTTGACCATTGTCTCGATGAGCCGGTCGAAGTTGTCGGGCTCGTAGTAAAAAGTCATCTCTTCGGTATCGAGCCTTCCTTGCCAGCGATCGGCGATTATCTTGGCTCTTTTCTCGGGATCGGCGATCGAGCTCAACCCGACCGACCAATGGTGCTCTACCGCATTGACTCCGGCCTCGGCAGAAGCAAACACATCCATGCTGTGGGCAATCGCAGAAAAGCCCAGCCGATGGGCTTCGTCGACAACCGCCTTCAGCGTTTCACCTCTAAGAGCCTCCCCGATCTTGATCTGATCGAGTCCCATCTTTTTCTTCCACCGCACCATCTCCCGGCCGTCCTCTGGACTCTTGATCGGGAACGAGCCCCTACGACCGCCGCCCATGGCCGAGGTGTCGGAGGTCTGTCCCACCGCTTTCCCCGCTGACCATATCCTCGGCCCGCGAATCCTGCCCAGACGAATGCCGTCTCTCTGCGCCATGGACCAGTAGTCGTCACGGGTCGTTTGGATGTCGGGGCAAGTGGTGACACCGAGATGGAGGTAAATCTCGCCGGCAAAATCTTCATAATGCCCGTGACCGTCGATAAACCCGGGTAGGACCGTTTTGCCTTTGGCGTTGATGACGCGGCTGCCTTTCGGAATGGACAGCTCGCCTTTCTTGCCCATCGACTTTATTCTCTCGCCTTCGACCACGATGACCCCATGCTCTAAGGGGGGGGATCCGGTTCCATCGATTAGTGTTCCTCCGTCGATCACCAGATGCTTGCCAGAAGTTGCGCGGGCCATATTTTCGCTCCTAAATTTGTTCCGTTGCCGGGATCTATCGCTTGTAGAGTTGCTTAATAAATCCCGAAGATTCCAGTTCTTGTACGAAACTCATGTCCACGTACTTACTCAAATCGACGTTCGCGGCTTTGGGATTGGTCACCGCTAGATCGTCCATAAATGTCTTTACCCCCTCCACATACGGATAAGGCGCTTCGCGAAAAATCACACTATAGGCTTGGTAGGCTCTTTCGAGTCCATCCTGATCATCGGTTCGAAGTTTTTTTGCCAGGATCGCCTTGGTCGCTTCTTTGTTGGTCTTTATGAATTGAATCGACTCGACCATCGCGCGCACGTAGCGGGTGATGAGGGGGCGTTTCGATTTGATGGTTGCTTCACGGGTCATGGATGCGTTCCAGTGAAACGGGATCTTCAACGAGCCGATGTCGATAAAGTCTCTCAGCCCCAGTTTGTCGGCCTCGCGAATGAAAGGTTCGGGCATGTGAGTGAACTGCGCTATTCCCTGGGAGATAGCGGCCAGTCGTTCGGGATTGCCGCCCCGCGGCACCAGCTTCACTTCCTTATCGGGATCAATGCCA
This sequence comes from Thermodesulfobacteriota bacterium, assembly GCA_036794995.1. GTDB lineage: Bacteria > Desulfobacterota > Binatia > UBA9968 > UBA9968 > DAIRFP01. The sequence continues at coordinate 4,483 of DAIRFP010000173.1, read as the reverse complement.
AGTCTTCTCAGCGTTAACTTGATCCCGAGCTCGGAAGAAGTCCCGGCGCGATTGACCGCTCCTACCTTCCCTTTAAGCTGCTCGATTTTGGTAATGGAAGGATGGGTGATCAGATGATCCACAAAAGTGGGGACGAGGCCCAAGATCATGACCGTGTCGGCCCCAGCCAAGCGCGAGGTGAGATTCGCTACGGAACCGATGATGACATCAACTTCTCCAGCTAGGAGCACCTGCACGGCGATGGAGCTGGCGGTGATGCTGATAATCTCCCCATCGATGCCATATTTCTTTAACAGGTTCTTTTCTTCGACGACCCAGATCGGAGTGTGGGCAGGGCTCGAACCGGACCAAGCGATTCTCAATCGTTCCTGCGCGAAGACCGATTGAAAACTCAAGCTAAAGAGAAGCGCTAGGACCGTCAATCTCAAACGGGTGGGTTTAGCTATGCTCATTGTCCCTCTCGTGAGTCATAGCGCCGGTCGTGCTTGACGCACCAGCGCCAATGGAACGGAATGCTTTTCTCCGCTATTCGGATCGTGGTCGAGATTTGCGCTGGAGCCGCGGGCTTTGTCTTAATCAGCTTCCACGTGCTCCAGCGCGTGCTTAGGGGTCTATGGCTGTCGTTTAAGAACCGGCTGCGGCCCGAAGTAGCGCTGGCTGCTCGGAAAATCCTTGCTTCAACCACCACTCCGCGATCTCGATACCGGTTGCGAACCAAACGCCTTGATGGCCCTTCATGTATTCAATCATTTCTTTGAGGGCACTGGTCCGTCCAGGTCTGCTGGAAACATAGGGATGGAGCTGAAACGTGGTGAAAGTCGGCGCTATCGATGATTCCCGATAGAGCTCGTCGAAGAAGCTTTTCCACAAAGTCAAAGCGTTATCCGGATGGTCGCCGGCTCTGTTCTGATGACCATAGAGCCTGCCGTCGCCAAAAGGCTGGCGGGGAAGCTCAACCAGTCGCGATTGCCCGTCCTCCCAAACGAAAGGAAGATCGTCGGCAAACGAATTACTGTTCCAGATATACCCCTCCTCCATGAGGATCTCTACCGTGTTGACGCTCTGAGTACATGTGCGCCAGCCTATCGGACGTTTCCCGGTCCGCTTCATCAGCATGTCTGTGGTGCGCCGCGTCACATCTCTTTCTTCCTCTCTGGACAAATCGCGGGCGATCTCGTGATGGTAACCATGGCCGGCGATCTCATGCCCCTGTTCCGCGATCGCCTTGACTGCATCGGGATACCTTTCAGCGATGCCCCCGCAAGTCAAAAAAGTTGTCTTGACTTTGACTTCGTCCAACATTCTGAGAATCCGCCAAATACCGGTCTTCGGTCCGTATTCGCCTTCGGCATAGTCTTCGTTGTTCATTTTGCCGTTCGCGAGCGGCCTAACGGGCTCTCCGCCTTGAAAATCGAAAGTTATGGCTACCGTCATCCGACGGTTTTCGGGCCAGAATATCTTTCCCTTTGCGTGATTTTCGCTAATCATCTCGGTTCCTCCTTGGTAGAATATTTTGCACAATCGTTTGCTGCAAACGTTTGTTCACCATAATACGGCAGTCTGTTTCGTGTCAAGAGGATCATGGAATACTGTCATTCCTCGGTACGTCAGTTGATTCGCGCACGATTAATTCGAAAGGCAACGCCATCTGCGGAGGAAGTTCATCAGCGGGAGCATGTCCTACGATGTGGCGGATCAGATGCTCTGTCGATAGTCGTCCCACTTCGTGAAACGGATAGCGGATCGTCGTAAGGCTAGGTTCGATGTGTTTGCTCATTGGAATATCGTCACAGCCGATCACAGATAGGTCTCGAGGCACCGCAAGGCCTATCCGACGTGCACGAGCAATAACTCCCACAGCAGCGAGGTCGTTTGCTGTGAAAATAGCTGTTGGTCTCTCGGAGGACTTCAGGAGTTCAATGAACCCCATCTCGCCTGCCGCTTCATCAAGGCCGGCCGCTGGAGTCAACCAGACCATCGGATCTAGACCACAAGAATCCATCGCTTCCCGATAGCCATGAAGACGGTCGGCGCTGCGACTAATCTCCATAAAGCCGGCGATGTGCGCAATGCGTCGATGTCCCAAGTTGACCAGATGCTCCACCGCGAGATGCGCGCCTTGCCGGTCGTCGGGAACGACCCAAGCCTCATCACTATTTTCGTTCCGGCGACTTACCAAGATGTAAGGCAAACGCCGGCGCCGCAACGTCTCAACAACCGGATCGTTTCGATGCGCGGTGGCGAGGAGCAATCCATCGACGTGTCCCTCGCTGAGCGCCTCTAAATGTTGTTGAAGGCGATCTACGCTGTCTCCGGTATTGCATAGAATAACGTGGTAGCCCGCAGCGGCTGCGACTTCGTCCACCGCTCTGAACAATGCCGAGAAAAGCGGGTTAGTAATATCCGGGATCAACATTCCGATCACGTTTGTCCGTTGCAGTTTTAGAGAGCGCGCGAGACGATTCGGGCGATAACCTGTGGCAGCCGCGAGATCAAGTATCCGGCTGCGGCTTGTTTCTGAGACGCGGACGTTCGGGTCTCGGTTCAGCACTCGTGAAACCGTCGATGGGCTGACTCCCACCTCCTTGGCAAGCTCCCGGAGAGTAACTGCGCGCTGATGATTTGCAGGAAATGCCAACTTGACACTCGAAAACTACCGCTGGTCTTTGAGCCGGCTGACGAAATATTCCCAGCCGCGCATCGGGAAACGCTGATCCTCGTTGTAAACCGTCAGCTCCTCGGCGGTCAGATATTTGGGCTCGCCGTGAAGCAAGGCCAAATGGTTCCATTCTCCGAGCATGGCCAAACGGGTCGTGCGCTCGATGACCTGCTCGATACTGGCTCCCACCACCGCGTCGCCATGGGCGCGCATCAACACCGCCGGACCGTCGCCCAGGGACTTGGCCAGCTCATTACCTCGAGCTACCGTGCGCACCAGCCCGACCCCTTGATATACCGGCGGACCGTCGGCGGAGAGAAATTTGCCATAGTGGTGCATGGGCTTGAGCTTGATGGGCAAGACGCTGAAAATGGTGCTCCACTTGGAATGCGTGTGGGCGACGCTTTCCACATCGGCTCGCGCCTTGAGAATGCACGCATGAATCGGCCACTCGTTGGGCGGCGTCTTCGCACCGCCAAGATGGTTGCCGTCGAAGTCCTGCATAATGAGACGGTCCAGAGTGACGTATCCCGGGCTTACGTTGGCGATGGTAATAAACGCATCCGCGCCGGGCACGCGCACGCTGATATGGCCGTAACCGTCGGTCACGCCCTCGTGATCGAGAATGTGACAGGCGGTGATAAGTTTTTCTTTCAGGTCTTTTAGCTCGGATGAATCAAACGCGGGAATGTTCGCTCGATCTGCTGCCATGAAGACTCCTTCACATGAGAAACTAGTTGTGTGGCAATCTATTCGCCGACCCGCGGGCTGTCAAGGCTGCGCGCTGAGGTTTCAAAAGCTCGACCTTGATTGGACTGGGCCTTGTAAAGTACTTTATTCGGACTGAGAGGTTGAATATGAAGATGCGTGAAGACATTCGCCCGGTTACGTACCTTAAGTCAAAGGCCGCCGATCTTCTGGCTCAACTCAACAAGACCCACCGGCCCGTAGTCATAACTCAGAACGTCGAAGCCAGGGCTGTTATGCAAGACCCGGAAAGCTATGAGCGAACGAAGGTAGCCGTCGGACTGATGAAGCTCCTCGTGCAAGGCGAGGAAGCCGTCCGCTCAGGAAAGACCTACGAGCAAGACGAGTTGTTCCAGAGTCTCACCAACCGGCTCTTGAGACGGAAAACCGCGCGTGCCAAAAAGACGAGAATATAAAGTTCAATGGACTCATCCGGCGGGCCAGGATCTTGAGTCGATCGTAGAGTTTATTGCCCGCGACAATATCCCTAACGCCCTTCAGGTTCTCAAAAAACACGGAAGAGAGCGGCGACTTTAGAAAGGATGCCCGAGAGAGGAAGGATCGTTCCTGAACTCGCGGAGATCGGCCTGCGCCTGTATCATGAGATTTTGTGCCCGCCGTGGCGGATCATCTATCGGATCGTAGGTCCGAGTGTTTTTGTGATGACTGTGATCGATGGGAGGCGAAACGTTGAGGATATTTTGCTCGAACGGCTAACTCGGTAGGAGTTTCCACGAGCTATAGCGTTATAGGATTGGTTGAGCGTTAACGAAACCCATCATCGTCCAAGAATCAGGACAACGAGCCGCGCGTCTAGCTTTGCGAAGCTATTAGTCAGTTATCATCCTGTCAAGCCGAACGGCGCTCCCGCGCTCGGCTCAAGTAGTATTCCCACGGGCGCGCTGGAAAAGCCTGGTCGGCGGAGAAAGTCGCCAATTCCTCTTCGGTCATGTAAAGCGGCTCGCCGTGGGCGATGGCCATATGCGCAAGCTCGCCAAGGAAAGCAAGTTGAATAGTCCGCAGGATCGCTTGCTCGAGGCTGGCACCGACCACCGCGTCGCCGTGCGCCCGCATCAA
>DAIRFP010000172.1:0-10806 GCA_036794995.1 Thermodesulfobacteriota bacterium | reverse complement strand
TCCATTCGGCGCTGCCCATATTGTTCGCTGCCGCGGCTCCACCGGCGGCTCCACCTACCCCGCAGGTAGCAGCGCCGATCAGTGCGGCCTGATTCTTAGACATCCCCGCACAGCCGTTAAGAACCATACCAACACCAACAACGACTCCTAGCCAAGGTTTTTTACCGCTCATCATTCCTCCTCATAGAAAGTTCATGGGACATCTTTTCGACTTTATCCAAGACCGTTTAGCAAAACCCTAGTTGATTTCACCGATCAATTAAATCAAGGAAACCCAGATCGACGCTTCGTTTTTCCTGGTAAGAGGCGTCTACTTTTTCGGGCTCCCACCGAGAGCCGACTGGATCTTTTTCAGGCTGTCGAGGTTTTTTTGCAGACCGGTCACGTGATCCTGCATCTCCACGATGGATGAACCGAGCTGGGCTGCTGACCCCAGCGGACCGCCGGCCTTGCCGGCTTGTTCCAGGATCCCGCCAAGCTGAGCACCGGCTTGCTGCTGGCCGATGGTCCCGCAAAAATATCCCAACCCAAAAACTCCCAGGATTACCGCAACCATCACAAATCGCTGCAGGATCAATTTATACATAGCATCCTCCCTTTATTTCTTTCTCTTCGCATCGGTGCGGTCCTCAACTGAGTGCGAACCACCGCCTTACTTACAAGGCGGTGGTTTCCCTTTCCGTCGAAAGACGGCTGAAAGGAGACATTAATCATTCGGCGTGAAATCGACACATGGATTCCGTGAGCTTTGAGTGCAGGCTATACTACAGTCAAACCTTCGCGAATACAGTATTTCGTGAGTCCGGCGATGCTGCGGATCTCTAGTTTATCCATAATTTGTTTGCGGTGGGTCTCCACCGTCTTCACGCTCAGCGAGAGCCGATTGGCGATATCTTTTGTGGATTTTCCTTCTGCGATTAGTTGCAAGACTTGCAGTTCTCTTTTGGTAAGGTTTTCAGCTTGGGTCCCACCGGTGCCGTAAGGGCCGGCCTTAAGGTTGGCGAGAGCCGCGGTTTTGGTAATTGCCGGGCTCAGGTACATACCCCCCCGGCTAATGGCAAGCAACGCCGTGGATAGTTCCTCAAAAGCAGAATCCTTCAGCAAATAAGCCGAGGCTCCGGCCTGAAGAACTTGCAAGACGTAATTTCGGGTGGCGTGCATGGACAATACGACGATTTCAATCTCAGGAAGTTCGGCTTTGATTTGCCGGGTCGCCTCAATGCCGTTCAAGTTGGGCATGGCAATATCCATAATGACAATATCTGGACGTAGCTCTGTCGCCATCTTCACCGCCTGGTAACCGTCATCAGCCTCCCCAACACACTCGAAGCGACCGCTTTTTTCCAACAACGAGCGCAGTCCTTCCCGCATGATCTTATGATCGTCTACAATCAGAGCCCGCTTCACCTCGGAACCAGACATGGTGCTGTTATTTTCGGTCACGATCAGCCAGACCCCATAGCCACTGATTGACGGTCCGCGATGCGCCCCATCGCCAACCTGTCGATAGTTGTAAATACTAAACTTTAGGATAAACCCCTATTGGGGATACCCTGATTTTGCCTTCGATTTTCCTTAGTTAAAGCGTGGCCTCAGGGTAGGGCAAGATTACAAAGAGGTCATCCCTTCGCGGATGGCGTACTTGGTCAACTCAGCGATGCTACGAACATTCAATTTATTCATGATCTGTTTTCGGTGGGTCTCAATCGTCTTTACGCTCACATAAAGAGCATCCGCTATCTCCCTGGTGGACATCCCTTCGGCTAACAGTTGAAGGATCTCTCTCTCCCGGCTTGAAATTTTCCGATGGCTAGTCGCAGCACCGCCTGGTAACCAGTGGTCGACCGAATTCTGCACCACGACCTCAGCTATGGAGGGACTAACATAGGTCTGTCCCTGCGCAACCACGTTCAGGGCAACGACCACTTCCTCAAAAGCGGCCTCCTTTAGAATATAACCCGATGCCCCCGCAGCAAAAGCCATCAGAACGGCCTGGCTGTCGGAACGCATCGAAAGCACCACGACTTTGACTGTAGGGGATTCTTCGCGGATCTGCCTGGTCGCTTCAATGCCGTTAAGACCCGGCATGCTGATATCAATGATAACGGCATCGGGCTTCAGCTGGTTTGCGAGTCTCACCGCGCTTCGACCGTCTTCCGCCTCGCCTTTTACTTCGAAACCCTGCCCCTCAAGCAAAGATCGAAGCCCTTCTCTGATCAATCGATGGTCGTCCGTAATTAGGATTTGCAATGGCATTTGCAACGCTGCGCTGGCGCTATCTGTAAGGCAAAACAATCGTCGCCCGGGTTCCCATGCCAATATGGGAATCGATGTGCAGGTTGCCGCCTAGATGTCCGAGCCGGGCCCGCACAATCGTCAAACCAAACCCACCACGCTCGACCTTGCGGGACCGGGACGGTAACAAATCGAATCCCCGCCCTTTGTCAACAACGCGAATTCTGATCCAATCTTTCTCGGATTCGCAAGCCATGCTCGCCTGATTCACCCCCGCGTGTTTGGCAACATTGACTAGAAGCTCGCGCACCGCTTGGAGCAGGACTGCTTGGACGCCCTTTTCTAGTGACTTCGGTAACGAAAGAATATCGGTGACACAACGAAGGTTGTATTTGGCCTGGAGCTGTTCCACCAGCCAATCTAAAGCTTCCTTTGGATTCAGCTCGGCCAGCCACTCAACGTCAAGCTCATGAATCAACAACCGGGTGTCTTTGATTGAACGGTCGACAAGATTCAAAATCGTTTCAATCAAGTCCGCCGGCTCGCCGGTGGCCAGACTTTTCAGAGCCTGAAGCTTCATTTTGGCCAACACGAGATTTTGGCCGATTTGATCGTGAAGCTGATCAGCGATCTTTTTTCGCTCCTGATCCTTCACCCGGCCAAGCTCTAGAGCTAGGGAGCGAACCACCGGCTCCTGCTCTGTAACCCCGCCTAGCCCGAAGCTCGACAACCCGCCATGCTTTGCTTCAAAACTCCGCGTTTCTCGGTCCAGTCTTGATAGCTTTTTCCCGATGACTTTGGTTCGAAATAGCTTGATATGATCCCGTCCCCTGATGGGAGCATCCGAAAATGTAGCCATCTATACTCCTTTCCCTTACACCGACCTGCCCAAACTACTAGGTAGTCTAAGCCAATTTAAGGCAATTCAGGGGCCATGTGTCAAGGGATTGGCAAGACATTCACACGCTAGGCGTGGAAGAACAGCTAGCTTTCATCATGAACCCTCGCCACCACTCCATTAGACACTCATTGACCTTGTCTCAACACAATTTCTAAGTTGCTAATGTGACGCCAAAAAATCATGCAACGGGATTTTCAGGCGATCAGAGAGGCGGGGGCAGATGATTAGGCTAGCTTAGCCTTTGAACTTTCACTTAGGCACAAATCCGCCGTTTAATTTAATGACGCCGTAACTGAAATGTGGATACTCGACTGGCTTTAAGAATCCTAAGCCACGACATTCAGTGGTTACCGGATAGGATCCAGTAAAATTGTCCGCTAAATATCACGGAAACTATTTCAATTCGTGGGTAGTTCTACTGCGCGCCGGACGCGCTTAATTCCCAGTTTCTGCATGCGAGATCGGAGGGTACTGGGGTTCAGGCCGAGAGTCTTTGCCGCTCCGGTTGGCCCTTCGACGCGCCATCGGGTTTGGTGCAAGACCTGCAGAATATGGTTGCGTTCGAGTTCTGCCAAAGTTGCTTCTTGCGATGCAGTGTCAGCGGACTGCACAGGTTCCGCCGCCGCCGATGTGTTGGTGGTTGATGCAAACGACATCGAAGCCCACTCTTCCGGCAGTTGCAGCCGTCGGTCCCGCGAAAGCACCGCTGCTCTCTCAATGACGTTCTGCAACTCCCTGACATTGCCAGGCCAGTGATAAACCCTGAAGGCCCGTAGCACCTCCTCGGAGATTGGCTCGAATAGCCGTCCCAATCTTCGGCTCGCTTCGCTAAGAAACGTCTCCGCCAATAATCCTATATCCTCCTGTCGCTCCCTGAGCGGCGGCAAAACGATCGGGTAGACATTGAGCCGGTAATACAGGTCCAGTCTAAAGCGCCCGCGCTGCGCTGCTTGGAGCAAATCCCGGTTAGTCGCCGCAATCACCCGCGCGTCCACCTTGATTGTCTTGCCACTCCCCAAGCGCTCAAACTCCCCCTCCTGCAAAACCCGAAGCAGCTTGGCTTGCAGCTTTAACGGCAAATCTCCTACCTCGTCCAAAAATATTGTGCCGCCATCGGCTAATTCAAAGCGCCCGACCTGGCGCGCCGTCGCACCGGTGAAGGCCCCTTTCTCGTGCCCGAACAACTCGCTCTCAATCAAATCCCCAGGTAGCGCCGAGCAGTTCACCTTAACCAAAGGCCTCTCCCGCCTCACGCTCTGCCCATGAACCCCACGCGCCACTAACTCCTTTCCGGTTCCCGTCTCCCCTAACACCAAAACCGTCATGTCGGTACCGGCCACCTGATCCACCTGCTGGAGCACCTTGCGAATCCCTTCGCTTTGGCCAAGCAGCTCACCGTATCGGTGCACGCCTGATACTTCGGAACGCAAGTAGACATTCTCCGCCTCCAGGCGCTCCTTCAAATGGCGAATCTCCTCCTCGGTCTGCTTGCGTTCGGTAACATCGACCAGAACTCCCATTATCCTAACGCATTCACCGTTTTCATCATAAATAGGCTCTCCGCGTCCCACTACCCAACGAACAGTCCCCTCGGGCCAGACCACGCGATACTCGCACCGGTACTCTTTCTTCTCTGCGATGGCTTCTTCCACGGCTGCGTTGGCGCGCGGAAGATCCTCGGGATGTATGCATTGCGCCCAGGTACGATAGGTCGGCTCGACACCAAAGGACGCCAGTCCCAGGATGCTGAATTGCTCCCTGGACCACTTGCGCACGTTGGCCCGCCTGTCCCAATCCCAGACTCCCATGCGGCTCGACTCCACCGCAAGCCTTAGCCGCTCTTCGCTTTCTCGGAGCGCTTGCTCGCTCTCACGCAGCGCCTGTTCGGTCTGCTTACGCTCGGTGATGTCGCGAATATACGCGAGAAACTGCACCGCCGATCCCTTTGAATCCGTCACCAGGGAACAGTTTAAATAGACCCAGACAATACGGCCAGCCCTGTGAATATAGCGCTTTTCCAGATCGAACGACTGGATCTCGCCCCGGATCAACCGTTGACATTGACGCCAGCCAGCCTCGAAGTCGTCGGGATGAGTTACCGCTCTAGAATAGCTTCCCAGCAACTCAGCTTCACTGTAGCCCAGCAGCTCGCACAAGGTCGGTGGCACCTTCAACCAGCGACCTTCCAGGTCCGCATGGGCGACCATGACAAGAGAAACTTTCTCGGTTCGCACTAAACGCTCTTCGCTCTCACGCAATGAATCCTCGGCGCGTTGGCGCTCGATTTCCCCCGCTGCGCGAGCAGCAAAAATTTCCAGGATCGATTTCGCGCGCTGTTCATCGATAAGCCGTTTGTTATCAATAATGCAGAGATTGCCGATCAACCGCCCCGCTGAATTGAACAGCGGCGTCCCCATGTACGTCATGGCGTTGATGTCCGCAAGGTATTTGTCTCCCGCAAACAACTCCTGAACGCGATCCCGGTAGCAAACGGTCTTCCCTTCGCGTATCACTTCGGCGCAAGGGGTTTGAGCAATGTCGTATTCAAAGTTGTCTCGCCAATCGTTGTTCAGCCAGATCGCGAGGGTCCGTAAACTAGGAGCCTTGTTATCGGCTAGTTCAGATACCACCGCGCAATTGACATCGAGGGCCGCCGCCACGTGGCGGACAAGCGCGGCAAAGAATTCCTTGCCGATCACCGCGGTGCCAGCGACGAGGTCTTGCAGCGCCTGTTCGGCCCGTTTGCGTTCGGTAATATCGACATTGGCCCCCACCCACTCGTGCACGCTACCGTCCGGCGCAAGGATCGGCACGGCATGCACATAAAAATGCCGGCAGCTCCCATCGCGAGCGCGAACTCGAAGCTCATTTTCGTAGGCTCGCCTTTCCATCATGGCTTGCTCCCATAACCGCTTGGTTCGCTCGCGATCATCGGGATGAAGCGCTTCCAGCCAGCCAAAGTCGCGCGTCTGGTTTTCGTTCTGGCCAGTGAACTCTTGCCAGCTCGGCGTGACAAAGAAACCCTCTCCCCGGGCGTTTGCCCGCCACACCATATCCGCGCTGGCCATGACCAGCGCCCGGTAACGCGCCTCACTCTCGCGTACGGCCGTTTCTTTACCCCGCCGCTCCTGAAGCAATACCGCAAGCAGCATCAACGGCAGCGAGATGGTAATTAGAAACAGTTGCAGCGAGAGTATATTCTCGGCCGCTGATTTAGCGGCGAAGGGACCTTGTCCACCGGAAGTGTCTAAAAAAATTAAATACGCCGTGGCGAGGAGAGAAAGGCACAACCCACCGATGCCGAAGCGGACGGCCGCCCACAGCAGCAAAGGTAGCGGCGCATAGAGGAAAACTGCCACGGCGCTTTCCGTTCGCAAAGCGCCCAGTGCAATCAAACTTAGCCCGGCAGCGATCAATCCGGCTTCCAATAAACGCCGGGGCTCAACTTTTCTTGATTGGATCACGCCACCGGCAAGCGATACAATCGGCGGCACGATCATGAGAGTCGAAAGCGCATTAGACAACACTCGCGCGCGCCAGACATACCAGTAACTTTGTTCCCAGCCGCTTAGCACGTAAAGGTAGGCCGCGATGCTGGAAACAACCACCGGCGCAAAAATTACCGCGCCCAAGGTAAACACAACCACCCCCCGAAAATTGTCGAATAGGCGCGTTTCTTCTTTGTTGAAGTACTGTACGCTCAAAGCCGCCAGTACCGCTTGCCCAAGATTGCCGATGAGCTGGCTGACGATTCCCCAACCCGGTACACCGTCCGGGACTTGCACAAGCACATGGGCCGGGATGACCGCCAGTAGACAGATCCACCACTTGCGTTTCGGCAGGAGCAACAACGCCGCCAGCAGTATTGCGGTGGGAGGCCAGAGGAGGGAAAGGTGGGAGTCAGGGAATCGAAGTGTTTTCCCTATCCAAGCGCCGGCATAGTAACTTACGCAAACTAGCAGCACTGGTTGAGCGAGGGAAACGAACTCGGCTATCTGGCTCGCAGCTCGATCCTTAACAGCGCCCACCGGGATCGGAAACGATTTTGCCAACTTCACCCGCAGCCAATCTTCCGGCATAAAAATCTCCCGCAAATGCAGCGAGTTTAGAGTTCAAAGTTTAATGTTTAAAGTCCGAAACGCGTTGAAACGTTGAACCTGGAACATGCTTTTCCCTTCTACCTTCCCTCCTCCAGGCTCACCCAGACGTGCCGGACGAGCTTAGTCCATTTGCTCGTCCCATGACAAGCAGTGACAGCCTCACCGGCTCGCGCAGGGCAACGTCAAAGTCAGTTTCACCTTACTGAATTGGATTCACAACTCACGTTTGTCCAAAAATCCCCCCTTCCCCCCTTTTGAAAAAGGGGGGAATTGAAAGTCTCCCTTTGTAAAGGGAGATTTAGAGGGATTTTCATCTGCTCAACACGGCTTTGACGAGACCCTGCCGCTCGCTGGAGCCATGCGCAAAGGCAGGCACTCACGTGATATGCCTCCCCGGGATAAACCAGCAATGAGCCAATGAGGGCTTGCAGCGCGGCAGGAAAACGAGACAAAACTTGCGAATGGGCCTAATGTCGTCAGGTCATTTACTGGCTATACGCCATTAGCTAGCCAGTTTATCGCGGCCCCTGAATCGTAGAAGACGGCGCTGTTGAAACCGCGCTTCGATAGACCGCTGGTCAGCATCAACAGCTGTTCGTACTGCTCGATTTCCCGCGGAGAGACGATTGCAACCTTGTTGCTGAAAGGCCATAGATCGGCCTTCAGCCCGTTGACAAATGTTTGGAGCTCTTTGGTTTCGAAGCTGCACGCTGTATCTTGCAGGTCAATGAGAACTTTGCAGTGCTGGAGAGACTCTGTTGCCCTCGCCACTTCCTGAGCAATCTCATCGAATCCCCCCACATCCATGACCCCGCGTATGATCATGATGACGTGGTTGCCTCTATCCGGCCAGCTAAATACCTTGACTTGGAAATCCATAAATCCTCAAATCCATGAAACATAAGGCTTGCGGATTTTTTTGTCTTGACATTCGGCGCCAGTCTATTGACACCTGAGTCATGAGAGCCGGCGAAAGGACAGACCGTTGGGTCTGCCGCCGCAAAACACGTGATCTTCTTCCCGCGGGAGGCGCGCCGCGAGCTTGCCCAAGTCAGCGCCGTGCTCCCCGGTAGATTTGTCCGGTTGGCCCCCCACGGCCGGGTCATCCAAGCGCTGCATAGTTTTTCAGACAATTGTCCAATATTAGACAGCAATCCCGTTTGATTCCGCGTAGCAATGTCTGCACCTAGCAGCGCGGCAGTCGTGATTACTGCGTTACTGGCTCGAAGGATGATCGCGATGATCCAATGATCAGGATCACTAAACGGGAGGGCTGATTTGCAACCCAAATCAAGTGTTGTGTTGGTCCATGGTGAGTGGACGGACGGATCGAGTTGGAGCCAGGTGATTCCGCTGCTGCAAAAGCATGATCTTCGGGTTACCGCCGTGCAGATCCCCCTGACCTTGCTGGCCGACGACGTTGCCGTGCTTCGTCACGTGATTGGATTACAAGGAAGCTCCACCGTTCTCGCCGGACACTCTTACGGAGGCTCGGTCATCACCGAGGCCGGAACCGACGCACCCAACGTGGTCGGGCTGGTATACGTTTCGGCGTTTGCTCCCGACGAGGGCGAAAGCCTCGGCGATCTCTATGCTCGCGCAGCCGCGCCAGGTGTGGCGCACGTCCGCCCGGATGACGAGGGCTTTCTGTGGATCGACCCCGAGGAATTCGCCGAGGCATTCGCGCAGGATGTCGATCCCGTCCAGGCCCGGATCATGGCCGTCGTACAGAAACCGATCGCGGCAAGGATTTTTGGTGATAAAATTACGCGGCCCGCCTGGGAGTTAAAGCCTTCGTGGTATCTCGTCTCTGAGAGCGATCGGATGATCCCTGCGGTGACGCAGCGCTTCATGTCGAAACGCATAGGCGCGAAAGTAGTTTCAGTGCAGGCGAGCCATTCCTCGATGGTTTCACGCCCCGTGGAAGTCGCGAAACTGATCTCGGACGCGGCGAATGCTGGAGTTTAGAACGTTGACCCGGACTGCACGCTTGCGCCGTCGAAGAAACCTGCTTCATGCGCATGACTCAAAAGAGCTGGGCTAAGCGCGTACTTAGCGTTGGCATCGTACTATTCGCAGTGCTCGGCATCGACACATCCACCTTCGCCCAGAAGGCCCCCGCGGTTTACGTCGCGCCGATTGAGGGAATCATCGACCTTGGTCTTGCGCCGTTCGTTCAGCGCGTCCTTAGCGAAGCTACCGATGCAGGTGCCGCGGCGGTGATTCTCGAGATCAATACTTTCGGCGGGCGGTTGGATGCGGCGGTTCTAATCCGCGACGCTTTATTGAATTCCCGAGTTCGGACGGTGGCCTTTGTAAACAAGCGAGCGATCTCCGCGGGCGCTCTTATCGCTCTGGCCGCCGAGAAGATCGTCATGGGCGGCGGTGGAACCATCGGCGCCGCTACGCCGGTAGAGATCGGAAAGCCGGGCAGCCCCGCGCAACCGGTGGAGGAGAAAACCGTATCCTTCGTGCGCAAAGAGTTTCGCGCGACGGCCGAAAGCCGCAAGCGCCCCCCGCTCATCGCCGAGGCGATGGTCGACGCGGATGTGGAAATCCCCGGCCTCATCCAAAAAGGCAAGCTCCTGACCTTGACGACTGAGGAAGCCCTGAAGCACAAGGTTGCCGATTTTCGCGCCGATACTCTAGAAGGCGTGCTGGCGCAATTGGGTCTTGCCGGGGCGGAAGTGAGACGGCCATCGCCCAACTGGGCGGAGAATCTAGTCCGCTTCCTCACCCATCCTGTGGTCAGTTCTCTTCTCATCACCATCGGCATGCTTGGGATCATCCTGGAAATCCTCACGCCCGGTTTCGGGGTGCCCGGCGCTCTCGGTATCACCAGCCTGGCGCTTTTCTTCTGGGGCCACTGGCTGGTACAGCTTGCGGGTTGGGAAGAGCTGCTGCTGGTGGGCTCGGGGCTCGTGCTGCTGGTTTTAGAAGTATTTGTCATTCCCGGCTTTGGCGTGGCCGGCGTCCTGGGCATCGGCACTCTACTCGCCGGCCTCAGCCTCAGTTTCGTCGGCGCCGGTGCCTCCTGGGAGTTCATTTTCAAAGCCGCCGGGCGCGTGGTCTTCTCTCTCCTGTTGGCGCTGGGTGCCAGCTTCGTTTTGCTGCGCTTTTTGCCGCGCCTGCCTTTCGGGCGGCGGCTGATTCTTGAGACCGGGCTTCCCGCGAGTCAAGGATATGCTGCCGCGCCTAAAAGCGATAGTAGCTGGCTCGGGAAAAGCGGCATAGCGCTGTCGCCGCTGCGACCGGCAGGCATTGCTGAGATTGAAGCTCAGCGGCTCGATGTAGTGTCCGACGGGGAATTTATTGACTCTGGCGTGCCCATCGTGGTTACCCGTGTGGACGGTAACCGCATCGTCGTGCGGCGGGACCGCACCTCAACCGAAAGGAGTTAAGAAATGTTTGGATTCGAAACCGGATTAACTGGAGGCTTCGCGCTGCTGATATTGGTGGTGGTGGGTTTACTGTTTATTTTGTATCTGGTCCCCATTCCACTCTGGATTGCCGCCTGGGCTTCAGGGGCATACGTGGGGCTCTTCACCCTGATCGGCATGCGCCTGCGCC
>DAIRFP010000171.1:0-10851 GCA_036794995.1 Thermodesulfobacteriota bacterium | reverse complement strand
TGACCTTGGATTCGCAGTGGCCGCCCAAGCGCGAGCGTAACATTCGGAACAACTATCAGAGAGGCGGGGGTGCCAATCGCGCGCATGCGGAGGAGAAATCGAGGCGGGGGGCAGGTTCAGACCCCGCGGCGACGTGGAAAGATTTGGAGTGGATCAAGGCCGCCACTGATCTTCCCGTAGTGGCCAAAGGCATCATGACCGGCGAGGACGTTGAGTCATGCGCGGAAGTTGGCGCCGACGCCGTGATCGTTTCCAACCACGGCGGCCGGCACCTCGATAATACGCTGGCGACCATCGAGGTTTTGTCGGAGGCCGTGACTGCGGCCAACGGACGGTTAGAGGTTTTGCTGGACGGCGGCATCCGGCGCGGCGCCGACGTGGTGAAAGCGTTGGCCATGGGAGCCAAGGCCGTTTTCATCGGCCGGCCGCTTTTTTGGGGTCTCGCTCTAGGCGGCGAGCACGGCGTCGTCCGCGTGCTCGACATTCTCCGCGAGGAGATCGAGATCACCATGGCGAAGTGCGGCCGGCCCACGCTGGCGGACATTGACGCCAGCGTAATCGTCAAAGCGCCGCGGTTGTAGGAATCATGTTGCAGCTGATTTGAGGATCGCATATTCCTGGTGCCCTACAGCCAGATACATTCTAGATTTCCCCTAAAGGTACCTTGAGTCTGGAAACACAAGGAGCAGAGATGATTGTTCGCCGACTGATCATTGCCGTATTCGTCTTGACTATGGGTCATGCTTCTTTGTTATTCGCCCAAGAGAAAAAGCTCGAAAGGCTTCGGGTCGGCGGCGGTTCGACATCGGCAATGCAAATGTCCCTCTGGCTGGCCAAGGAAGGCAACTACTACGAGAAACATGGTCTCAACGTCGAAGTGATCAGCATACCGGGAAGCTCCCTGGCAATACAGGCGATGCTATCGGGAGAGCTGCCGATCATTCAGGCGGGTGGCGCCGGCCCGATCCAGGCTAATCTCTCGGGCACCGATACGATGGTGATCGCCACCATCGCCAAGAAATTCAACTGGTGGATCTTCAGCCAGCCCAACATTACCCGGATGGAGGATTTAAAGGGTAAGGTGTTCGGCACAACCCGCTTCGGCACCCAGTCTGATCTCGCCTCTCGAATGGCGCTGCGACGCCACGGACTCGATCCGGAGCGGGACATCACGATGGTTCAGACCGGCGGACCGGCGGAAACCGTGACCGCGATGATGACGGGCAAGGTTCACGCGGCGGCGATTACTCCGCCGGCGACGTTGCAGGCCAAAAAGGTCAAGCTGAAAGAGTTATTCGATCTCTCAAAGCTCGACATCGAGTATCACGTCAACGGCGTGGTGACGACGCGCAGATACATCAAGTCCAATGAGGACACGGTGCGGCGCTTTCTCAGGGGCTACATCGAAGGCGCGGTGCGCGGGCAGACGGACAAAGCCTTTGCCATGAAGACCATGGGAAAATACTTTCGCACCGACGACCGGGAATTACTCGAAGAGACTTACGAGATGATTATTAAGACCGGTTTCACGATTCCGCCCTATCCGGCGGGTATCTCGAGCTTTCTGCAAGACCTGGAGAAACAGTTTCCGAAAGCCAAGGGCGCAAAACCAGAGGACTTCGCCGACAGCCGTTTCGTCCGCGAGCTGGATCAGAGCGGCTTTATCAAATCTCTCGCGACCCGTTAAAAACAATCCAGCGCGCTCCATTTGAATTCCGCGGGTTCCATCTTGCGCCGGGAAGAATCACTTGTTCTCCTAGTTGTTTGCCTCGGCACGTTTTTCCACATTCAGAGCGTCGGCAGCATCAGCGTATCGCTCTCCGCCATCCAAAAAGAATTCGACACCAGTCTGGCGGCGGTCCAATGGATCGGCCTGATGGGATCGATCATGCTTTCCAGTTTGTCGCTTTGCTTTGGACGGGCCGGGGATCTCGTCGGACGAAGAACGATTTTCAAGACGGGCCTCACTCTATACACGGCGGGAGCGGGTCTCGCGGCGTTGTCTGGAACGTTCTCGCAATTGCTCGCTTCACGCTGCGTCATGGCACTGGGCTTGGCCATGGCAGCACCGATGGCCGCGGCTATCATAGCCTCCGGGCATGGACCCGAGAGCAGAGGGCGGGCTCTGGGCTTGTTGGTGGCCGCCATCGCAATGGGCAGGACGACGGGGCCCACGATCGGTGGGCTGATTCTTCACCTTTGGGGTTGGCGAGCGGTGTTTCTTGCCAATTGCATTTTTGGTATCGCCACCTGCGTGACTGTGTTCTTGATCTTCAAAGGCAAGGAAGAACGCCGGAAAGTTTCGGTCGACTATTGGGGTGTCATTTCTTTAGTGATCGGCTTCCCTTCGTTTCTCATTGCCCTGACGGCCGGGACACGCCTGGGTTGGGATGCCTCGGAGATAGTGCTCTGGCTTGGTTTGGCTGCGGTGGGCATCACCGGTTTCATATGGCGAGAGTCGCATGCAGAAGCGCCGCTGATGAACCTCCGCTATTTCAGGAGCATTCCCTTTGTCAGGTCCATGCTGTCACTGGTGCTTGCGACATTAGCGTTCTACCCGGTTGCCATTTTCGGCCCGCTTTATTTGCTCAATGTTATTGGCACTTCTCCGCTTGTGGCCGGGCTGGCGATGGCGACACTTCCCTTGTGCACGACATTGTGTTCCCCGCTAAGCGGGCGGCTGGCGGACCGATCCAATCCTCGATGGGTGGCTATACTGGGGTTGTGCATCATTCTCTCAGGTGTGTTCTTCTACGCCAGACTCGGCGAGGAATCGACGCTTACGTGGATCATTTTCGTTTTGTGTATTCTAGGGGCTGGCATCGGTCTCTTTGTTCTCGCTAATGAGAAAGCGGCGTTCGCGACGGTGCTGAGCTGGGACTACGGCATGCTTGCCGCCATGTTAACCGCCTTCGGGACAGGTTCAGGCGCGCTCGGCACCACGGTTGCGGTCGCCCTGGCCGAAGTGGCCAAGAAAAATACCATCACTGGCGATGCCGCCGGTTTTGCGGCTCAGCAGCAGTTCGCGTTCTCGTTGCTGTTGCCGCTGGCGGCCCTCGCCGTGCTGGTTACCCTGGTGGGAAAACGGGAAGGGGCTAAAGCAATCCCGAGATCTTAATGCATTTCTAACATTGAACCTTTGAACCTTGAACCGGAGCACGACCGGTACCAACTCACATCCATCTGGTGTAGTATCCGGCAATGACAGAACACATTTCATCTTCGGTCCTTTCCGATCTTGCACCGACAGGGACGCTCCGCGTCGGCATCAACTACGGGAACCCCGTGCTCGCCACCAGAGATTCCGGCAGCGGCGCGCTCCGGGGCGTCGCGGTGGATCTGGCCCAGGAACTCGGCCGGCGGACGAGCTTGCCGCTTGAGCTGGTCGGCTTCGACTCCGCGGGAAAGATGGTCGAGGGTTTGAAAGCTAATGCCTGGGATATTGCATTTCTGGCCATTGATCCGGGGCGTGCCGATCAAATCAGTTTCACAGCTCCCTATGTCGAGATCGAAGGCACTTATCTCTTGCCCGCCGGATCGCCGCTACGCGTCATCTCCGATGTCGACCGCGAGGGAGTGCGCATCGGCGTATCTGCCCGTAGCGCCTATGATTTATTTTTGAGCCGCAATCTGAGACACGCGCAAATGGTGCGCGCGCCGGATCCGAAAGGGGCTTTTCAACTGATTCTTACGGGTGCTGTAGATGTTCTCGCGGGTGTGAGACAGACCCTGGTGGCCAATGCCGCCCGGCTTCCCGGAGCGCGGGTATTGGATGAGCGATTCATGGCGATCCAGCAGGCCCTGGGAATTCCCAAAGGTCGCGATGCCGGCGCAAAGTATCTGCGCGAATTCATCGATGACGCAAAAGCCTCAGGCTTCGTTGCCGAGGCGATAGAGAAAGCCGGCGTCCGTGGTGTATCGGTCCCGCCGAAATCAGCAGGATAAGAGAACAGCTTTGGTCCGAACCGAGGCGAAACATTGAACCTGCAACATTGAACTTTGAACGTCCGTCTTTCCGTTGCCAAGTTCGAGATTCAGCCGAACTGACCGGTGGCGTCGATTCAGAAAAGGCCGCCGAAGCATCCTTACTGGAGCACTTCTTGCCGTTCCTTCAAGAGCCGAAGTTCATCTTCGCGGCACTGGCGGAAACGATCTTCATCCCGGATCGCATGGGCAATCAGCTCGGCCATATGCCCGGCGGAATGCAACCTGGCAATGTAAACGAAATCGCTGCCCTGTTCATATAACTCCACGGCGGACGTAATCGTGTCCGCCGCCACCACAACCTTTGCTTCGGGACAAAGGCGTCTGGCCTGGCGCAAGAGGCGCAGGTTTGTGGTGCCTCGGAGGATGGCATCCGAGATCGTGCAAACCACGATCCTCGCTGCTTGAACGTGGGCGTGCTGAAGGGTGTCCATGTTGCCTACATCGCCGTAGATGCATTTGATGCCTCGACGATTGAGCTCGCGAAGCACCACCGGATTGAAGTCAATCACGAGGATCTGGCCCAGCACGCTGTCGCCGTTGGTTTCGCTGAGTTGCGACTCCATCTCGTACAGAATCGAGCTGCCCTCACGAAAACAACCCAGGAAGACAATCGAGCTCGCCATTTCCTCTTCGGTCACCTCGGAAGCGGCATCTTTGGCGAGCACAAAACCAACGTGCCGCAGTAGCCGGCTGAGCCAGCCTTGGATCTCATGATTGTAAGCGATGAGGTACGTGGACAGCACCGAAGTGATGGCGAAGACGAAGGTCAACACTCCGACCAACTCCGGACTGATGTGATTGAGGGCCAGTCCCAACGAAGCGATGACCAGGGAAAACTCGCTCATTTGCGCGAGGTTGATGGAAGGGATCAGGCTTGCGCGTAAGCCGTTGCCGAGCGCGTAGAGCACCGGGAACACCGACAGTAGACGGCTGATCAGGACGAAGATCGACATGCCGATGGCGGCGGTCACAACCGAGAGTGAGGGTTGGGGGATCTGCATTCCCAGGGCCACGAAAAAGAGGGTCACAAAGAAATCCCGGATATTGATCACCTTGGCGATAACATCGACATTGTACGGAAAGGTGGACATGCTGACGCCGGCGATGAGCGCTCCCATCTCCCGAGAAAGACCCAGCACGTCGGCCGTGCCGCTCACCAAAAAACACCAGGCGATAGCCGCCAATAGTAAAAGCTCGGGAATCTTGGCGACGAAGGAAAAAAGCCGCGGCAGCACATAGCGGCTCAATCCCAGAGTGAGGAAAACCAGCCCTGCGCCCTTCCCAAAGGACTCGAAAAAAGTTCCAAGATGAGGATCGTGCAGGTTCGGCTGCAGCGCGAGGAACACAATCGCCCAGATGTCCTGAAATACGAGCACGCCGAGGGTGATCCGGCCGGGCAGGGTGGTGAGCTCGAACTTGTCGTAAAGCAGTTTCACTACGATCAGAGTGCTGCTAAGCGCTAGGGTGACGGCCACGTAAAGCCAGTCGAAATTCCCGCTGCCCGGCCTGAATCCCATCAGGAACGCGAAGCCCATTCCCATGGCGGCGCACAGCAGGAATTGGCTGATGCCGCTGACGAGGATCGTCCGCCCTGCGCTGAGAAGCTTTTTCAGATCGATCTCCAGTCCGACAATAAACAGCAAGAGAATCAAGCCGATCTCGGAAATGAGCTCGATGGTTTCTTTGTCTTTGACCCAGGCAAAACCGATCTCGGGGCCAATCACGACGCCCGCGATCAGGTAGCCAAGCAGCAAAGGCTGCCGCAGAGCTTTGGCGATGAAGGCGAATAAAGTCGCTACGGTAAAGGCGAGGCCGATATTGGAAAGGAGGCTAGGCTGTTCCACTGGCTGCTATTTATATATAGAGAGCTCAAAAAAGCGAGAGGTTACGTCCGTCTAAAACTTAGAACAGCGGGAGAAAAGTTGGCAGACGAGGTGGCGGGTCAATCGCGAGAGATTGTCCAGATTAGAAGGCTGACCGTCACCACCCCCCGGAGAGTTTCTTTCTCTTGACTACGCGCTTGGATTTCCACTATTGGTACGACAACTGGTCGAAGCAGCATCTGAACTTGAAAAGGATTGGAAAGAGGCATGGCTGAACTAACGCTTGAAATGACAGAAGGGGCGGGAAGGCGGCGCAGGCGAAGGCGCGGGAACTCGCGAGCTAGATCATCTTTGTGCTGAAGCTGGAGCGGCTGTGATAAGTAAAAAGTAGCGTCCGCTTAAACGGGGGATTTCTGACATGCCTTTGACAGCGCAAAAGTCATTGAGAGATTATTGATTTCACAGGTGACTTCTGACATACGCCTCAAAGTTTAAGGAGGTCGTCATGATCAAACAATGGATTGCGGCCATTGTGGCAATCGCGTGTTTTTCCGGCGCGCGCATCGGCAATGCGGCTTCCGATGACAATTTCTATAAGGGCAAGACGATCCGGCTGATCGTCGCCTTTTCAGCGGGCGGAGGCTACGACGCCTATTCACGCGTGATCGGGCGCCATTTGGGCAAACACATTCCCGGCAATCCGAGCGTAATAGTCGAAAACATGACCGGCGCCGGCGGCATCATCCACGCCAATTTCATGTACCAGGCGAAACCGGATGGGCTGATTGTCGGCAATAATGCCGGAGGGCTAATCCTCCAACAGATCATGGGCGCGAAGGGCATTGAGTTCGATGGAAAAAGGTTTGAGTTTCTCGGGGCTCCCGGTTCAGATCACCACGTTTGCACGCTCAGCAAAGCGAGCGGGGTCACTTCGATGGAAAAATGGTTTGGGTCAAAGGAGCCGGTCAAGTTCGGAGGCGTCGGCCCCGGAGGAGGGGCTTCTGATAACGCAAGAGTACTGCAAGCTGCGCTCGGTCTGCCGATCAAGGTTATCGACGGTTACAAAGGCACCGCGGACATTCGCCTCGCCGCGGAAAGCGGCGAACTTGCGGGCGCATGCTTTGCCTGGGAGTCCATTAAAACCACGTGGCGAAAGGGGCTCGAGTCAGGGGATTTTAATGTCATCGTGCAGGCCATGCCGCAAAAGCACTCGGAACTGCCCAATGTGCCGCTGGCCAACGACTATGTGAAGACGGAAGAAGGACGGCGGCTCCTTAAGTACGGCATTTACGATACCGCCATTATCACGCGACCCTATTTTGTTGCCCCCGGCACACCGAAGTCTCGCGTTCAGTTATTGCGCAGAGCCTTTGCCGATACACTGAAAGATCCGGAACTCCTCGCCGAAGCGAAAAAGGCCAGTTTAGATATCCAGTACGTTTCGGGAGAAGAAACCGAAGCAGTCGTCCAGGGGCTGTTCAAAATTGAGCCAGCGTTTATTGCGCGGATGAAGCAGGTTCTGGTTCCGTAGAAGCGAACCCTTGAAGTTTCTATTCATCACTCGCGGTACGTGGTCTCCCTTTGGCATCCGGAATCCACCTGCAACAAATAGGCGCAGTTTCAAAGGGTAATATAGAGGATACCCACATGAGGCGAAGGTTAGGTAACCTAAGGAAACTCGCGGCGGACACTGCTACCTGCTCAGTGGGCGTCATTTATCCAGCAATCGCTTCATGCGCTCGGACCAACCGATAAGCGGTTCGCGTCCAAACAGCGGCATTGGATCTCGCCGCGATCGACAGCCAAGTCGACTTCAGGACCATCCTTGTAACCGGTGAGCGTATTGAATTTCGCTCCCAGGGTTTCCTACAACAGGTTTCCCACGAAGTAGCCTGTCGAAGCGGTCCCGGTAGCGCCGCACTTTGGGGGAACGGCTGCTTTACGCACGTCGTCAAGCGTTTTGTAGGGAGTGTCAGCGCGGATATAGATGATCTGTTCGACCTGGGTCGGGGTGCCGAGCCAAGTAAACTTCGGCCAATCAAACTGAACCTCTTTTCTCCCCACCAGTTGGTCGAAATAGAGTCCAGCCCGAATCCCTCCGAGGGTTAGCCCATCGGGCTTGGCGACTTTGTAAACGTAGTTGGCCGCAATCAGCGCCCCGGCGCCAGGCATATTCTGGACGACGATGTTTGGATTCCCGGGAATGTACTTGACCGGATATTGGGCGATCATCCGCGTCCACGCATCATCGACGCTGCCTGCGCCGTAGCCGGCGACAATCCTCAGTGTTTTGTCTTGATAGAACGGTGCTTAGGCCAACGCGTTGAGGGATGAAACAAGGACGAGAGCGAGAACTAAAAGAATTTGTTCATGGCAACCCTCCCCGTGTGATTTGTTCGCGGGGATCATAGCCAGTTTGCCACGCGGCATACAAGAGATAGCTCCATTTTAAGCGGAACTAAGCTATTCCTATCCATGCGAGTCGCTTTAAAATGATTGACAGCTCATAGTCGTCTTGATATCCCGCCTTTGGAGGAGAATACATGGCTCAACAGGAAATTGCATTGATTACCGGTGCCGGCCCGGGGCTCAGCGCGTCGCTGGGAAGACTGTTTAGCAAAGCAGGCATGAGGGTGGCTTTGGCCGCGCGCGAGACGAAGAAACTGGAAGGGTTGGTCAAGGAGATCGACGGTCGCTCCTATCCGTGCGATGCGAGCATCCCAAAGGATGTAGAAAACTTATTCGACTCGGTTAGCAAAGACATCGGCGACCCCAATCTGGTTGTCTATAACGCGAGCGGCCGGGTACGGGGTCCGATCACCGAACTGGATCCCGAAGCGGTGCGCAAAACGATCATGATTACATGTTACGGCGGATTCCTCGTCGGACAGGCGGCCGCGAAACGGATGCTCAAAGCCGGCAGCGGAACAATACTCTTCACCGGAGCTTCCGCGAGCGTCAAAGGCTATGCAAACTCCGCGGCCTTTGCCATGGGCAAGTTGGGCTTGACCGGCCTGGTCCAAAGCATGGCGCGCGAGCTGCAGCCACAGAATATCCATGTCGCTCAGGTGGTGATCGACGGCGGCATATGCGACCCGACTCGCCCGGAGCGCGCCACATCGCGCGGTCCCGATGGCTGTCTCGACCCTGACGCGATTGCGCAAACGTATCTCCAACTGCACCGGCAGCATCGCAGCACCTGGGCCTCTCACATTGAATTGCGTCCGTGGTCGGAAAAGTTCTAGCCTGAGCAACTCCGGGACGATAATACTTTCTCTACTCGCCTCTCCGGCGTACGGGGCAAACAGAAAAAACTCACGCGGTGGGGATCTTGGGAAAGGATCGCGAAAGCACTCAAATTCTGCCGCGCTGATGATCAGCGCGCAGGGTAGTGGTTCTGTCCTTCCTCTCCCTTTAGTCGCCGAGACTCACTTCGAATTATTTTCGAAACGGTCTAATAGTGGACTGAAACTATCCCCGCAAAGGGCATTATGTGGATCAGACGATGCTTGAAACCCGAGTTTCAGCTTCGATAGGAAGATCAAATTTTTATCTTTGACAAATAAACCCCAGTGCGTTGGGTAAATCGCAGGTCCGCTTACAATGCCAATGTTACACTATTCTTGGGGTCGCGACGGCGACAAGCAGCCATGACCTACTGTGTGGGCATCATGCTCGACACCGGGCTGATTTTTGCGTCGGACTCGCGTACCCATGCCGAGGTCGACAATTTTGCGCGTTTCTGCAAGATGACCGTGTTCGAACGCGCTGGTGACCGGGTCATCGTTCTATTGAGCTCGGGCAACCTGGCCGGGACGCAGGCCGTCATCAGCCTGCTGAAGCAGCGGGGGAGCGCCAAGGACGAGGTGCCCAAGCTATGGAGCGCGGAGTCCATGTTCGATGCCGCGATGCTAGTGTCGGACGCTATGCGGGACGTCGATCGGCGCGACGGCCAGCACCTGGCAGACAGTGATATCCGCTTCAACGCCTCGTTCATACTCGGCGGCCAGATCAGGGGCGAGCCGCCACGCCTTTTCCGGATCTATGCGCAGGGCAACTTCATCGAGGCAAGCCTAGAGACGCCCTATCTCCAGACCGGTGAAACCAAATACGGGAAACCGATCATCGATTGGGTAATTACCCGTTCGACGTCGTTGAACGACGCGGCAAAATGCGTTCTCGTTTCGTTCGATTCAACGATGCGCAGCAATTTGTCCGTCGGCATGCCGATCGATCTGATCTGCTACAAACGGGACAGTCTTGAAGTGCGAATGCGTCGCCGCTTCGACGAGGGGGATGTGTATTTCAGCGCGCTCGGCAAGCATTGGAGTGAAGGCACGCGACAGGTGTTCAGCCGACTGCCCAACCTGGATTGGTAAGGCCGCTGAACATGCTATCGGAGACCGCGGCCATGGATGGACGCGCAGCGGACTGTGGCGGTCCGGCAAGCGCTGGCCTCGTGATCACCTGCGAGCACGGCGGCAACCGGATTCCCGCGCCGTATCGCGATTTGTTTCACGCCCATCAGGCGCTGCTGAACTCCCACCGCGGCTACGATCCCGGCGCGCTCATCGTGGCAAGAGCGTTGGCAACGGCATTTGCAGCGCCGCTGGTGGCCTCCAGCGTAAGCCGTCTGCTCGTGGACCTCAATCGATCCGTCGGCCATCCGCGTCTTCATTCCGAGGCAACTCGCAAAGCGCCTACGCAGCTGCGTCAGCGGATATTGAAGCACTATTACCGGCCTTATCGCGCGCAAGCCGAGCGCTTTGTCAGGCAGGCGATCGCGAACCACGGACTGGTGATTCACCTCTCTTCCCACAGCTTTACGCCCGAGCTGGACGGCAAAGTACGCGACGCTGATATAGGCCTGCTCTATGACTCGGCTCGCCCGGGCGAGGCGGATCTGTGCGAGTGCTGGAAGGCATCCCTCGAAGCTTGTGCGCCCGATCTCATTGTCCGCCGCAATTACCCCTATGCGGGAAAAAACGATGGCCTGACCACCTGGTTTCGTCGGCGTCTGCCGCCCGGCGCCTACGTGGGC
>DAIRFP010000170.1:0-10888 GCA_036794995.1 Thermodesulfobacteriota bacterium | reverse complement strand
CGGTTGTCGAGAAGCCCGGCGCTCTGTTCGCCAACTTCCCCAAGGATCATCCGCTTTATCAGGGAACCGACATCAAACCGTTCTGGAACGACATGGACCTTGCGATCGTCGTCCGGGCGCGCGTACCTTGGTATCCGCCGAGCAACCGCCCGCCCAAGGCGGTGGTCGCGATGGTGGACGAGGCGCCGCACAACATGGCCATGGCCTACCAGAGTCATCAGGCCGACATGTACCTGGAAGGCAATGTGGCGCAGACACTGCGCGATTTGGCTGAAACCGCCAAGCCGGACAAGGTCGCTGTCGAGGCAAGACGCAAGGAGCTCACCGCGGCGCACGGTGCGATGATCGAGAAGCGGGACGCGCAGCAAGCCGAAGCGCGCAGGAAGACACCGATCGACCCGGCCTGGCTGTGCGCCTCACTGAACGCGGTCATGCCGGACGACCCGATCTATATCGACGAAGTCACCACCCACACCGCCCTGCTGCGCCAGCACCTCGTATGGAACAAGCCACAGAGCCTGTTCACTCGCCAGGGCGGTCTCGGACAGGGGCTGGGCCTTTCGCTGGGGATCAAGCTGGCGAAGCCGGAACGGCCGGTAGTGACATTGATCGGCGATGGTGCGTTCCTATACAACCCGGCGCTCGGCAGCCTCGGCGCTGCACGCGATTACAACCTGCCGATCATGGCGGTCATTTTTAACAACAAGAAATACGCCGCGATGCAGGGCATGCACCTCAAGATGTATCCGGACGGGATCGCGGCGGAGACCGACGTCTACCACGGCACGCACATCAACACGCCGGACTTCGTGAAGGTCGCCGAATCCGTTGGCGGCTACGGCGAGCAGGTAACGGATCCGGAAAAACTCCAGGACGCGCTGAAGCGCGGCCTCCAAGCCAACCGGAGCGGCAAGCCAGCGATCATCGACGTGATCGTTGCATAGATGACACGGAAGGGGCGGTTGTTCCGACCGTAGCAAGCGCGCTTCACACGCCCTACAAAAAGGATGACAACGCGCACGTAGAGTAGAAAAATTGGACCCATGCGCGCAAACTGCTGGGCTGGCAACGTACGATACGCCACAAGCTCTAAGCGCCATCAATCAGCTCTACCAGGAGCTACGGATCTTTCAGCCCTCCATGAAGCTTAGCTGTAAGATCCGTAAAGGATCGCGTGTTATCCGCCGCTACGATTCGTCCTGGCGTTGCCCCGGCTTGTGAGATGATAAACTGTGCCGGGAAATTCCAACCGTAGGGCCGCGCCATAACATCGCCTTCTTTAACCGACCCCCCCATGTGTCGTTGCAAGACCTGACCTCAACCGGGCTGATCGCTAACCAAATTAGTAGATACGTAGAAGTTAGACGCTTCCGGCTTGCTTCCCGTACTTGGTGATGACAACCGTGCAGCCGCTCTAGAACCCGGCACAGCCACAGTCCGAACAGCGCCAGTTGATTCCAGCGGGTTCGGTCTGCTGTTGGTCCCGCAGGCGGTGTGGGAACTCAGCCAAGGTCTTAAAGATTTCCTGGTTTTTGGTTTGTGGGACTGGAAAAAATCTGAAACTAGAAACTGCGTGGGTTCGTGTTGGTGGACACGCGCATTCACCAATCCCACACCCGAACCCAAAATCTCCTCGCAGACCCCCAGGGCTTTCGATTCCCGGTTACTGTTTAATCTCGAGGAGCAGAGACCGAAGGGTATCGTAAACATCCCGCCGATGACCGACAAGATATATTTCGACACTGGTTTCGCTGTCGTTTAAACGGTAAATGATCCGGTATCTCTTTGCTCTGAGCGAGCGATAACCCTCAAGCTCCCCGGTCAATTCGGAGCCGATGTGTGGCTTCCCGAGAAGTGTGTCAATAGAAGAGCGAACGAGCTTTTTGATTTCGGGCGGGAGTGTAGCAATTAGCCGGGCCGCTTCCGGGGTGAAACGGCAAGTGGCCTTCTTCAACGACCAAAGACCTCTTCATACTTCAGCCATTTTCCCTGGCGCGCTTGACGCATCGAGGTCCGTAGCGATTTCATGGTCTTCGGATCACTTAAAATGTCCAGCGTCTCAAGTAGCCCCTCGTACTTTTCCATGCTGAGAATCACCGCAGCCGGAACTCCGTTCTTGGTCACCGCCACGGCGTCGTCGACGCTCTCCAACCGACGAATGATATCCAAAAGCTCACTCTTGGCCTTGCTAATGGGTATATAGGTGGAAATGTCTTTCATATCAGGTCTCAATTATGGCCATTATAATAACCATGCCTAACAAGTCAACTTGGTGCCTGGTACAGGGTCCGTCTAGTCAGGCTATGCTTCTAGGGTTGAGAATTCTCAAACGTCAACTGGAATGAAACGCAAAACCAGAGACTGCGTCCGAACAGCGCCAATTGATGTGTTGGTCCCGCGGGCGATGTGGAACTCAGCCAAGGTCTTAGACATTTCCTGATTGGTGGTTGTAGGGATGGGGACAACTTGAAACCAGAAACTCGAAACTAGAAACGGCGAAACGCAGCTACAGCCCGAATTACATTTCGGCCAACGGTCGATTCTTCTGGATCTGAAAGGGTCTCCACGGGCTATCAAGAGATTTGCAACTACCCCGATGACCGAGTCCTGGGAGCGAACTATTATAAAAAACAATTCCCCGAGACACCTACCGATTCCCCTCGTGGGAGTAAAATCTCAAAGTCCAAGATCTGACCCCAAGCGGCTTCGCTGCGACCGACCACTGCGCGGCCCAAGCCAGCCGATGCCACACCACGCTTCTCATTAAATAGAAAGGCGATTGACAACTCCTGCGCTCCGGCGATATTGCTCGGGCCAGAAAAACGGTGGTTTAGAATTCCTACGCCCGATTGACGAGTTCGAAGAGTCTGTCAATGCCGTGGACATGCACGCTCGCAAGCCAACCTACCTACCGAAAAAGTTGCAACGGGATCGAACCGCGTTGGGACGGGAGAAACGGAGGCAAGCGGCGGCAGATTGAGTCCCAACCTTGATCACGACCACCGGCCGGAACTATGACGCAGGTTTTCATCTCCTATTCGCGCAAAGACCGCAACTTCGTGCAGTCGTTGCACCGTGCCCTGGAAGAGGCGAAGCGAAAAGCATGGGTGGATTGGGAAGACATTCCGCCATCCGCCGAGTGGCTGAAGAGAATCTGTTCTGCCATCGATGAAGCCGACACCTTCGTCTTCGTACTCAGCCCGGATTCGGTGAGCTCCGAGGTATGCCGCATCGAAATCGACCACGCCAGTTCGCGCCGCAAGAGGATCATTCCTGTGTTGCGGCGGAAGGTCGAGGTCGCTCAGGTGCCACAGGCCTTGGCGCAGTTGCAGTGGCTCTTTTTTGAAGAGGAAGGCGACTTCAACCAGTCCTTTTCCCAGCTGATCGACACCATCGACACCGATCTGGAAAGGGTTCAATTTCACACAAGGCTGCTCACGCGAGCCATCTGGTGGGACGAACGCGGCCGAAACGAAGACGATCTTTTGCGTGGCGCCGCCCTGCAGGATACCGTGGCGTGGGTCATGGAAGGCACCACGAGCAAACCGCCCCATCCCATCCCGATTCAAGCCGAGTACATCCGTGCATGCCAGCAAGTGGAATCAGCGGAAATCGAGCGGCTCATGGAGCTCAACGCCAAAGCCCTTGGCCGCCAGCTGGCTGCTCAGGCCGAACTACTGCGCAACCAAGGTTTAAACCTGCTGCCTCAATGCGCGCTCCTCGCGGCCGAGTCCTTGCGCTTCTACCCTTCGCACGAAGCGGATCAGGTGTTACGCCGAGCCCTGGCATTACTCCCTCGCCACCTGACGTCGATGCAACATGACCGCGAGATCTACGGAAACAAAAAACCCGGGACTGTTTCCCAGGTCGTCTTCAGCCCCTGCGGCGGCTATCTCGCTTCGGCATGCAGCGACCATACCGCCCGGGTTTGGGAGCTTCCCGAAGGCAAGGAGCTCTTCCGGATTCCCCATGACATGGGAGTCGAATACGTGGCCTTCAGCCCTGACGGACGCTTTGTAGCGAGTTCCAATAACGGAAGCCCTCGGAACGTCAATGTGCGCGGCGTCCCAGATGGCAGAGATGTCCTGCAGTTCACCCTCCATGGCGAAACCTCGGCCCTCGGATTCAGTCCGGATGGCCGGTTCCTTGTCTTCACGGAGGGGCGCGGCATGGAGTGCCACGACGCACATGTCGTCGAATTGAAGAGCGGACGCGAAGTCGCCAACTTCGCGCATGCCGGCAACATACAGGCCATTGCCTTCGCCAAGGATGGCGCCCTGCTGGCGACGGCGTGCATGGACTGGCGTGCCCGGGTTTGGGAGATCGAAACCGGACGTAGAATCCTGGAGGTCGCCCACGGCAGTCTTGTGCGGGATGTTGCTTTCCGTCCATCGGATCGCACGCTCGCGACTGCGGGCGACAATGGATTCGTCCGGATCTGGAAGTTGGACGGATGCGAAGAAGTCCGAGCTCTCCGTCATGAAAGCGGGGTATCGCAAATCGCCTTCAGCCCCGACGGACGCTTCCTTGCCGCGACCGGTCATGAAAAGTCGGCTCGCGTTTGGGCTGTCGACGATGGGCGGGAACTGGCCCGTCTGGTTCACGATGACGGTATCGGCCGGGCACAGTTTTCCTCCGACGGCCGTTATCTTGCAACGATGAGTTCGAACGGGGTGGTCAGAATGTGGGAAACGGACGGATTTACGGAGGTGGGACGCGCTGTTCACGGTTGCTCAGCCCGTGCTCTCGCGCTGGACCCGTCACAACCCAGGGTCGCGACCGGTGGGGAGGACGCAAGCATTCACGTCCGGGGAATGACCGGCCGAAGCGAGGTCGCCCGTATGGAGCACCCCAACAAGATCGACGCCATCGCCTTTGGCGACAAGGGGCGGATCTTTCTCACCGCCAACCCAGCCACCGTTTGGGCGATCGACCTTGAATCGGACCAGGCTGCTAAATGGGTCGGAACCATCAAAGGCAAGTTGACCAGCGCCGCCCTGAGAAACGATGGGCGGTTTCTTGCCACGGGTGACCAGGATAACACTTGGTCGATCTGGTCCATCGATGCGGAAGCGAACACGCTTCGGTTGGAGGCGACCGCGTCACAAGCAGGACGGCTTGGCTTTGTCGCTTTTAGTCCGGATGGAGCGCATCTCCTCACCACCAACGGAACGTGGTCTCCCTACAACAGGGAGGATCGGGTCGCCCGGCTCTGGGACTGGAAACGCCAAACCACGGTGGCGGAGTTCGCTCACGAGGAGGCGTTTTGGAACTCTGTCCTCAGCCCCGACGGACGTCATCTGGCCATCGCCGAATCAAAAACGGTTCGCG
This sequence comes from Thermodesulfobacteriota bacterium, assembly GCA_036794995.1. Classification (GTDB taxonomy): domain Bacteria; phylum Desulfobacterota; class Binatia; order UBA9968; family UBA9968; genus DAIRFP01. The sequence continues at coordinate 5,557 of DAIRFP010000170.1, read as the reverse complement.
TCTGGGACATCCAAAGCGGCCGGGAAACGATTCACTTCAAGCAAACGAACGTCGAATCCCTGACCTTCACGCCGGACAGTCAGCATCTGGCTACGACCGGAGGCGACCGCTGCATTCGGATTTGCAATATCAACACCGGCTGCGAAGTCGCGCGGTTTGAGGGTGAGTTTTATTTCCAGCGCGCGCACTTCAGTCCCAGCGGCTCGCTCCTGGCCGCTTGCGGAGGGGAAGGTCTCGTTCGCGTTTGGGACTGGTCCTCCGGGCAAGAGATCACGCGGCTCGCACAAACCACCGGTGCGGCGGCCATCGCCTTCAGTCCGGACAGCCGCCATCTTGCCACCGCGAGTTCCGATCGAACGGCACGAGTCTGGGAAGTCGCCAGCGGGCGTCAAATCGCCCATGTTCAACATGAGGGGGCAGTCGGCTGTATCGCATTTAGCCCGGACGGACGCTTCGTCGCCAGCGCCGAGCGGGAGAAAATCGTCAGGATCTGGCCCTGGCAGCATGAAGACCTCATCGCCGATCTGTGCGCCCGGGTGACCCGGAATCTCGAGGACTACGAATGGCTACGCTACGTGGGAGAAGACACGCCTTATCGGAAGACTTGCAAGAATCTGCCCTGAGCCTGACGATCTCACCCGTCTCAGGGCGGACAAGACCTGATTCGGCCGCTGTCCCATCCCTCTATCTAGACAATTCGCCGATGAGCCTATACAGGCCATTTCCTGGAATGTACGAGGTCAATGGCGTTCCCATCTGGATCGTGAACCCTGAATTCAGCGTCGCGATTTTTTGGCCTGGGTTGCACCTCGCTTGAGGCTCCGACTTGTTCGAAAACTTTTCTAAGCGGCTCTACATCGTCCACCTCGAACCCGAAATGGTAGAGACCTTCTTTAACCTTTACTGCTGGCGTCTTCTTAATTAAGGCGAGATTCATATACCCGTCAGAAAGGTAAAGTGCTGACCCAATGCCTTTTACCTCCTTCATCCCAAAGGCGGTTTTGTAAAAGTTTCCCAACTTTTCCTGGTTAGAAGTGACGATCGCAATGTGACGTATACGGCCCATAATTACTCCTCCTTTTGATTTTATTGGCGTTTTCAATACAATTCGAAAACTTATTCTGTCACTTGATTTTTTCTATTCGGTTGTTCCTGATAGACTAACGTTCCTGACGTGAGCGCCCCCCATGAAGCAGCCAGTAACGTCCCGACTTGTTTTTCACTTTCCATCCCGTTGTTATCTCTATTTCTTTGTTCGTCCCATTAGCGCTTAGGCAAAGATTCTGACCCTGCGATCATATTATAGAGCTTGATATCTTCGGGATCTCTTGGGATAGCTCTGACTAGCTTCTCCAATTCCTCTGGCATGAGCGGAGACGCATCTGCACGTGTCATCTTCTTCCAATTTTCATGAAATTCCGGGTCTTTCCATGACTTTCTAAAAGCATCCTTCAAAATCGTCACTCGCTCCTCCGGAGTGCCAGGTGGTAGAACAAAAGCCTGGCTGAACCGCCCAAAAGCAGTGAACATGGCCAGCACTCTTTTCTCCTTCTCCGTCCTACCAAAAGTATGCAATGCGGGGAGCTCGCGAAAGGCGGGATGATCGTACCGAAATCCGTGCGGGATTTCGGCCACGCCATGGAAGTTCATAAGTCCCTTATTAATGAAATCAGGAGTGCGCTGAATGACCGTTTCTGCACTGTTCGCGCGAGCATCTAACTCGCCCTGTAAGAGACCCACGTCCATATCTGCCCCGGAAAAGCCTACGACAAACTTGGGGTCTTTAAGATCAAGCAGCCAAGCAAAAAGTCTCGCAATCACATAGTTGGAGTGCCCGACCGACTGTCCCCCTATCCTCAGCCCTGTAGCCGCTTTCAGTTTATTGAGGTTATCCAGGCCGAGTTGAGTTCGTGAAAAAAAGACGTTGTTTACCTCGTTGTGACCAGAGCCCAGGTAAATGAATTTATCAATGTCGTATTGAACACCCGGGAGACCGAGAATAGCAGCTGTCACGAGTCCACTGCTCACTCGGCCAATGGTTAAGCCGTCGCTGCGTGAGTTGTTGTAAAGATGGTTGGCGGCCGTTCTACCACCAGCGCCTGGCATAAACTGGACTACGACCCTCGGATTGCCAGGAATGTACTTCTGCAGAACAGGGATCAATGCCTGGGTCCGGAGCTGACCCACTCCACCCGGTGTGCTATCCTGAATTAGCGTGATGAGTTTACCTCGATAAAAATCCGGCTGAGCCCATAGCAGGTTCGGGAGCAGCCCAAGTAAGAATATAAACGAAGCCATTGCCATTCGTTTCATAGGACCACCTCCGGAACAGCCGAAGTTAATTGGGATTACTCAAGTCCGTGTTTGCATCGCAACATGAGGAATGTGAGCACGCTCTAATTCATCTCGGCTGAGCTTTTTAATGTCTTTTCGGAGCTCATAATTTATGTGCTGGATCGCTTCAGAAGGCCCTGAACGATTTCCCATCAGTATCATCGGACCGCTACTAGTGTTTTCTAATTGGTAGAACGATCCACCGCACTGTGATTACTTATTCAAAACAGATCCTATCTGTCAACGCCTTTCGGCATCTCAGATCCATTCACTTGTACTCCTTGGTGAGATCTTAAAGAATCGCTTTCTGCATGCGCCTTGCAGATAACTATCTCACCCTAGACTTGACCGCTTTAGGCTCCTTCAAGCAAATTCAGCTGGGGCTCTTTTAGCAATTCTGGAGAGGACGCGACGGTGAAGGACGCCTACCGCTGCAAGGAGGCGGCAGAATTTGTGAGTGTTCAGTATTCGCTGCTTGCGGAAAGATTGTTCAAGACTAACGTGCCTGACCCCAGAGCTGGTTCGAATACAAATCAAAATGAGAGGGGTTTTCAGCAGAATCACAGACTCAGGCCTGACCCGGGAGCCTGGACACGTTAGCGTCGAAGCACTTTGTCCAGCTAGTCAACATCGTCCAACCCCATCCTGAAATTAGTTCCCGGATGCTTTCCGGAGCATTCTACAATTCCATCACCTCATCAGGACCAAGCCGTTCCACAAGGCGCCCGTCTCGGGTGGCCAACTTCCAACCTCTGTACCGCGCATGAGCCGCCAAAAGACGATCGAAAGGATCTCTTGTCCAAGACAGTTCGCGCGCTACGTCGAACCATGCCGCCGCGGGCGGGTCGTCAAGAACCCAGCGTTGATCGTCCACGAGATTACCGATTCGCGTGTTCGTTCGAAGACGGATGCGCTGGGCTTCGAGCAGAAACTGGATCTCTAGCCCGGATGATTCACTCGTGACAACGATCGAGGAACGAGCCCTCCGGAGCGAAGGCAATAGACCTCTGCCTTGGAGCGGCCTGCGAACTGAATGGGTGGAGCGAACACCTGGGGAACCTGCAAGCACCGATTCAAAAACCAAAGACGGCATTGAGACTGTTCGTCTCAGTGCCTTCACTCCTCCAGGCTCGCACCTCGATCGACAGTGTGTCGTAGCTTTTCCTCTGAGCATGAATTATCCGGGCTAGTAAGTTTGCCGGGGAGATATAGAGACGCCCCATCCACCGTGACAATGGTCGGCTGCGTCGATGGCGCGCCTCGAGCCAGATCAAGGCGTTGGTATCGAGAAGGATCAACGCCGTTCTCTCAAGTTCTTACTGAAGCGCAATCCATCGGCTCGCCACTGCCATTGCCAGACGCCTTTAGCAACCGCCGGGTCAACGATTTCGATGATCGGCCTACGGCGCTTTTTCTTTGGTGCAGCTTGGCGTTCCGGCTGCACTCGAAACCGTACGCCCCGGCGTTCGATGATAACCGCCTCGCCCCGTTCCGCAGCGTCAAGAAGGAGAGAGAATCGCTGTTTTGCTGTAGCAGTTGTAAATCGTTTCATCAGCCATACTATACAATTTTCTAACGCCTTAGCGAAAGGTTATTGACCAACTGCGCCCGCGGCTGAAACTTCCGGCCCCTATGTCTTCGACCAAAGAATTAATGCCGTTGGGCTGGTAATGTTGTTTCCCGGGTCGGACCAGGCTATCTACTTGGGTTTTCGAGGCTTTCATTCCACGGCAGAGTATTTTCCGAACTTAGAGCCTCATTTTCGCCGGTCAAATTGCGAGTGTAAGCTTCACTCGGCTCGTGCAGTACATAAATTCCGTCTGTTTCTAGCAGTTCTCGATGCATGGCTCTTACACCAAGCTCGGTCTTAAACGATTTGAACGGAGCGAAACGGTTGAACGGCTTGTACGGCTGGAACTATTGGCATCGACCTCAGATTTTACTTTGAACGTTAAACCTTTGAACCTTGAACTGCCGTCACGGCTTGAACGGAGCGAAGCGCTTGAACGTTTGGAACGTCTGGAACAGGCTTCGGTCTGCGTGAGAGCTTCGGTTTCACCCCGAAAAAACCCGCTCTAAGCCTCTAGACCGCGCTGTTTATACAATCTTCTATCGCTAAATCAATGGACTGCGCTGGTCCGGCCCGGCGGAACGGACGTTGTGATATCAGTGGGCTGGCATTTCCTCAAATGTATTGGATATAATGAAACGCTATGGGGGATTCTATGGAAGTTTATCCTGGCATTACAATGGACCCGGCGATTCGCTTCGGAAAACCTTGCATCAAGGGTACAAGAATCGATGTCGCAACCGTGCTCGGGAGATTCGCCGCGGGCGATAAGATCGAAGAGATCCAAGAAGATTATCAGCTCACGCGAGATCAGGTCATGGCGGCTCTTGCCTACGCGACACACGTAGCTGAGCACCTTCCTCCGGCCGTCAAATCGGCATGATCATCCTGCTCGATGAGAATTTTCCGCTACGATTCTACACCCGGCTTCAAAAAGATGGTTTCTCAGCTGACCATATTTTACTCACCCACCGGGGAATTCACGACCGAGACATCGTCATTCGGCTTAGACAGGAAGAACTGCTATTCCTAACCCAAGACGAAGACTTCGTGGATGCCGCACCAGACTGCAAGGCGAGCATCATCTGGTCGCGTGTGTCGCAATCTATGGCGATCGATCGACGAGTTGAGATCTGGCTGAACGCCGTGAAGCAATTTCTTTCCAAGAAGTGGGCTGATAAATTCTTTGAGCTGTACGACGATGGGGAGCTTCATCCCGTAGAAATTGTAAAAAGATAGATCTTTTAGCTAAAAATTAAGATTCGATAGGCCTGGCCCCGAGATCTGCTAGGAAATCTAGCGCGTCTTTCGAAGCCGATTGAGATAACCAGATCGAGCCATTCTTGCCTGTCATCAGCGGATAAAGAAACCATCCTTCCGGCGCGCGCCTCGCTCCGCGACGTGATGCCGAAAATCGGTAACGGGGTGTGGTCATTGAACGTTGAACCTTTGAATTTTGAACTGCCGTGAGGTATCTCAGGCTCCTTGTGAATTGCTGCATACTCTCCCCGGGATTCCTCCCGGTTAGATCACTCATTCACTTATTCAAGCCGAACCCCACTGCATTTCTCTTAAAGTCAGCCTCGATCCGATAAACTTCGGTGAATTCGGCGAAGGCCCAGCGGCCGTAAGTTTTGAGATTGTTCACACCGG
>DAIRFP010000169.1:0-10951 GCA_036794995.1 Thermodesulfobacteriota bacterium | reverse complement strand
CGCTCGTCGATTTTTCGCGCGCCTCGCCTCTGAGTCTTTTTGAGCAGCCTGCAAACAGAGTTTTTCAGCAACCTGCTAGACTAGATCGAAACGCTGGCGCTGCGGATCCGCGTTGCCCCCGTTTGTTTGCGGCTTACTTGTCCCGGCAGAACTCGAGGATGAGATCGCAGACTTGCTCCGTGTGTTGTTCCGGCGGCATGACGTTCCAGAATTTTCGCTGCGGCAAACATTCCCTCAGATAATGCGCTCCGGAAGTGGCATGGGAGTCATCGTCGCCGGGGACAATCAAGGCCGGGGCTTGGATTCCCATCACCTCCTCCGGCGTCGCGCCCGTCGCGGTATCGCGATCGAAGAGCATGCGCGCAGATGTTTCCACAATCCCCAGGTAGCGGTTCGGATCTTGCGCACCAAAGGCGTCGGCGAACTGTCGATCCCGGGCCATGCACGCCGCCCATGGGCCGGATTCCGAGTCTTCCCGAAAGCCTTTGCTTTTTTGACCACGCTCGACGACGGCGGCCAGTCCCTGATCTTTGATGAAGTTTCCGTGGGTTGCGAACTTGCGTAGATTATTAGCTTTCCAGCGGTAGCCGCCTACCGGCCAATGCAGCAACAGAGCGCGGGTGGCTTTGGGAAAGGAAACCGCAAAAGCGAGGGCTACGGAGCAACCCATGCAGGCGCCAAGGACTACCGCGGCGTCGAGCTTGAGATAATCCAATAGACTTTTGGCTTCACGGGCATAGAGATCCCAGGTGAGCTTTTCTACTCTACCGCCCGACCTGCCGGACTCCCGCCGGTCGTAAACGATGAGTCGAAACTCGGAAGACAGCTTGTTCAACGCGTTGATCTCTTTCCAGGCGCTGGCCGCCAACCATTTGTCGGCGGTGGCATCAAATCCTCCAGGCGCCAGCATCAACAAAGGCTTTCCCGAGCCGTGGGTTTCATAGTAAATCTCTATGCCATCTATCAGCGCGACAGGCATGGTTTTCCTCCTGATTGAAGAGCTATTAACATGGCCTCGAAAACATTAAAAGGCTAGCTAAGTTAACCCTTCGCCAGCCACTCGCCGTAGTATCTCCACAAGCCTTCCGGGGAACTGTTTCCCTTTCCCGTGCGTCGCTGAAACGCCTCGATGTCCTCGTCGGGGATGGAAGGCACCTTCCCGAGTGAAGCGGCCTGAAGGTTCATCCTGGCCAAATTATCGAGCTTGATGGCGGTGATCGTCGCCTGTTCGACGCTGCTGCCCGCAACGATCAAGCCATGGCCGCGGAGAATGCAGACGTCGCTTGAGCCCATGACCTTTTGCATGGCGTGAACTTGATCCTTGGTGTTCAGTGTCAGGGTACTCAGGTAGACGGGGATGCCCTTGAGACTGAGCCGCATGCTATTTGGATCGTAACCGCCGAAAATCGGTCTAAGCTCGATTCCCGCCATGCTGCAAAGCACGACGGCCGGCGGGTGGGCGTGGACCACGCAAGCCACCTCCGGCCTGGCCTTGTAAATCTCTCCATGAATACAAGCTTCATTGGGCGGTTTGAGCCCGGCCTTTTTTTCCTGGCTTTGCCCTTCAAGATCGGCCAGGAGGATGTCACTGGGCCGCGTAAAGAGCAGGCCGGTTTCTTTAGGTCCACGGCCGCGGATCAGCATCTGATCTTTGCTGTTACGGGCGCTTACATGCCCCGTGGTTTCTTTGAATAAGCCGAGTTTGGCGAGAATGCGGCACGACAGCGCCACCTTTCGCGCCAGCGGAGCGTTCTTCTTCAATTGTTTCCTCCGTTAGGAATAAAGCCCGGCGGCGGTCAGCGGATTTCTTGAGAGCTCAGCTGAGGTTCGTAGAGCATCTGAATCACAATCCCATCCGGATCGGCGCAGTAAAAAGACGCGCTGCCATCACGATGGATTTTGAAAGGATGAACGATCTTTACGCCTTTGGCCTGGAACTCCTCTTCTAGTTGCTGTACTCGGTCGATGGTTTCGACGACAAACCCCAAATGGTCCAGCTGCGGTTCCGCCGCGCCCTTGGCAAAATTTTGTGACACCTCATGCAGTGCAATGTTGTCGCAGCCGGACGAAAGATAAACATTTTGCGGGTCAGGCTCCCAGACCACATCCATTCCGAGAATATCTCTGTAGAAGCTCTTAGACCGCGCCAGGCTCGTTACCTTGAGCGCGATATGACGCATTCCTTTAAGTCCCGCTATACGGCTCACGGCGGGCACTATATCACACCCGGAAAAAAATGTAGCAGAGACGCATGCGGGTAGTGGTGCAGTTAGAGAGTCAAGAAAGATTTCTCGCTTGCGCTCGGAATGACACTTAGAGGATTTGTCATCCCGAACGAAGTGAGGGATTTTGGCCCAACAGAACTACTACCACATCCTGCGGCTTGCCTCGCGAGGTGAAAAGCGGGATAGTTTGTCCATGAAAGAGGCCCTTTGGTGGGAGACGGAAGAAGACGGCAGGATTCTCTGCACGCTGTGCCCGCGTTTCTGCCGCCTGGGCGACGGTCAGGCAGGGTTCTGTTACATCCGCAAGAACATCGGCCACAAACTCTACTCTCTCGGTTACGGCACTTCCACCGGTTTTGCCATCGATCCCGTTGAAAAGAAACCGTTAAATCATTTCTTGCCCGGCAGCAGCATTTTGAGTTTTGGTACGGCAGGCTGCAATCTCGGCTGCCGCTTTTGCCAGAATTGGAGCATTAGCAAGGCAAAACTCGACGAAGCTCAGAGCCTCAACGTCACCGCCGAGCAGGTTGTGAAATTAGCTTTGCGGCACAAAGCCCCAAGCATCGCCTTCACCTACAATGATCCGGTCATATGGGGCGAATTTGTGATTGACATCTCCCGCTTGGCCCGCGAGTCGGGAGTCAGAAGCGTGATGGTGACAGCCGGCTACATCACGCCTGAGGCCCGGCCTGAGGTCTACCGCTACATTGATGCGGCGAATGTGGATCTGAAAGGTTTCACCGAAAGATTCTATCACAAGCTCACCTTCTCCCATCTCGATCCGGTCTTGGATACCCTTAAATGGCTGAAGAACGAAACTGATGTCTGGTTCGAAATCACCAATCTGATGATTCCAGACGAGAACGATGACTTGGAAGAAACCAAGCAGATGTGTGACTGGATCCTCACGAATTTGGGAGACGGTGTGCCACTGCATTTCACCGCCTTCCATCCCGATTTTAAAATGACCGACAAGCCAAAAACCCCGGCAGCAACCCTTAGTCATGCGCGCCAGATCGCGCTTTCAGCGGGTATCAAGTACTGCTATGTGGGCAATGTCTTCGACGATGAGGGACAAACAACCTATTGTCCCGCATGCCGCCGAGCGCTCATTCGTCGCTCGTGGCATGATATTCTGGAATACAATCTAGACGGCAACCGCTGTTCCTGCGGGCAAGTCATTCCCGGCCGTTTCCTGGCCAAAAGCGCTGCGCCCAGGCGACGGCGAGGTAGAGTACATCCCCTCGGCCTTTAGGACCTCTGTCTCCATTCTCCCTGGCGAAAAAGTCAGTTTTGTGTTTTATAAGGAAATCCCCTACAAGAAATAGATCCGCACCTTATGGCAAAAGTCAAAAAACCATCGCCCGCTGCCTACCCGCACCTCAGCATCCTGGAAGATATCAGCACCTTGATCAGCCATTCGCGCGATCTTCAGCAGACTCTCAATAGCATCGTGGCTACGGTGGCGGAACGGATGGGAACCGAGGTGTGCTCCCTTTACATCCTCGACCGCCAGAACAAACGCCTCACCCTGCACGCAACCATGGGATTGGATGAGGAGTCCGTGGGGAAGGTATCCATGGGTACGGGTGAGGGTCTGACCGGATTGGTCATCGAAAAAATGAAACCGGTGATGGTTTTGGATGCGCTGAAACATCCGCGCTACAAGTACTTTCCGGAAACCCATGAAGAACGCTTCCACTCTTTTCTCGGCGTACCCCTGATCGAACAGAAGTTGCCGCTGGGGGTTCTGGTGGTTCAGACCTCCCGGCGACGAGAGTTCTCGCGCGATGAAATACGGCTGCTGTCGACCATTTCGGCCCAGGCGTCGAGCATTATCGTTCAAGCTCGCATGGCCGATTCCCTGCGGATCAAGGAACAGGAGCGTAAAGAATATCACAAGCGTATGGTGGACGCGCTGCGCAAGCTGCGTTCCTATGAAGGGAGGCGCCGGGAGCGGGCTTCCCGGGCCCACCAACGCTGGCGGGGGCGATTGAGAGGTCTCGCTGCGTCTCCGGGTTTTGGCCGCGGACGCGCCTACGTGCTCGCCCGCCGCATGGAAATCAGTGCCATCCAGAAAAAAAAAGCTAGAAGTCCTGAGCGCGAAATGGAGCGGTTCCGCGCGGCGGTGGAGCGAGGAATCGAACAGATCAAGGTCGTCAAGCATCGCATGAGTAACCTGATTTCAAAAGAGGAAGGGGCCATCTTCGACGTGTACCGGCTCATCCTCGAAGATCCCGCGATTATTCAACAAATCGAAGCGCAGATCCGTAAGGGAAAGTATGTCGCTGAGTACGCTATCCGGTTCGTGTTCGAGCAATATCTCCAGTCCATCGCCCGCATCGATGACGACTATCTGCGTGAACGAACCTCAGACGTTAAAGACGCCGCACAGAGACTCTTGGAAAATCTTTCCGGAGCAACGGCTCAGCACATTGATGTTCCCGAAGACGCGGTCTTGGTGGCGGAGGATCTTTCACCGGCCGACCTCAGCATGCTCGAAGGAGATCATTTCCGGGGCATCGTGCTGGCCACCGGCGGCGTGACGACCCACGCATCGATTCTGGCAAAATCCTTCGAAATCCCCAGCGTGGTAGCCGTCGAGAATTTGATGGAATCGGTGCATCAGGGCGATGCCCTCGTGGTCGACGGTAATTCCGGCGTGGTATACGTCAACCCCAGCCAGGAAATCACGCGGGAATATGATCGGCTGGTGCGTGATTATGCGGCCCTCAATCGCGAGTTGGAGGAACTGAAGGATGAACCTGCAGAAACCATCGATGGGCACCGAGTATCGCTCTATGCAAATATCGGCCTCTTGAGTGATATCGCCTTTGCCCATATGCATGGAGCCCAGGGGGTGGGCCTCTATCGCACGGAGATCGCGTTTCTGGCGCACCGGGATTTTCCTAGCGAAGATGAGCAATACTCCTTATATAAACGAGTGGTCGAAGGGATGGCAGACCGGCCGGTGACCATCCGCACCCTTGATATTGGAGCCGATAAGTATCCCTCGTACATACGGACCACGAACACGGAGCCCAATCCGTTTCTCGGATGGCGCTCCATTCGCATATCCCTCGAGGTCGAAGAAGTCTTCAAGACCCAACTCAGAGCGATCCTCAGAGTGGGAGACCTCGGTCGGGTGAGACTGCTCATACCCATGGTATCGAGCCTGGAAGAGATACTTAAAGTCAAAGAACTATTGGCGGAAGCCAAGGAAGAACTACGCCAGGAAGGCACGCCTTTTGATCGGCAGATGGAGCTCGGAATCATGGTGGAAGTCCCCTCCGCTGTGCAACTCGCTGATCGGTTTCTTCGGGAAGTGGATTTTCTGAGCATCGGCACCAATGATCTGATCCAGTACATACTGGCAGTCGATCGAAGCAACCGCAGGGTCGCAGATTTGTACGAGCCGCTGCACCCTGCCGTTCTGTCCGCCTTGCACACCACCATCGAAGCCGGCAAAAACGCGGGCAAACGAGTCGCCATGTGCGGCGAGATGGCGGGTGATCCGCTTTGTGCGCTGCTGTTACTGGGAATGGGGCTGGAGGAATTCAGCATGGGTTCTCTCTACGTCCCGGTGATCAAGAAAACGATCCGCTCCATAAACTACCAGGCGGCCAAATCGGCTGCGCAGATAGTTCTGCAAATGGACACCGTGGGGGAGATAAAAAAATACCTTTTCGATCAAATGCGCGAGTTGGGCATGGTAGAACTCCTGGAGATGTACCATTGACGCGGTTGTCGGGACATAAACCAATGCAGCGCTGGGAGTTGGGATTTGATTTCCTTGTCAGAATGGGTTATAAAATATTCGAACGATCGTTCGAACTATGAAGTGAAAGGAACTCCCCATGGTAAAAATCTCCACTTTTGATGATTGGATTGACTACTTCCGCCAGTGGCAAAAAGATATCGGCTATGATCCGGCACTGCTCGCTGATTACAAGTTCGAAACCAAGCTGGGCGAACTGCACAGCCCGGAAATTGAATTCGGCGATTTCAAGGGCCAACCTAAATGGGAACGTATCGGCCAGATCCCGAATCAATCGATCAGTGATGCTCTGATGACTCTCATTGTCTATCAAGGAGATACTGAATTCGCGTCCGTAGAGCAGCAGAAAAACTTGGTCGAGACAGCGCCCACTGAATATGATCGCCAGGCACTCACTCGGGTAAACAGTGAAGAGATGCGCCACGGCTGGCAAATGTGCTACTTATTGGTCAACTATTTCGGTGATTCGGGAAAACTCGAAGCGCGCAAACTCTTGGAACGCAGAGCCTTCAGGGGCGATCGACTGCTCGGCTCTTTTAATGCGCCGGTCAATAACTGGCTTGACTTTTTTACCTATACGGAGTTTGTTGACCGCGACGGCAAGTATCAGTTGACCATGCTCAGCCATTCTTCCTTCGCGCCGTTGGCTCAAAGTGTCACCGCGATGTTGAAGGAAGAGTTCTTCCACATGTTCACGGGTCATACCGGTTTGACGCGCATTCTCAGAGCGGGAAAGATTCCTCTGCCGATTATTCAGAAATATTTCAACAAGTGGCTTTCGACCGCCTATGATCTGTTTGGAACCAACAACTCTTCGTCAGCCAACTGGGCCTATGTTTGGGGCTTGAAGGGGAGGGTCGACGAACACGAGGCTAGTGTTCCAGCGGAGAAAGACAAGCTGAACGATTTGGCTCGCAGTCATTACCTAGTGGAATGCGGTAAACTGATCGACCAGCTGAATCAACTGATTCCGCGGGAGCAGGCCAAGCTCTACGCGCCGGACCTGAAGTTTAACCGGTCTATCGGCGAGTATGTGGGCCAGCCCTATAGCGTTACCGGCGAGCTGTTGTCGGCCGACGCCTACAAAAAGCACGTCGCCGAAACTCTGCCGACTCCGGAAGACGAGGCATGGCTAAGTGATATCTTCAAGCAGAAGGACTGGGTCGCCCAGATGCAAATGAACTGAGGCAGCACCGCTGGCCCGTCGGAAGTGAAACTAAGCGTCAGTCCTAGGGATAAAGGAGAGTTTTGTGAAACGGCTTTGTCTCATCTGTCAGAATGTGGATTGCAAGAACAGAGGATCAGAGCAACTTATGGCCGAACTGCAGAAGCGAGTTGAAGCCAGAGCGCTCGCAGATGATGTCGAAGTAAAGTCCTACATGTGTTTCGGCGCCTGCCAGGAGGGACCCAACGTCGTTCTTTATCCTGAAAAAAATTGGTATGCAGGCGTCAAAGTAGAAGATCTCGACGAGATCACGGATCATCTAGCCGGCGGTCCTCACGTTCAACGATTGGACACCATCGATCCCTCGTTGAAAGAACTGATTTACCAACTTCTCGACACAGGGGTATTTTAAATCATGGAAGGGATTCTTTTCCCTCGCGGTGTGGTCGAGGGGCGAGAAGGGTTAACGGAGTATCGCGCTCGAGGTGGCTACCAAGCTTTGGCCAAAGCTCTCGAGGCCGACCCCGAGGATACTGTTAAAGAGGTATCGGCGGCGGGTCTTCGCGGTCGCGGCGGCGCCGGTTTTCCCACCGCCAAGAAGTGGGCTTTCACCCGTGAAGCACCGGACCAACCACGCTACTTGGTCATGAATGGCGGTGAAGACGAACCCGGGAGCAAGAAAGACCGCTTGCTCATGGAGAATCTGCCTCATCTCGTCATCGAGGGCGTCATTGTATCGGCCTACGCCATCGGCGCAGCGAAGGCGTATCTCTATATCAACGCCAATTATGAGGCGGCCCTGAAGAGCATGACCGACGCGCTCGCCGAAGCCAAGGACGCCGGCTATTGGGGCCAAACAATCTTGGGAAGCAAATTCAGTCTCGACATAGAAATCACGCCTGCTCCTCATAACTATGTCGCCGGCGAAGATACCGCCGTACTGGAAGTTATTGAAGGCAAAAAGCCCCTGCCGCGGCAGAAGCCGCCTTTCCCTGTCACTGTGGGCCTTTTTGGCAAACCTACGTCGATCAACAACGTGGAGACCCTGGCCAACGTCGCGCCAATCCTTTTACACGGGTCTGACTGGTACAGAAAATTCGGCACCGCTGAGAGTCCGGGCACGATGATCTTTTCCCTCAATGACGACGTCAACCGGCCGGGGATTTATGAGCTCCCCTTCGGCACACCCTTGCGGTATTTGATCGAAGAATGCGGTGGTGGCATGAAGGGTGGAGGAAAGATCAAAGCCATCATGCCGGCCGCTCCGTCTTCGGCCTTTCTTCCGCCGGACAAGATCGACACGCCCCTGGATCACAACTCCATGCGGGAAGCGGGTTCCGCTCTGGGATGTGGCGTCGTTCATCTCATTGGCGAAGAAACTTGCATTGTCGAAGAAGTCTTAAAGATTTCCGAGTTCTTCACGGTCGAATCCTGCGGCCAATGCCCGGCCTGCCGCATGGAAACCAACACTCTCACCTCCTTACTGAAGAAAGTACAGCAAGGCCAAGGTGGCCAACCCCTGCTTGAGCAATTCGGCAAAGTCATCGCGTTTAACAAAGGCAAGGGGTTCTGTAACCTCATCGCCATGCCGGGTCCGCCGATTGAGAGCGCGCTCAAACTTTTCCCTGCCGATTTTGCAGCTCATCTCGCTACCGGTAAGTGCCCGGCAAATTGAACATCCCTCGGCTCTAAGCCGAGGGATTCCAAACCTGTCGATTTGAAGTCGACTTTCTCTCCACTCCGTCATTCCCGCATTATCGTCACCCCGGTGAAAACCGGGGTCCATCCCCCCCTTAACCTGGATACCGTTTTCCAACGGTATGACGGACGCTGCCCGTCACCTGGATGCCCGCCGGTGTTTATTGAATTCCTGAGCAATTACGAGATAGCCCGTCTCAGGTTGACGGTTTCAATCGCTGCTTGATAGTATCCGCCTCGATATACGAGCGAGCAGTTGATCCGTCGGTGCTTTCGCCGCGCCGCGATCATAGAAAGGACCAACGATGAGACCGACACCCATCAAATGGCCCCACGATGCAAAAATCGCAGTCAGCTTCTTCGTAGCCTTTGAAGCTTTTGAAAAATATTCGCAGTATCGCCAGGGCGGCGACAAACCGGATTATGCGTCTCTCGCCTACGGCGAATACGGCGGCAAGGCGGGTATCTGGCGCATCATGGATGTGCTAAACCGCAACGGCGTCAAAGGCACCATCGATACCAACGGCCGTGTCGCCGAAGACTTTCCTGATGCGTTGAAAGATCTCCATGCTGCGGGTCATGAAATCGTCGGCCACGGTTGGGTGAATGACACGGCTCTGTCTTCCCTCGATGCCGTTCAAGAAAAAACTTTGATCAAGCGAACGTTAGACGCCATCGCTGCGGTTACCGGCAAACGTCCCGTGGGTTGGGTCAGCCCCGGCCATAGAGTCAACGAATATACATTCGGCAACTTCGTCGACGAAGGAATATTGTGGACCGGAGACTTGCCGGGACCCGACATCCCGCAGCACCGCGTTGTCAACGGCAAACCCTTGATCATCATGCCGCGGCTCGATTACGCCAACGATCTATCGCTCATCTTCAACGCGAAAAATCCCGCCCGGGTTTATTTTGACAGCTTCAAAGCAGCCTTTGATTGTCTCTACGCGGAGGGACAAGCGGGTGCGCCGAAGCTCATCGATTGTCTCGTGCACGCGCATATCGGCGGCCGACCCAATATTATCGGGGTGTTCGAAGAATGCATCCGTTACGCCAAAGGTTTCCCCGCGGCATGGTTCGCGACCAAAGGGGAAATCGCCAGATATTACCTCGACACTTATGTCACTAAATCGTAACCGGAGGAATTAATATGTCGACGGGTGGAATAGACGAGAAATATCTCGCAGGACTGAAATCTGGCGAGCTGCTCTTGAAACTCACCTGGGACGAGTGGCTCACGGTGAGCGCGCCGTTTGAGAACGTAGATTTTTCAGTCCAAGACGTCACCGTTCGCTACCACAGAAACGGTTACGATTGGGACATGCACGGTTCACTCTATTCCCCGGCGCGGGAAGTCGACCGACGCCGGGCTTTCGTATGTTTCCACGGCGGAGCGGGGAGTGAAAAGATCATGGACCTCACGCCGGACGGCAGACCCGGTTTGGCCCGGGTTCTAGCCTCCCAAGGCTTCAAAGCTCTGGCTCTCACCTATCCGGGCCACTATCCTCCCGGCGGCGTTTGGCAACAGCCGATCCCGCAGCGCATGCCGATTTACCTTCTGGACCGCGAACTTCCTACGGAAGAGATCGAAGATCGCAATTTGAAGTGCACCTTCAACACCATCCTCCAGGGTGCGGGACTCTTAACCGATCAACATCTCAGCGGCCGGGAAATCATCGGCTTCGGTCATTCCACGGGGGGTCCGATGGCCGCGCATTTGACCCGTTTTTCAAAAGCAACCAAAGTGATCGGACTGGTCGGATTCGGTAGCGGGGGTCCGGACGGCTGGCGACTTGAATGGCGAAACCAAACCGGCGCAGAAAAATATACCGAAAAACCGGTGGATCATGTCTCCCGGCGTTCCCCCGATACCTTTCGTGAGTCTGGGTACGTCGATCCCCCCGACCTAACACCCTGGGGAGGAGCCGATGACTACATTCGGCTGGTCAGCCCGCTGCGTTCTCAGATGAAAACCAGCCTGTGCGACAATCAGCACAACGCGGCTCTGGGAATTCTTGAAGAGTATCCCAAGCGCACGGGTCTTCCCCGGGAAGAATATTTCGATCACCTGCAGGAGCCGGATCC
>DAIRFP010000168.1:0-11020 GCA_036794995.1 Thermodesulfobacteriota bacterium | reverse complement strand
TGGTTGCGGGGCCGGGATTTGAACCCGGGACCTCAAGGTTATGAGCCTTGCGAGCTACCAGACTGCTCCACCCCGCGGCAAGAGTGCGAATTATTCTTTTACCTTGCGCTTACTATGGAGTCAAGGTAGGGAAGTCTCATGAGTAAGAATTATCGGAATCCGCTACCCACGGTGGATATCATTATCGAGCTCGCCGGAGGCGGAGTGGTGTTGATCGAGAGGAAAAATCCTCCCCATGGCTGGGCACTGCCGGGCGGTTTTGTCGACTACGGCGAAAGCCTGGAAACGGCTGCGGTCCGGGAAGCCGAAGAAGAGACCTCGCTCAGAGTCGAACTCATCGAGCAGTTTTACACTTACTCTGATCCGCGCCGAGATCCAAGGCATCACACCATAACCACCGTCTATGTCGCCACCGCACAGGGCGCGCCGAAGGCAGCGGACGATGCTAAGAGAGCGGAAGTCTTCGTTGCAGGTCAGCTGCCGGAACCGCTTGCCTTCGATCATCGCCGAATTTTGACCGACTATTTTATTTACCAGGAAAGCGGGCGCCGGCCTAAGCCCAGATAAACGACGAGAATACCGGCGGTCAGCTCAATGAAGCTTGCCGACGGCTGTTTCGATTCGCTGACAACCCTTTTCGATATCTTCAAGAGCCGTAGCGTAGGATAATCGGACGTGCTGCTTCGAACCAAAGTCCTCTCCCGGGACTACCGCGACTTTGGCTTCTTCGAGAAGATAATCGGCAAAGTCACACGGTGAAACGAGTTTCTTGCCCTTGGCCGATCTGCCGAGGAAGGCACTGACGTTGGGAAAAACGTAGAACGCTCCCTGCGGTTTGAGACAGCGCATGCCTTCGATGGCGTTGAGTCTTTCAACGATGACATCCCGTCTTTGTTTGAAAGCCCGCACCATAGCAAGGACTTCATCTTGGGGCCCTGAAATAGCTTCGAGGGCGGCCGCTTGAGCCATGGAAGCGGCGTTGGATGTGCTCTGACTCTGGATCTTGCCGGCGGCGGAGATGACGTCGGCCGGGCCTAACGCATAGCCGATACGCCAGCCTGTCATCGCGTAAGTCTTCGACACGCCGTTGACGATAACGGTCCGGTCGCGCAGCGCCGGGCTCAGGGCCACGAGATTTTCGCCGCGAAAATTGTCATAAACAATCTTTTCGTAGATGTCATCGGAGATGATAAGGCAGTCATGTTGCTCCAGGACGCGCGCAATCGCCAGCAGCTCATGAGCGTCATAACTGGCGCCGGTTGGGTTACACGGGCTGTTGAGAACGAAGACTTTGGTTCTGGAGGTCAGCGCCCTCTCGAGCTGTTCGGCTTTGATACGAAAACCGGTTGCCTCATCGGTCTGAATAATTCTAGGAACACCTCCCGCTAAGAGCGCCATATCCGAATAGCTTACCCAGTAGGGGGCCGGAATGACGATCTCGTCTCCGGCATTGACGACGGCTTGGAAGACGTTATAGAGGGAGTGCTTTGCCCCGCAGCTCACTAAGACATCTTCTTTGCGGTAGGACAGCCCAACCTCCCGCTCATACTTCTGAACGATGGCTGCGCGGAGCGGCTCGATTCCCTTCACGTCCGTGTATTTGGTCATGCCTTTGCGCAGAGCCTCCACCGCCGCCGCTTTGATATGTTCGGGGGTGTCAAAGTCGGGTTCTCCGGCGGAGAAATTGACGACGTCCACTCCGTCCGACCGGAGTTTGCCTGCTTTGGCCGCGATGGCGAGAGTCACCGACGGTTTAATTAGTTTGGTTCTTTCCGCGAGCTCTGTCATTCTCAACATCCTTACGCTTGAACTTCTGTATCAGTTTGGTCAGCACATTTCGCGGGACGAGCCCCGAGACGTCGCCACCCAAGCTGACGACTTCTTTCACCAGACGCGAGCTGGTGTAGAACTCAGACTCGCCGGTCATCATGAAGAAGGTTTCTAATTTCGGCTTGAGATGATGGTTCATCATGGCCATTTGAAATTCATACTCGAAATCCGACACCGCCCGCAGCCCGCGGATGATCACTTGCGCTTGTTTGCGCTCGGCATAGTCAACGAGGAGTCCCTCGAAAGACTCGGCTTCAACCCGGCGTTTGAATCCTTTGAAGACTGCGCGCACCATCTGGAGGCGCTCCTCCAAACTGAACAGAGAAGAGTCTTTGCCGGGATTGGTCGCGATGGCGATAATGATCCTGTCGAAGACGCGAAGCGTGCGCTCGACGAGGTCGACGTGTCCGTTGGTTATTGGATCGAATGAGCCTGGATAAATCGCCACGTTGTTGTGCGCCATGTGTCGGGGATCCTTGTGCTAATGATGGGGTCTACGTTTCCTGTCTGAAAAAGGACAGCAGCGTGCTGCCGTAACGCCGCTGGTCATTCAGCGCGAGTAAGTGATAGCGCGGTTCGACCTTCTCGCGGATGCTATGCTCCGCGATCAGTACGCCAAAGTTGCGTAACAATCCTCCCTGAGCGACGATCTTTAGTGTCGCATCAATCCATCGGTGTTCATAGGGCGGATCGAGAAAGATCAGATCGAAGGTTTCCCCGCGACGGCCGAGAGCCCGCAATGCCCGAGGCACCGGCATGATCCATACCCGGGTTCGCTCAGCCAGATGGAGTCGGCGGAGGTTCTCTCGAATCACCTTGCCGGACTCCGCCGATGAATCCACCAAGGTCGCTTCCGCCGCGCCGCGACTCAGGGCTTCGATGGTCACATTACCGGTTCCGGCAAAGAGGTCCAAGACCTTATTTCCGGAAAGGTCATGAGGAAGAATGTTAAAGAGCGCCTCTTTGACTCTTGCGGCCGTAGGACGTAGCGTTCGACCTTTGGGCACTTTGAGGCGCTGCCCCCGGGCATTTCCTCCAATCACTCGCATTATCGGTTACTCATGGCTCTCTGAGATCGCGTCGCACCTGATTCCGGTCTCCCCCCCGGATTGGTCACTCATCCAGGCGCAGGACGATCTTGCCGAAGTGCCTGCCTTCCTCCACGCGTTGCTGGGAAAACACTAGTTTCGTTAGCAAGATAAAGAAGTCGTGTCAAAGGGGAAACGAAAAATGGGATCGAACAAGTGAAGTGGAGGGGCTAAGTCGTCTTGGGACTATGCGGAAAATGAAGTGCCACAACCGCAAGTGCCGCTGGCATTGGGGTTGCTGAATTTGAAGCCACCGCCGTAGAGGCTCGTGACATAATCAATCGTAGTACCCTGGAGATACGGTATGCTCGTGGGATCGATGTAGACCCTGAGGTTGTTCAATTCCAGTACCCTGTCTCCGGCCTTTTCTTCCTTCGCGAAATCCAACTTATAAGAGAAGCCCGAACAGCCCCCGTCTGCCACCGATACCCGAAGCCCATGGCCTTCACGGTTGTCGCGCGCCAGGAGAGCTTTGACTTGTTGAACGGCCTTGTCGGTCAAAGTCAAGTTCAGCTCTTCCGTCTCGATGAATTCGCCAGCCATGCCTCTCCTTAGTTTTACTGCTGCAAAGCTACTCCAAGGGTAATGCTCGACTCCGGCCATGTCAAGAGTCAGTAAGTCAATTAAGAAGTCAACCTCGACGCCGTCAGTTTTCGAAGAGAGCTTGGACAAATCGCGAGGCGTCGAACGGTTGCAGATCCTCGACCTCTTCTCCGACACCGATGTAGCGTACCGGAACGCCCAGTTCTTCTTGAATACTGATAATCACCCCGCCCTTTGCCGTTCCGTCGAGCTTGGTCAGTACGATCCCGCTGATGTCGGTGGCTTCTTTAAAGACGCGGGCTTGCTGGAGACCGTTTTGTCCCGTCGTGGCATCCAGAACCAAGAGCATCTCGTGGGGGGCATCCGGTTGCTCCCGGGCAATGACGCGCCGGATCTTTTTCAATTCGTCGATCAGGTGAACTTTAGTATGCAGCCGTCCCGCCGTATCGATGAGCAAGACATCAATGCCGCGATTTTTTGCCGCCTGCATGCCGTCATAGACAACCGCGGAAGGATCGGCTCCGGCCCGATGCCTGATAACCTCAACGCCGGCGCGCTGTCCCCAAGCCTCGAGCTGCTCGATGGCGGCCGCCCGAAAAGTGTCCGCTGCTACGAGGAGCACTTTTTTCCCCGCCGACACGTACTGGGCGGCGAGCTTACCGATGGTGGTCGTTTTGCCAACCCCGTTCACGCCCAAGAACACAATGACCCAGGGGCGCACTGATAGCGGTGATGGTTTCGGCGGCGCCGCGGCCGACGGCTGGAGCAGCTGCACCATCGCCTGCTGTAAGCGTGAAGCCATCTCTTGCGCGAGATCCTCGGAGCCAGGCGATTGTTGTCGCAGGAGGTCCATCAGCTTCTGGGTCGCTTTGTGGCCGAGGTCGGCCGCGATCAGATTCTCTTCCATGGCTTCCAGCGATTCCTCGTCCCAGTGCCGGTTCTGAAAAATAACGCCGATTTTTTGCGCCCAGTTCTCCCGGCTCTTGGTAAGACCGCTTTTCAACCGTTGAAAAAAAGAACTTCCTTCCATTTTGCTATTGTGGCAAATTTTTGCGTCGGGAGCGATGGGGGAAGGCGGTTCGAGCAACTCGGGTGAGCTAACTCATCCGGACGGACACTACTTTAGAAACTCCGGGCTCCGCCATGGTGATGCCATACAGAACCTCGGCGGCCTGCATGGTTTTTTTGTTGTGGGTGACTAGCACGAACTGTGAGATCTGGCTCATTTCTTTGATCATCTCATTGAACCGATCGATGTTGGCATCGTCCAGCGGCGCATCGACCTCGTCCAAAAAGCAGAAAGGGCTGGGTTTAGTCAAGAAGATCGCAAAAAGCAGGCTGACCGCCGTCAATGCCTTCTCACCGCCGGAGAGGAGGGTGATGAACTGAAGTTTTTTCCCGGGGGGCTGAACCACTATATCCACTCCGGTTTCCAGATAATCGTTTTCATCCGTCAACACCAATTTCGCCTTACCGCCTCGGAACAGCCGGGGAAAAATCGACTGGAACTTTTCGTTGATCTCCTCAAAGCTCTCTTTGAACCGGAGCCGACAAATGCGGTTCAACTTGACGATCGTGCGCTGCAAATCCGCGATTGATTTTTCGAGGTCCTCTTTTTGCTGGTTCATGAATTGGAAACGGGTAGTGAGCTCTTCGTACTCACCAATCGCGGCGAGGTTCACTTCGCCCATCCGCTCGAGCCTGCTGCGGAGGTCATCAATTTCAGCCAGTAGATCTTCTGTGGAGGGCATCGGCTCTGGCGCTTCCAAACCGAGATTCGCCAGATCGATGTCGTATCGTTCCCGGATATTAGCCGCCAGATGCTGGTAGCTTAGTTTTTTTTCTGCCAACCCTACCTGGAGTCGATTTTTCTCTTCCTGGCAGGCCTCTCCCAGGGGCCGCAGCTCTTTGATGGTTTCGTCAATCTCCAGCAGGTTTCGAGAGATTTCTCGATGCTTGTGCCGTTCCGTTTGCAGGCGCTCTTCCAGCTCGTGCAAATTCAGCTTGCCGCATTTGAAAGCTTGCTCCGACTGGGTGAGCCCGGCTTCCACTTCGCCGAGTCTCCGTTTGATATCGGCGATCTGCTCTTGGCGGACACGAATCTGAGCGGCGGTGTCTTGCTGTAACGCAAGGCGGTTCGCCAGATTATGATGGGTGTTCTCCCTTTTTTCTCCCAATGCCGCATTGCGAATGCGCGACTGAGTGACGGCGGACTCGACGGCTTCGACCCGCTGATGCAGCTCCACGAACGCCGCTTGTTTTTGCGCCAGCACTCTTTCCGCTTCGGCTCTTTCTTGAACGCGAATTTCAATCTCGGCGCGACCTTGCTCGACTGCATGGGTGGCCAGCTCCAGAGCACCAGCGAGATCGTTTTGCTCCTGCAGCAGGGCTTGAACCGTTTGCGTCAGCCCTTCGAAGTCTCTGTCAGCGGTGCGATGCTCGTGTTCGAGTCTGACCCGATCGAGCTCTAGCCTATGAATTTCGGCCCAGAGGGAAGCCTTCTTGGTTTCGGCTCGGTCCAACTCACTCTTTAGTTGCTCGACTTCCCGATCTTCGGTTTGGAGGGTTGTCTCGAGCTCCCCAATCAGGGCTGTCAGTTCTCGCATGCGCCGTCTCTGCGCGAGAAAACTACCCTCCAGGGAGTCGCCGCTGCCTCCGGTCACGGTACCCATCGGATCAATGACCTCACCGTCCGGAGTTACCAGGGTGCTGTAGAAGCCATTGCGGTTCCAGAGCGCCAACCCGGCCTTCAGGTCCCGGACGACGACGACGTCGGACAGGAGGTATTCTGCGACATCGCCATAGCCCTCTTTGACGGATATCACTTCCAGAAGAGGGGCGATGACCTCGGCTTCACCCAGGGGCAACGGACGATGCTGCCTTCTGGACAGCTGGAGCGGAATGAAGCTGCCCCGACCGGAAGCTTCGCACTTCAGATACTCGATGGCTTCCACGCCTTCTTCCTGGCCCTTGACGATCACGTACTGCAAGCGGTCGCCGAGAACGGCGGTCAGCGCTTTTTCATAGGGTTCGGGTGCCTCGATAACCTCCGCGACCAGACCATAGATGCCGTTGGGCACGACTTCGCGTTGTCGCTTCAGCATGATGGCGCGGACGCCGTCTTGATAGCCCTCATAGTTCTTCTGCAAATCCTCCAGGGAGAGTAGCCTCGAGCGACTTTCTTGAACGTGTTCCTTGAGTAATTCGGCCTTTTTTTCCTGCTCGTCTTTCGCCTTGTGCAGCGCTTGAATCAAGGCGTTGATCTCGGCGGCTTCGATGCCGCGCTCCCGCGCCTGGCCAAGGCAATTTTCCAGCGCCATTTTCGTGTCCGCGCGTTTTTGTTCACAAAGCTCCAGCGCGCTTGACGCGGCTGCATGTTCGTCACGGCTCCTCGCCAATTCTTTGCTGATCCCCTCGCAGCGATGGGATTTTGCCAGGGTATCGTTTTTTAAATAGGCGATCTGGTTAGCCGCTTCGATGAGCGCCTCTTTCTGTCGATCGAGGTCGGACTGGAGGCACCTGAGCTCAGTTTGAAGCGTGTTGAGCTCTTGTTCCTTCTCCTGAAGGAAGCTCTCTTCGAAGAGCGATAGTTGCACAAAGCTCTCTTTAGCCTGCTGTAGTTCCTCGATTTCCCCTCCAATGGTTTTGGTTTTCTCTTCGAGCTGGCGGAGCGCAGCGCAGGTCTCGGCTTCGGTCCGGGTGAGTTGCGACAGGTCCTTTCTGTGGAAGTCGATCTTTTGCTCCTCGCTTTGGATCTGAACTTTCACGCCGTAGACATTTTCCTGTTGCCGGCTGATCTCTTTATCAGCCTCCATCAACGTGAGCCGCACCATTTCGCTTTCGGCTTCCTTGGAATGGAGCGCGGTCATATGTTCGGTGAAATGGTTTTCCGCGTCCGTCAACCGTGCTGCATAGCCGGAGATTTTTTCGTCCAGGGCGTGTCGTTGCATCCCCGCGTGAAGCAGATCTTTCTGCTTCAACTGCGCCTTGAGCGCTCGATAGCGTTCGGCCTTCTTGGCCTGCAACTCCATGGTGTGGATTTGGCGGTCGATTTCCCGCAGGATGTCCGTGACGCGCAGGAGGTTCTCCTGGGTTCGCTCCAATTTTCGCTCGGCAACGAGCTTGCGGCTTTTGTACTTGCTGGTACCCGCGGCTTCCTCGATGAGCGCGCGTCGATCTTCGGGCTTGGAGTTGACCAGCTCATCCACACGTCCTTGCTCGACGATGGAGTAGGCTTTGCTGCCCACACCGGTTCCTAGGAAGAACTCGATAATATCCTTCAGGCGACAGGAGATCTTGTTGATGGCGTATTCCGACTCGCCTGACCGGAACAGCCGGCGAGTCACCATGATTTCACTGAAGCTATTGTATTCCACCGGACCGCGCCCGTCTTCGTTGTCAAAGATCAAAGACACTTCGGCCATGCCCGTTGGGGGGAGGCTATCGCTGCCGTTGAAGACAACGTCCTCCATCTGGTGTCCGCGGAGATGCCGGGCGCTCTGTTCACCCATCGCCCATCTGAGGGCATCGACGATGTTGGACTTTCCACAACCGTTGGGTCCCACAATGGCCGTAATTCCCGGGTTCAGATCGACTACGGTCTTCTCCACAAATGACTTAAAACCCTGCATTTCAAGGCGTTTCAGGCGCATAACGTCATTCTTTTGGGCTAGTTGGACTCCCAGGGGATAGAACTAGACTATGCCTCAATATTTCACAGCGAGGCAATAGCTGTCAAGGAGAAATTACAATATAAAGGGGATTTTTGGATCCGTGCCCACAATATGTGGGAGGATTCGAAGAAATAAAACTATTTTTCCAAAAGTTCGGTATTCCAATAGGAAACGTCGATGGTATTGAGAAACGGCATCCATTCGCGATAGCGCGAGAGGCTGAAAGTTTCCTGCATGAAAGGCGTCCACTTGGGTCTAAATGGTTTGCGGGCGAGCGCCATGCCCGCCTGCTGGGGAGTGCGCCCGCCCTTCTTGCGGTTACACTCGTGGCAAGAGCAGACAACGTTCTCCCACGTTGATGTTCCTGCCTGGGAACGGGGAATGACATGGTCGAGATTTAACTCATGGCGCGGCAGCCGCCTCGCGCAATATTGGCAAGTGCACTTGTCCCTGGCGTAAATGTTATAGCGACTAAAGCGCACTTGTCGTTTGGGGACCCGGTCGTAACCGACCAGTAGCACTACACGGGGCACCCGGATAACGCGATTTACCAAACCAATGGACTCGTCGCGGGCCGAGACCGAAAGATCACTCCAGCTTTCAAAGTCGAAAGTTTGATACTGCTCGTTAACTGCCCGGGCGATCCCTTGATAAAGCAGAATGAAGGCGCGGCGAACCGAGGTAACATGGATCGGCAGATAGGAACGGTTAAGGATTAAAACCTTAGTGTTCAAGATCGAATAGGCCGGCGCTGATGCGGGGAAGCTCATTGGCGGCTGGGACCATGCTGGCAGACGCGATGAAGATTCACGGCTTTGTATGCAAAATATAGGGGGGAAAGCGGAATGTCAACACAAGAGATTGCAGCCGCAGGAGCCGGTTGGCGGTTGAAGTCACCTGAAATTTACACTATAAACTTGTTGAGCCGCCTAATGACCATTTCCGGATCTCCGATACTGCCCGGTGGTCTTTCTTTGTTGTCTCATCCCCGCTTAACAAGCACAAGAAATCGACCGGGTTCTCTATGAAACAAGAAATCTTCATCAATTCTAGTCCTCAAGAAAGCCGTATCGCTATCGTGGAGGACGGTCTTCTCGCCGAATTCCTGATCGAACGAAAGGAGGAGATGGGCATCGCGGGGAACATCTATAAAGGCAAGGTTTCCCGAGTATTGCCCGGTATGCAAGCGGCTTTTGTGGAGATCGGGATGGACAAAGCTGCATTTTTACACGCTTCGGATTTTTCGAGTGTCCCGGAGGATGTGCAACTGATCGCCGCCTCGGAAGAGGAGGTTGAAGTCGCCGACCCTCCCAAAAGAGTGCCGCATCGTCGTCTACCTTTGGAAAAGCAGCTTTCCAGGGGGGAGGAAATCCTTGTCCAAGTGGCGAAGGATCCACTGGGCACAAAAGGCGCGCGAGTGACTTCGCACATTTCGCTGCCGGGCCGGTACATGGTTTTTATGCCAGGAACGAAGCACATCGGGATCTCGCGACGAATCGAAAGCGAAGAGGAACGGAAGCGCTTGAAAGAGATCGCGGCCTCTCTACGCCGGGAGGATGGCGGTTTTATCTTGCGAACGGCCTCGGAGGGACAGAGCAAGCGAGAGATTCAAAGAGACCTGCGCTTCCTCAGCATCCTCTGGCGCAGGCTGCAGAAGAAAGCAGAGAAGGCCGTGGCGCCTTCGCTGATTCATCAAGATCTGGATCTCATCACCCGAGCCATTCGCGATTTTTTCACAGCAGAGACAGAGCAGGTGGTCATTGATTCGGCTAAGGATCACCGCCGCATTCTTGATTTCGTCAGCCATGTCATGCCGCGCCTCAAGTCCAAAATTGTATTGGACGCCGAGACGGAACCCCTGTTTGATCGTCATGCCATCGAAGAGAAACTGCAAAAAGCTTTGGATCGGCGTGTATGGCTTCGTTCCGGCGGCTATATCATCATCGAGCGTACGGAGGCTTTGACGGCCATCGACGTGAATACCGGACGGTTTGTCGGCAAGCGGAACCAAGAAGACACCATTGTCAAGACCAATTTGGAAGCCACCCAAGAGATTGTCCGTCAACTCCGGCTTAGAAACGTCGGCGGCATCATTATCATCGACTTTATCGATATGGAGAAAGAAGCCAATCGTAAGAAGGTTTACGATGCGCTTAGAGACGCGCTTAAGAAGGACAAGGCCCGAACCAACATATTGAAGATATCCGAACTCGGTCTTGTGGAAATGACGCGCCAGCGGACGCGAGAAAGCCTGGAGAATCAACTCTTAAGTCCGTGCCCCCACTGCGACGGTCGAGGACGGATCAAATCTCCGGTAACCATCGCCTACGACCTTTTGCGAGCGATTAAGAAGCAACAGACGGGGTTGGAGAACGGCAAGCACATCGTGGTGCGGCTGCATCCCGATGTTGCCAATTTTCTCTATGATGAGAGGAATAACAGCCTTGAGAATCTGGAACGCGAGATCAATCGCAGAATCATCATCAAGGTCAGCCAGGATCTGCGCTACGAACAGTACGAAATCGCGGAATCATAGCCCCTGCGCGGTTTGCTCATTGCGCTGCCCCGGTAGAAGCTGACTTCCAGTTGCCGGCCATTCCAAGGGCCAAAAGCTTCGGCCCGCGAAGCAAAGCGATTTACGAAGGACTCTTTCTGGAGAGGACGGGTCTTGTCTGCTCGACACCGGCTTTCGCCGTTTCCTTGTCAGGCAGCGCTAGGCGGTCATGAGATTCGGTGTTTCTCGGCTGATCCTCTAGCGTTTGGCTTAAAATTCCTTCCTGCACCGAACCTTTATGATTTGCACCTATGGTTTTTCCGGTTTCGAGAGGGGGACTGTCGTCGTTGATAAAAACCGCGGCGGCGAAGACCGTCGTCCACAGGCCGTCT
>DAIRFP010000405.1:0-2816 GCA_036794995.1 Thermodesulfobacteriota bacterium | reverse complement strand
TGAATCATCCATCGGCGATCATCTCGCCGAACCTAGCACAGAACTCGCCGATGGCCCCTTGATGGACGAAGTCCGCGTACTCGTCCAGCGGAGTCGGCTCCCGGTTAATGATCCCTAGCAACGCACCATTCCGCTTTGCGATGACCGGGAACGACGCTGCCGGCTGCACCTGCAACGACGATCCCATTACGATAAAAATAGCGGCCCGCTCGGTCCATTCCTGTGCTTGGCGCATGGCTTCCTGAGGCATCGCCTGGCCGAACGAAATAGTCGCCGATTTGAGGACACCGCCGCAGGCGTCGCATTTAGGAGACGCAAACTCTCCGACCAGCCGTTTCATGATCTCATCAGGATCAAAGGACTTGTCACAATTCAGACAAATGATCCTGCGGTTGGTGCCATGGAGCTCGACGATTTTCTCGTCGGGTACCCCGGCGGTGCCGTGCAACCCGTCGACATTCTGCGTGATCAGTCCGATGAGCTTACCCTTCTGGTCCAGCGAATGGACGAAATAGTGACCGATGTTGGGCTTGGCGTTCTTGTACGGCTCATACGTCTCTAGTCTCCGTTTCCATGCCTCGATGCGTGCCGTCTCGCTGCTCATGAACTCTTGGAAGGTCACCGGCCGGTAACGCGTCCAGATACCACCCGGGCTTCTGAAATCCGGGATACCGGACTCCGTGCTAATCCCTGCGCCGGTAAAAACGACGATATCGCAACGTTCTCTTATGCGTTGGGCAAACTCATCAAGCGCCAACATAACGAGATCCTTATAAACCAGTGCGCCTCCGGATGACAAGTCGGATCTCACTTCACCTCAGCCCCGTGAGCAGGTAACTTCAGGAACAAAGCCAGTACGCCGCTCAAGAAAATCAGTGTTCCCGTCAGAACAAAACCGAATTCAAAGGAACCGGCATCGCCCGCAAGGCCGATAAAGGTCGGGATAGCGCCTCCGCCGATCAAATAACCAAAAGGAACGGTGAAGGCCACGGCCAGATTACGCGCGCCGGAGGGCGTTGTTGCGGCAAGGGCTGCAAACGCAGCGGGAAAGAACCAGACAGCGAGGAGCGGCTGAATCAAGACGACCGTGCTGATCCAAACACTTGAAACCAGTCCCAACAGTAAGGTTGCGATTCCCGTGAAAGTTAAACTCATGACCATCGTCCGCTTGGGTCCCAAGCGGTCCGAAACCCAACCCCCTAGGACCCCGAGGATTGGCCCATACGACCTGGAGAGCGCCACCACTGTATTGGCCCAAGTCGGATCCAAATGCCGATCGAACACGAGATAGAGCGGCAGCATGGCATAGACGCCGATTGTGGCGCTAACGCCTAAACCAAACAGCACAGCCATAATCCAGAAGGCACTGGAGCGAATCAGCAACCCGAACGCCCTCGACGCGGGTGATTCCCCGGCAAAATCTCCTCCACGGCCAAAGCGATAGTAAGCAAGGCCGACGATGAGGGAGGTCGTGCCGAGACACATTAGCGCCAAGCGCCAGGTCCACCTGCTCAAGAAAAGTTCTGCTATGAACGGGCTGGCAAAAAAGGCCAGGTTCGGCGCCAATTCATGAATGGCAATGGCCTTGCCCCAATGGGGCCTCTCGATTAATGACGTAATCGTTGCGATCGCCGAAGGAATGTAAAGACCACCCGCGAAGCCTAAGCCGAAAAGTCCTATTCGCATCGCCCATAAACCCCCGGCGGAGGCAATTCCCAGGAGGGCGATGCCAACGCCGGCGATGGAAATCACGATCGTCAGTCTGTGACTCGATCGCGACGCCAGGAATCCCGATCCCAGCAATCCGATCACATAACCGACTGAGATCAAGAAGAAAAGAAATCCCGCCTGGCCGTGGCTGATCGCCAGTTCCCTTTCGATGGTGGGAAGCAGCGGTGACAGGATGATTCGAGCAATGAAGTTGATGAGAAAAATGAGGACCAGGAAGACCACCGGTCCCAGTTCCGGCCAAAACGATTCACTGCGATCGGCGGGCCACTCCGGGTTCGAAGGCGATTTATGACCGGTCTTGCTGGTGAGCACTTTGATTGTATCCTCGGCGCAAAACGAGTTAAGACCTCAACCTTTACAACGCTCCAAAACGGAAACCAAGCACAGAAAGAACGAAACCTGGATCGCGAAGGCGGAATACGCTATTAAGTCGAGGCCGCGGTCTAGAAAAGTATCGGTGAGAACTTCACGGGGAAGCTGCAGAGAATTCAGCAGCCTGAGTTGCTGCTAGATTTCAATTGCTTGGGCGAATGCCAAACACAAAGCTAGAAACCTTGAACCGAGCTTTGAAACATATCCTTCTCGCTTCATAGAGAACGCGCTGCGGGAATTTCGTTGAGGTGATGCCCACTGCCGCTATTTCGCAAGACCTTGCTAATCCGGGCCTCCGATCCCTAATCACTCCAGTGCACGCCCTGCACGGGCAGCATGCATAGTTTCAGCACCTGCTCTTCGCGGCAGCAGCTCAAGCAGCCCTGTTGAAAGATTTACCGGAGCCATCTCTTGATAGGCTTTTCTGCCACCTCCTTTGCCACGAGGCGCCGGTCAAGCCCTCGAGGATGGAGCGAGCTGTGCAACTGTTCCAATAGTTCAATGGCCGGGACACTCCAAAAGACAATCCTTACTCAAATCAAGTCGCCACTCTCGGATATAACTTCCCGCCGATCATCACCAGCACGGCTACGGTAAGCAGCAGGACCGTGAAATCCGTCGCTAGTCCAAAGGCACTCACCCCGCCCGACAACATCGACGCCCGCAATGCGTCGACCTCGTAGGTCAACGGATTCGCATGGGCCACCGCTTGG
>DAIRFP010000167.1:0-11050 GCA_036794995.1 Thermodesulfobacteriota bacterium | reverse complement strand
TGTCCATCCGAGCGAACGGCAGCAAAGGCTCCTCGGTGTTTAGACTCCAGGCCTTCTACGAAGCGATCATATAATTCTTCATGGCTTGGCATATTCATGACAGACGTTTCACCTCGTGTGTTGAGCAGCCCGCAAGAGTTTTTAAGCAATCTGCTAAGACGAAACAAAGATGAATTGGCACGAAATGCGTTATGATGCGATTGAGCGCAACGACGCATATGAGTCTTTTTCAGCAGCCTGCTACTGATTATTCTGCCAGAGAGAGAACGTCTCCTTGCTCGGGGCACCCGAAGTTGCGTTGAACCAGGGGGCGTCAACCGCTGCTCCCTGCAGCACACCGAAGAAGTAAATGCGCAACATCTGCTCCATCAGTTGCGGGAGCGGCAAATCTCGCTTCGGCTGATACCAGGTATAGATCCAGTTCATCATGCCGAACAGAGAGAAAGTCACCACCCGGAGATCAATGCCCTTTCTACCTTCACGATCTTGGAGTTCCCGGATAAGATCCATGATGACTTTTACGTAGCGCCGCTTGAGAACCAGGATCTTGACCTGAAACTCGCCCGTGAGAGACTCGTCTTCATGAGCCATCACCTTCATTTCGTGCATGTTGTGGCAGAAAAAACTGAGATGATTTTCAGCAAACACGCGAATGCGGGTGCGCACGTCCATGTCAGCCGTCGCGGCGCGCTCCCAACCGAGCAGCAGCGTAACGAAACAGCGTTCTTGAATAAGGTAAAGTAATTCTTCTTTGGTCGTGAAGTAATAGTACAACCCCGCCAGGCTCATTTTCGTGGCCCGCGAGATATCCCGCACTGACGTGCGATGAAACCCCTTTTCGGCAAAGATTTTTGCCGAGGCTTTCAGTATGCGCTGAAGTTTTTCATCGTAGTTACGGGATGTGGGTTCGAGTCGGTTGGACATGGTTGGAGACCTATATTTGCAAATCACCCCTGGGGTGTCAACTTGCCGTCACCGGAGGTCATTCCGGTTTCAAATTATTCTCTAGTCCGACGATTTTGCAAAGCTTTTGCTAAAGCGTAAAGCTCGAACTCTACCTTGAATCGCCTCTGTCCATGGTGTATTTGTAAAAGCTCGGATCGTATGGCTTTTGCAAACGTCATTGTTGAAAAAGACGGCGACATTGCGGTCGTCACTCTCAATCGGCCCCAGCAACTCAATGCCCTGTCTTACGACCTGGTCAAGGATCTGTCTTTGGCCATGCAAGAGATCGATGGTGACGAGGAAATCCGAGTGATGATCGTCACCGGCGGCGAGAAAGTGTTTGCGGCCGGCGCCGATATCAAAGAAATGGCCGAGCGCGGCCCCTTCGACCCGAGGATCCAAGAGCGACTAGCCTACCGGGATCGAATCAATGAGATCAAGAAACCGGTAATCGCCGCCGTAAGCGGCTTTGCCTTGGGTGGCGGCTGCGAGCTGGCCATGAGTTGCGACATCATTATCGCCGCGGAGACCGCGCGCTTCGGACAACCCGAAGTCAATCTCGGAATCATTCCCGGGAGCGGCGGTACCCAGAGACTCACCCGCGCCGTGGGAAAACACCGGGCCATGGAAATGGTGCTGGCCGGCGAGGCCCTAAGCGCTGCCGATGCGGAACGCTGCGGCTTGGTGAACCGGGTGGTTCCCGTTGAGTTGCTGCTCGAAGAAGCCAAAAACCTGGCGAAAAAGATCGCTGCCAAACCTCTGCTCGCTGTCAAGGCGGCCAAAGAGGCGGTGCTCAAATCTGCCAACACGGCTCTAGACGAAGGCTTGGAGTTTGAACGCAAATCGTTCTACCTGTTGTTCGCCTCCGAAGACCGTAAAGAAGGCATGAAGGCTTTTCTGGAAAAGCGCAAGCCGGAGTTTAAAGGCAAGTAAGGAGCATTTCTCGCCGTGGCCCAGGAAACGATTATCTATGAGAAGGGAAACGGCGTTGGCACGATTACGCTCAATCGCCCGCAAGCCCTCAACGCCTTTGTCCCGGAAATGAATAAGGAAGTATTAGAGACGTTGAAAGAAGGTGAGCGGGATCAAGAAGTCCGCTGCTTCGTGATTACCGGCGCTGGCCGGGCCTTCTGCGCCGGGCAGGATCTCAAAGGTCGGACGCCGGAGCAGAAGGGATCCCTCGGCGCGTCGTTGCGGGAGAAGTATAACCCGATGATCCGGCAAATTCGGCAGATGGAAAAGATCGTCATTGCCGCCGTCAACGGCGTCGCGGCCGGAGCAGGTTGCAATTTGGCCTTGGCCTGCGACCTGCGGGTCGCCTCGGAAGAGGCGAAGTTCATCCAGTCCTTTGTGCGCGTCGGATTGGCGCCCGACTCGGGTGGCAGTTTTATCTTGCCGCGTCTCGTCGGTTTCAGCAAAGCCATGGAATTGCTCCTGCTGGGCGAAACCGTGGATGCACACGAAGCTCAGCGTATCGGACTCGTCGCGAAGGTTTTCTCCGCGACGGAGTTCGCGGCGTCGACCAAGGAAATTGCCGCAAGAGTCGCGCGCTCGCCCCGCGGCATTGGTCTTATCAAGCGGGCCTTGAACCATGCAATGTTACAGGGACTTGAATCCGACCTGGATTACGAGTCCTATTTGCAAGAGATCGCCGGAAGAAGCGTCGACTACGATGAAGGAGTGCGGGCGTTCTTGGAAAAACGCACGCCGGTGTTTACGGGGAAGTAAGAATGGGCAAGAGTGGTTTCGGGTTTCAGGTTTCAGGTTGAAATTCGAAAACACGAAACAGACTGCCACAGCAGTGCAATCATTAACTCGAAGGTTCAGAATATTTGTTAAATCACTTCACCTCCGCCTCGCCGATACCCTCACTCTCACCCTCTCCCTGCCAGGGAGAGGGAAGGGTGAGGGTGAAAAACGCTTCGCGAGCGATGAAGTGGCGAAATTAATTGTGTCTTTATAAGCAAGTAAATGATTAACAAAGAAGAGAGAATTGGTGTGCTGGGGGCTGGCACCATGGGAGCAGGCATCGCCCAGGTGGCAGCCCAAGCGGGTTTTGCAACTTTACTTTACGACATTTCTCAAGAATTTATCGACACGGGATTGGGCCGTATCCGCAGCTTTCTTCGAGGCAGCCGGGAGCGCAGCAAGATCACAGCGGAGCAGGAAAAACAAATCCTTGATCGCCTGAGCAGCACAACCAAACTGGAGACCTTCGAAGACAGCAGCCTCATCATCGAGGCCATCCCGGAAAAGCTCGAGCTCAAGCGGGATGTTTTCAAGCAACTGGATGCCATTTGCCCCCTGGCGACACTTCTGGCAACCAACACGTCCTCATTCTCAGTGACAGCCATAGCGGCGAATACGCAGCATCCGGAACGAGTTCTGGGCCTGCACTTCTTCAATCCTCCGCCGCTCATGGCATTGGTGGAGGTCGTCCAGGGCGACCGCACCGCCGCGGAGGCCATCGACCAGGCGACGAATCTGATGCGTCAAATGGGGAAAACCCCGGCTCGCGCTAAAGACACTCCAGGTTTTATCGTCAACCGCATCGCCCGCCCTTTCTACAACGAGGCACTACGCATCCTGGGCGACGGCGACGCGACTGTCGAAAGCGTCGATCGCATCATGCGAGCGGCGGGCAACTTCCGCATGGGGCCTTTTGAGCTGATGGATTTGATCGGGCACGACGTCAACTTTGCCGCCACGGAATCGCTCTACCGATCGTTTTTTGAAGATCCGCGGTTTCGCCCGAGTCCGATTCAGCATCGGATGGTGATGGGTGGGAATTTAGGGAGAAAGACCGGTCGCGGTTTTTACGTCTATGACAAAAAGTAGTCTAGTTATTGTTGGCGAAAGCCGATGGGCTCAAGACCTCCGCGATCTCGCGCAAGAGAAAGGATTGGAGGTGCGGCTGCTTTCGGGCTTGGGGGACATCGCCATCACCACGCCGCTGGTTATCGAAACCTACGCCGCAGACAACGAGAAAAAAAAGCTTGTCTTACAGAAGCTCGACCAATTTCTTTCCCCGGCCTCGGTTATCGCGACCTCATGCCTAGCTCACTCGACCACCGAGCTGGCGGCATGGACGAAAAATCCCGAGCGCGTCGTCGGTTTCGCCAGTTTCTATCCCTTGAAAGACAGGAAGGTCATTGAGTTGGCCGCCGGTATGCGCAGCAGCGACAATGCGCTGAAGGCAGCCGAACAGCTATTCAACTCCGTGGGAAAAGAAACGATCCGCGTCAAAGATTCCGCGGGGCTCACTTTTCCGCGGATTTTAAGTCTTATCATCAATGAAGCGGCGCGGGCGCTGGAAGAAGGTGTCGCCAGCGCGGAGGAAATCGATATCGCCATGAGGCTCGGCGTCAACTATCCGCAAGGTCCACTCCGCTGGGCGGATCAAATCGGTCTGCATGAAGTGCTGGCGGTTCTGGAAGGGTTGCAGCGCGAGACCGGAGAGGATCGTTATCGGCCGGCGCCGCTGTTAAAGAAACTGGTAATCGCAGGGTTTCTCGGCGAGACTCGCGGTAAAGGTTTTTATTCTTATAATGAAGGTCAGGTGAAGTCATGAAAGAAGCAGTCATTGTTGAGGCTCTGCGTACCCCCGTGGGCCGCCACAGCGGTATTCTAAAGGACGTTAGAACCGACGATCTAGCCGCTTACATCATCGCTAAATTGGTCGAGAAAACCGGAATAAACAAAGACGAAATCGAAGACGTTTACTTTGGCTGCACGAACCAGGCGGGGGAGGACTCCCGTAACGTCGCGCGCAACGCTTCTCTGCTCGCGGGGCTTCCCTATACCATCCCCGGCGCTACCGTGAACCGCCTCTGCGGTTCGGGTCTCGAAGCGATCAATCAGGTGGGGCGCGCCATCCAAACCGATCATGGCGATCTCTTCGTCGCCGGCGGCGTAGAGAATATGACGCGGGGCCCCTGGGTGATGGGGAAACCTGCCAATGCTTTTCAACGCGGCGACGTCAACCTCTACGACAGCTCGCTTGGATGGCGCTTTCCGAACCGGCGCATGGGCGAGCTCTATTCTCTTATCAATAATGGCGAGACCGCGGAAAACGTCGCGGAGAAATACCAGGTCAGCCGTCAAGACCAGGATGAGTTTGCCTTCGGCAGCCATCAAAAGGCGTTGAAGGCACAGGAAGAAGGCCGCCTCAAAGATGAGATTGTTCCCTTCGAGGTCCCGCAGCGAAAAGGCGCGCCGTTGGTTTACCTCAAAGACGAAGGGCCGCGCGCCGATACTTCGTTGGACCAGCTCGCGGCGCTGCAGCCGTCCTTTAAGAAAGGCGGAACCGTGACCGCGGGAAACTCCTCGCCGCTCTCGGATGGTGCGGCGGCCTTGCTGCTGACGACGCCTCAAAGAGCCGAACAGCTGAAACTCAAACCGATGGTTCGGATCGTCGCGTCCGCCACCGCCGGCGTCCATCCCAATTACATGGGCATCGGGCCCATTCCTGCTACCCAGAAAGCGCTGCAAAGGGCCGGGCTCACCATCGACCAAATCGATCTCGTCGAGTTGAACGAAGCCTTCGCGTCGCAAGTTCTCGCTTGTATCCGCGAACTCGGGATTGATCCCAAGAGACTGAACGTCAACGGTGGCGCCATCGCTCTCGGCCATCCTCTAGGCTGCAGCGGGGCGCGGATCATGACGACACTCATTCACGAAATGGAACGGCGTGGCAGCCGCTACGGCCTCGCGACCATGTGCATCGGCGTGGGGCAAGGCATTGCCACAATCGTTGAAAGCGTCAACTAAGCCACGACTTCCAAAAGAAAAGCCGCCGGGACCTTAGGGCAGCGTTCCAACTACCAGGGACAGGGCTCAAACCTGACCCATGCTGCCAAGCGTTCGCGATCAATTTGCTAGTTTTCGAACACAGGGTGCCCGGCCGACAACTATTGTTCTCATGAGAAGATCGCGCCAATTTTTTTTCCTGCTGCTGGTCGCATCCGCCGCCCTGATGGTTATTTTCTTTCAGTTTTTCAATACCCTGGCTGAGAGCAATCGCGAGCAGCTGCATCAAGACTTGCAAAAGCTCCTCGGCAAGGATGCCACTTTCGATGGTCTCGAGGCGAGCTTGTGGGGTGGACTCGGCTTCTCCGCGAAAGAGTTTCGCGTTGCCGATAATCCTCGTTTTGCAGCGACTCCGGTCGTGCGGGCGGAAGAATTAAAGTTGGGCGTCAGTCTGATGCCGCTACTGCTCGGCAGAATCGTCGTTAACTCGCTGACCTTTCAGGCTCCGGAATTTCAAATCATCACCGACGAACGCGGCCTCTTGAACCTGTCGGAATTGGTAATTCGAAAACGGGACCCCAGTGCGCTTCCGAGGGCGCGGGCCGCTTCGCCGGAAAGAAAGTCGCCATCCCTGAGCTTCCTGGTTACCCAGATAATAATAAAGAACGGCCGCGTTGATTTCATCGACCGTTCCGTCAAAGAACCCGCGGAGATTCGCGTCAAGAACGTGGAAATGAAAGTCACCGGAATCCAGGCTTGGGAAAGGATAAAAGTTAATTTCGCGGCGGCGCTGACCGAAGGACTGGGCCATGATGTGAGGATCCAGGGACAACTCGGCCCCCTCCGACCGGATCATGATTGGTCACAGCAACCCATGGAGCTCGACATGGGATTCGACTCTCTGTCCATTGTGCTGCTTTCCCGCGCTTTACCTTTTCTTAGAAACAGGATTCCCCGTGAGCTCGACGTAACCGGTCCGCTCTCGCTCCAGGCAAGACTTGAAGGAACTTTGCATCGGCCTCGAATTAAAGACATCGCGCTAAGGGTACCTTTGTTCGGCTCGTCAAGCTACAACGCGACCGTGGAGGGCGCCCTCGAGGTTCCTGAAGGCGGTTCCTGGGCGGAAGCGCAGCTCAAGGGCAAGCTGACCTTGAATTCGATCAACTTGACCCAACTCCGTAACCTGCCTCTGCTCAGACAAAATCTGCCCGTCGCCCTGGCGACGGCAGGCTCTATGGACGCCTATAGCCAGTTCGAAGGAACCTGGGCGAATCTTCGTATCGGGGCTTTGATCAAGGCGGAGAAAGGTGAATTTCGTTATCAGGATTGGTTTCGCAAGCCTGCGGGCACGTTAGCCGAACTTAGGGCGCAAATCTCGCGCTACAAGAACGGTCTGATTCTTCACGAATCGCTGCTAAATCTCGGCGATTCGAAGATGACACTCTCCGGCGTTACCGAAGAAACGCCGGAGCCTCGACTGCAACTCAGGTTGCGCAGCGATTCCAATCAGTTGACGGCGTGGGGACGCTTGGTTTCATCGCTGTCATTTTATGGCTTCGGCGGCAATGTCCATTGGGACATCGTCCTGGCAAAGAACCTTGCTTTGGCGGACGGCTGGAATATCCGCGGCAAACTGAAACTTGCCGACGCGGAGTTCAGGCACAAGGAAAGCGGAAGAAAAATTGATCATTTGCACGCCGATGTTTCTTTCTTAGGCACCGAAGCGCTTCTGGAGAACGGTTCCTTTGGTTTGGGATCTTCCTCGATTACGGTAACAGCTAAGGTTAGAGACCTCTCCCAACTGAGCGCGAGCTACAGATTGCGGTCGCCGGAATTCAACCTCATGGATCTACCCACGTTTCCTGGGGGTAAAACAAACCGGATCGGTAATGTAGCAGCCGACGGCGAAGTTCAATGGCAGGACGGCGCTCCTTCGCTAACGGCGACGATTACTTCGTCGGAAGGGAGTCTGGAGGCTATTCCCTACCGCGAGCTGCATGGAGATATGACCTGGTCGCCCAAGGGCATCCGGTTTAAGAATTTGTCGTTCCAGGCTTTGGACGGCAGGCTTCGCTTAGAGGGCTATTGGTCTGGCCCGGTTGAACAGCCGCAGCGCTTCACTTTGACTTCTCAAATTGAGTCGATAGCAGTGGGATCCCTTCTCAAACAAAAGTTTCCAGCGCTACGAAAGCGGATCGAGGGGCAACTCGATTTTCGTGGCCGGTTCGATGCGGCGCCGCCCCACGGCGCCACCGTTGCCGAAGCTTTGCAAGCAGCCGGGGCAGGCGTCATTCATGATGGCACCATTCGCGATTTCAATTTGCTTGGAAGCATCATCCCACTGGGCGGCGACGCCGCTTCATCCAAAACGTCAGCCCACCTCCCGGCAAACCTCGCCACCGCGATGAATCGCCAGCATACGCCATTTGATACGCTCAAGGCTAACTTTACCGTTGAGCGGAGACGGATTCGCACCGAAGATTTGTTGCTGATCACTCCCGAGTACACGATCACCGGGGCGGGCTGGATCGATTTCGACAGAACGACCCAGTGGAATGGGCTGATGGTTTTGTCGCCTCGCATCACACAGGAGCTGCAGCGGGAGTATAAGATGATCCGCTATCTCCTCGATCGACGCGGCCGACTGACCATCTCATTTCGCGCCGAAGGCAAGTTTCCGAATGTCAAAGTGAGGCCCGAAAATCGTGGGCTGGCCCAAGTTCTGCGCCGCGGCTTTCCGCCAAGAACAAGCGAGCCCGACACCGCAGGACAGAACACGGAAAAAAAAGAAAAAAAGTCGTGGCTCCCGGAAACACTTGAACAATTGCTCAAGCCATAATCTATTGATTGCCATGAAGTTATTAGAAATTTATCTCGAGACGCTTCCCGAGCATATTGCCTATCTAAAGTTTATCTTCGAATCCTACGAAGAGGTCGGAATCATCCGCACGATCGACCGCAAGAAAGCCATCATCGTGCTACTGGCCATGGACGACTTCGCCGACACGGCAAGAGGCATATTGGACTCGCTCAAACGCGACGTGCCGGTCAGAGAAATTCCACCGCCCCTCGATAACAGCGGCGACTGGTTCATGACCGAACTGGCGGCGGAATCGGCACGCAAACGACCGTAAGGATCAACATCTCGCCAGCGGGTACGATCGAACTCAAAAACGCGATGGCACGGCGTCCCGACCCCAAGACTGTGGCAAGCGAGAATTGCCAAAAAAGGATTCTCGATTTGTTTGCCAAGAAGCCGAGAACTCGACTGACGCCCGCCGAAATCCAGAAGCGCGCCGGGTTCGGGCGTGACGAGCTTCAATGGGTCGTCGACTCCCTCAGGGATCTGAGTCGAGAAGGCCGCGTCGTTCGTCTCAAAAAGAATCATTACGCCCTGCCCGACGGTCAGAACTTGGTCACGGGGAGAGTCCACGCGCATCCCGACGGTTATGGCTTTCTCATTCCCGACGACAAAGGCACCGCGGACCTGTACCTCAATCGGCGCGAGATGCGGCGCCTTATGCATGGCGATCAAGTCATGGTCCGGACCGATCGGAAAAGACGGGGCGGCATCGAAGCTCACGTTGTGCAGATTCTGGAACGGGGCCAAAAGCGGCTTATCGGCACCTACACTGAAATCGACGGCAAGGGCTATCTGCTCCCCATGGATCCCAGGGTCGCCGTGGCTATCCCGCTGAAACCAAGCGCCGCCAAACTAGAGAAGGGAAAGGTCATCGCCGCAGAGATTTTCCGCTACGGCACGGCATTGTCTCCGCCTGAGGGCGAACTTCTTGAGATCATGGGAAATCCGGATGATCCGGAAGTACAGGTTCAATCGATCGTCTTTCGTTACGGTCTCACGACCAGCTTCCCGGAGCCGGTTCATCGTGAAATCGCAACGGGCTCTTTCGCCATTAGTGAAGGGGAGATCGCTGCGCGAACCGATCTGAGAGACCTGCCCATTGTCACCATCGACGGCGAGCTAGCCCGGGATTTTGACGACGCTGTGTACGTGCAAAAAACCAATAGACACTATGAGCTTTTCGTCTCTATTGCCGACGTGGCCTTTTATGTTCAACCGGGAACTGCTTTGGATCAGGAGGCCTACGGTCGCGCCACCAGCGTCTATTTTCCGGATCGAGCGATCCCGATGCTGCCTGAGGCTCTTTCCAATGGCATCTGCAGCTTGAACCCCAACGAGGATCGGCTCACCAAGACCGTATGCATGGAAATCAACGCCAAAGGTGAAGTCGTCCGCAGCCGATTCTTCAACTCGATGATTCGCAGCCAAGCACGTATGACTTACACCAACGTGCGGAGAATCCTGGTTGACAAAGATCCCGAGTGTCTAGATCGTTATCGCAATCTCGTGGACCAGTTCCAACTGATGGAAGAGTTGGCGCTATTAATTTACGAGAACCGCAGGGCCCGCGGCAACCTGGATTTCGATCTGCCTGAGGCCGAGATCATCCTCGACATCCAGGGAATGCCTGAAAATATCGTGCGCGCCGAGCGCAACATCGCCCACCGGATCATTGAAGAATTCATGATCGCCGCCAATGAGGCGGTAGCTCGGCACCTCAAGCAGCAAGACCTTCCCCTGCTTTACCGAGTTCATGAAGGACCGGATCAGGAATCCCTTGAAGCCATAGCGGCGTTTCTACTGAGCCTCGGCTATCGGACACCGATCAAAAAAGAAAAACCGACGCCACTCGATATTCAAAAACTGCTGGAAGCCTGCCGCGGCAAACCCGAAGAGCGAGTTTTGAACCGCGTTTTGCTGCGCACTATGAAGCAGGCGAAATATCAACCGGAAAACATCGGCCATTTTGGCCTCGCGTCCACTTGCTACACCCATTTCA
This sequence comes from Thermodesulfobacteriota bacterium, assembly GCA_036794995.1. Classification (GTDB taxonomy): domain Bacteria; phylum Desulfobacterota; class Binatia; order UBA9968; family UBA9968; genus DAIRFP01. The sequence continues at coordinate 494 of DAIRFP010000167.1, read as the reverse complement.
CCTCGCCGATCCGCCGCTATCCCGACTTGATCGTTCATCGCATGCTTGACAAAGCGCTCGACGCCGAGAAATTGAAACCGAGTAAGCGCGAAGAGTTGTCAGACTATTTAGTGGAAGCGGGCAAGCACACTTCCGAAAGAGAACGGCACGCCATGGATGCCGAACGCGAGATGGTCGATCTCAAGAAAGCCCAGTTCATGATGGACAAGATGGGCGAAGAGTTCACCGGATTCATCACGAGCTTGGCGAACTTCGGCTTCTTCGTGGAGCTGGACCCCTATTTTGTCGAGGGCCTCGTCCGTCTCTCCACACTTACAGATGATGACTATCACTATTATGAGAAAGAATACGTCATCAAAGGCAGCCGCCACGGCCGCAAGTTCCGTCTCGGCGACAATCTCCGCGTCAAGGTCGTTCGCATTAACGCTTTTCGAAGCGAAATAGATTTTGAGCTGATTACGAAAGCATAACCAATCGGTTACTGGCAGGAAATC
>DAIRFP010000166.1:0-11101 GCA_036794995.1 Thermodesulfobacteriota bacterium | reverse complement strand
GCTCTGCCGAAACAGTCGTCCGGAGCCAAATACCAGAATAGCGATGACAATTAACGCCACGGCGCCAACCACAAAGGCGCCGATTATCGTCGGGCTAATTTTCTTGTTCACGCTTTTCCTTTTCTCCGCGCCGCAAAAAGGCGCGCACCTTGGCATCCGGGCAGTGTGCCAGAAGCTCCTTCGGGTCGCCGCTGGCCGTCATGGTCTTGGCGTCCGGATCAAGAAACACACTGTTGTTACCGATCGTAAAGATGCTCGCCAGCTCGTGGGTCACCACCACCACCGTGGCCCCCAGACTGTCCCGCAGCTCGAGAATCAACTCATCGAGCAGGCGGGAGCTGATGGGATCGAGCCCCGCTGAGGGTTCGTCGAAAAAAAGCACCTCAGGGTCCAACGCCATGGCCCGAGCCAGGCCGGCTCTTTTTTGCATGCCGCCGCTGATCTGGGACGGATAATAGTCTTCGAATCCCTTGAGGCCCACAAGCGCCAGCTTCAGGGAGGCTACTTCGCGAATCTCGGCGGAACTCAAACCGGTGTATTCTTCCAGCAGAATGCCGATGTTTTCTGCCAAGGTCATGGAGCTCCACAGCCCGCCGGTCTGAAAAAGCACTCCCATGCGTCGGAGTAGCGCTTGCCTCTCCTCAGGCTCCGCGTTGGTAAAGTTTTCATCGCCGTAAAAAATCTCACCCCGGGCCGGCTCTATGAGACCGATCATGTGCCGCAGCAGAGTGCTCTTGCCACTGCCGCTGCCGCCCATGATGATGAAAACATCTCCATGGTTGATGGTAAAGTTAAGATCGCGCATCAGCACGAAGCTGCCGAAAGCCATCGTCAGATCGCGCACGGTAATATGGGGTTTTGTCTTGCCGTTGCTCCCCTCAACCATTCAAATCCCCAGGATGTAGAAAACCACGGCAAACAGGCCGCAGGCCACCACGATGGCGACGATCCCCGTGACCACGGCCGACGTGGCCGCATCTCCCACGGCGGAAGAGCTGTTGGCGCACTGCAAACCCCTCAGGCAACCGGCAAGTGCGATGAGCACTCCGTAGACCGAGCTCTTAAAAACTCCCCCGAAGATATCTGTCAGCGAGACGGCACGGGCGGTCTGCTGAAAATAAGTGGTCCAAGAGAGATCCAGCATGCCGACACCAATGGCGGCGCCGCCGAGAACACCGACAAAATCGGCGTAGAGGCACAAAAGCGGCATCATCAGGATCAAGGCCATCACCCGCGGCAAAACCAGAAATTCTAACGGAGAAAAGCCGGCAGTGGTGAAAGCGTCCACCTCTTGGGTCACCTTCATCGTACCCAACTGTGCGGCGAACGCCGCTCCGGTGCGCCCCGCCATGATAATCGCCGTCATCATGGCGCCCATCTCGCGCATCATGGCGATGCCCACCAGATCCGCCACGAAGATCTGCGCGCCGAACTGCTTGAGCTGCACGGCGCCGACAAAGGCGAGAATCACCCCTACCAAAAAACTGATCAAGGTAACGATCGGTAAAGCCTGGGCGCCGCACTGCTGAATCAAGAGGAACAGATCTGAAGCTCGGTAGCGCGCCTTCATCCCCAAAAGCCGCACAAAGGTGATGGTCATTTCGCCGAGGAAAGCGAGCATTTCGGTGAGGGAGCCGGCGGCGCCGATAGCTCCGGCGCCGATCCGTTCGAGAAACGGCGCTTCTGTCACTTCCCTGCGCGCGCCCTTTCTTTCCGGTACCGCCTCAGCCAGGGTGAGCAGCCTTCGAACCCCGGAAGGCAACCCCTCGCGATCGATGGCAAGGCCCTGCTTCTGGCACAGCTCGCTGACTTTGGTCAAAAAGGTGAGGATGCTGCTGTCCCAGGCGGTTAGATTCGCCGCGTCGAACGTTACGCTTCTGGCCACGGCAAGGCCTTGCAGCTCGCGCTCTACGGTGGTCGCCGAGACCAATCCCGTGCCAAGCCGCCAAGCACCGCTCAATCGTATTAAGATAGCGTCATCAGTGCGCTGAAATGAAACTTGGCCTGGTTCAGACATAAGCTCGAGTTTCAAACTGTAAAATTTCGGGTACGAATGCTCGTAACCGCGCGATGTTTTTTGGTGGTTACGCGGCGCCAATGCTTACCCTTGGCCATCCTGCGTTTCAGGCTAAAACTGCTTGGCTTGGCGATAGACATGCCGGGGAACGAGATAGACATAGCGTTCGTCTATCATAGTTTCGACGTTTGCTTAAGTGGACACCATTCCTCATCCTGCACGAAAGAGTGGTGGACGAGAGTATGCTTCGTAGAGAGCGGGCACGGGAGTGTAAACCTTATTGATCTTCGAATCCGCTCAGTTGAGTGCCATGCGCAGCGTCTCGATGAACAACTCATCGTTGAACGGCTTACGCAGAAACGCTACCGCGCCTGCTGCCAGCGCCTGCTCGCGGACTCCGGCCTCATCGTGTGCCGTGATAAAGATGACGGGAAGTGGATTGCCGCTGCCGGTCAATTGCTTCTGGACTTGGAGCCCGCTCATACCCGGCATCTGAACATCCAACACCACACAGTCAGGCTGAAACGACGGCATCCCGTTTACGAGATCGATAAACTCCTGGCCCGACCCAAACGTCTCCGCCTCCATTCCAAGCGAACGCACCAGCCGCTTCATGGCCCGGCAGACGGATTCATCGTCATCGACAATCGCGATCAGTGGCATCAAGTTTGCCCAAAAATAATGTTCTCGGCGCGCTTTCGGTAGCGACGCTCTATTCTGGCGTGACCGGATCAGTCTAGTGGAGTTCGAAAAGTCTGTATATTGGACTTTGGTCCAATAGGGGGCAGTGGAGAGGGTGTGTCAGGTTTCAGGTGTCAGGTTTCAGGTTTCGAGTGTCGGGGGGAAGGATCTCTAATGCTGAAACCTGAACACTGAAACCCGATATCTTATTGCTACATTTTGTCGATGCCTGCGCGCTCTGCCACTCGCACCAGTTGGGCAACCGACGCTACTTTCATTTTTTCCATCACCCGCGCCCGGTGGACCTTGATGGTTTTCTCCACCGTGCCGAGCTCGAACGCGATTTGCTTGTTCAACCATCCCCGCGCAACGAGCGCCATCACTTCGCGCTCCCGTGGGGTCAAAGTGTCCAGCCGGTTTTGGATGTCTTCAAGCTCGTCCCTTTCTCCACGTTCGCGAAGCGCACGAGCGAGCGCCTGCGCGATAGCAGGCAAAAGTGTTGTGTCCCGAACCGGCTTGGGCAAGAAGTCCACTGCGCCGGCCTTCATTGCATTCACGGTCATCGGAATGTCGCCGTGTCCGGTGATGAAGATGATGGGGAGGATAAGATTGGTCGTCTTCAATTCGCGTTGCAGATCTATACCGCTGAGACCCGGCATGCGCACGTCGAGAACGAGACACGCAGGGGCTTCGCTATGGCCACCGCTATCAAGGAATTCCCGCGCCGAGGCGAAGGTCTGAACCTGATAACCGGCGGACTTGATCAATCGAGCCAATGCCCGCCGCACGGAGGCGTCGTCGTCGACGAGAAAAACAGTGGAGGGAGTGGGCATGAGGTTTCAGGTGTCAGTGTTCAGGTGTCGGGTGTCAGGTTTCAGGCGTCGCGAAAGAATTCTGATCCTGAAACCTGAACGCCGCTCTGTTCTATGTTTTGTCAGGTTTCAGTGCGAACGGGCCAGCCAGCATCAACGAGTTCGCTCTTGGCCACGTGGGACTCAGATCACAGATCTCAATATGTAGCCGGCAAAGCTTTTGATAGACTTCCAGATCTTCGACGTCCATATAATTTCTCGTAGCCTCCGAACCTGACACCTGAAACCCGACACCTGACACCTCGGAACGGCATATGGTTTCAGGTTTAAGTTCCCCTCGTCACTCTTCCCTCCCTCGACCCTCGTCCCTCGACACTTCCTTCCACCGGCACCGCAAAATAAAATGTCGCGCCCCGATACCGATTATTCTCCGCCCATAGACTCCCGCCGTGGGCCTCGATAATCGACCGGCTGATCGACAGTCCCATTCCCAGCCCCTCGCGCTTGGTCGTGTAGAACGGCTGAAAAATCTTGTCGAGCTTGTCCGCTCTGAGGCCGGTTCCGTGGTCGCCCACTGCCACCCTCACCGTGCCGGTGCCGTCCCGTTCGGCCCGCACTACGGCGTGACGTTCGGCCGAAGAACAATCTTTCATGGCGTCAAAGGCATTCAGCAGCAGATTCAGCACGACCTGCTGAAGTTGCACCTTATCACCCCGCACCGGCGGCAGGCTCGTATTGAGTTCAAGCAAGATTTGCACTCCGTGCAGAATAGCGTCGCTATGGACGAGCGCCACCACATCGCTGACGACGCCCGCGATATCGAGCGGCGCGAAGGTGAGTTCTTCCTTTTTGACCAGTGCCCGCATCCGTTGGATGATCTCGCTCGCCCGGCTGTCGTCCTGAACGATGTCTTTCAGAATCTCCCGCACCTCTTCCAGATCCTCCGGGTTGGCGGCGATGAAGCGCTGGGCCGCCTGAGCATTGCTCAGAATGGCCGTGAGCGGCTGGTTCAACTCGTGTGCCAGCGACGCTGCCAGCTCACCCATGGTGGAGATACGGGTCATATGCGCGAGTTCCAAGCGATGGCGCTGCAGCTCGGATTCCGCGTTCTTGCGCTGCGTGATGTCCGTGGACGCACCCAGGACCTGATTTGCAACGCCATCTTTGTCGACAATGGGGCGCTTCACCGTCTGCAGCCAACGGACTTGCCCCTGGGTATCCGTTAAACGTTCTTCCGGTATGAATCGCTCTTTCAATGTGTTTATGACTTCCAGGTCCATGCGGTGGAAGAATTCGACCTCCTCGCGATTCGGATTGAAATCCGCATCGGTCTTGCCAATTAAACCCTCCACCGTCGTGCCGTAAGCGTCAGCGACGGCTCGATTCACCAGCGTAAAGCGTCCTTCGCGGTCTTTAGCAAAGATAAAGTTCGGATCAATATCGATGACCTGCCGGAGAAATGCCCGCTGCTTCTCCAGTGTCTCCTCGGCATATTTGCGCTCGGTGATGTCGATGGAAACGCCACGTATCCGAAGCGGTCTGCGGTCCCCGTCCAGGTCGATTCGCCCGTGCGTGGCGATCCAACGCATCGGGCCGGTGCTCGATATAACTCGATATTCGGCGAAATAGTCGCTCCCGCTTTGCAACGCCTGCAGCACCGCCCGGCGGGTTGCCTCACGGTCGTCCGGGTGCAACGTATGGATGAACCGCTCAAGGTTTATTAGCTCGGATTCGGCCCAGCCGAACAACCGACGGCCTTCTGGTGTAATCCAGGTGTCATCACGGACAGCGTCCCACACCCAAAGTCCAAGTCCGGCTGTATTGGCCGCCAAACTGATGCGTTCCTCGCTCTCGCGCAAAGCCTCCTCAGCCTCTTTGCGCTCGGTAATATCGAGAAAAAAGCCGCGAAGCCTGAGTGGCTTTCCGTCCCGCTGCTCGCATTTGACGATGTCGTGCACCCAGACGGTCGCCCCCGAAGCGCCAACCATGCGATATTCGAATTCAAAGTCCTCGGCACTCTTGCTGAGGGCGATACAGGTGTTGACCGCAAACTCTTTGTCGCCGGGATGGAGATGGGACACCCAGAAGTTCTTTTCATACCATTGATCGATGGGATAGCCGAGAAGGTTCCCCGCCTGTGGACCGACATAGGTAAAAGTCCAAGTTTCGATATCGGCCTCCCAGGGTACCGCCGCCGTGGTTTCAACCAGGCCGCGGAAATTCCGCTCGCTGTCCCGGAGGGATTGCTCCGCGGTCCGGCGTGCCAAAGCGTTGGCGAAAATTTCCCCGAGCAAACGTTGTCCCTGCAACAATTCCGGGGAAACCTCGCGCGCCTCAGAAACCGTGTTGAGACCCAGCACGCCGATGACCTTGCCGGCAGCGAACAGCGGGACACTGTAGGAGGATCGCACGTGGTATTTCTCGTAGGTCGCGCGATCCGTGCGCGCCGCCTGCGGCAGCATCTCCAGACTTCGCACACAAACATCACGACCAGCGAGCAGTTCTTGGGCGGACCAGGGAAAATCCTCGTTGGTTAGATCGGCGGGGATCTCCGGCGCTCCCGTCGCCCGCCACAGGTAGGCGACCCGGCCCTCCGTGCCCCTGCCGGTAAACACCGACAGCGCAGCGACGTCGAATCTCAAGAGGCTTGCCACCTGGCCAAGGGCTTCGACGATCTGGGTTTCTACCTTCTCCGGAGCCAGGTTAATGAAAGTACTGGACAGGTCCGAGACTAGTTTTCCGAAGCGCAACTGCTCTTCCAGGCGTCCCTGCGCCAACCGCCTTCGACGGCGTTCCCGGAGCAATATTTCGATGAGAACCGCTTCGAGGATACACACTGCCAAGACCAGGATGATTAACCACTTATACTGCCCCCAAAACGTCGGCTGCCGGAACTGAACACTGGTGCCCGGCGGTGGGCGACTCTCGCTAATCCTCCATCGCCGAAAAGCCGCGGCAGCGGCGTTGAAGGGCGCGACATCGCGGCCGAAAGAGTCGAGAATGAGGACTTTCTTCGGAAGACTGGCCGTGGCGGCGAGCAAGGTTAGGGGGAATAGCAACACCCCCAACACGCTCACCACCGCAAGCACTGTTCTACTTCTCATTTCAGTGATTGAACCATGCCCCCTAGGCATCTTGGCATCGCGGCACCCCATTGATCTCACCAACGCCGGTATCGACAGATTCTCGAAGGCTAACCAACTAATATCAAAAAACACAGGAGTTTTCAGTGATCCATGGGGCAAGGGTAACAGGGAGAGAGTTGGTGCAGCGGGTTCACCGGCTGGCGACGGCACGGCGAATATAGTATGGGAGTAGCTTTAGCACGCTTCGATCGAGAGGCGGCAAGCTGAAGCGACCATCTTTACCTGAATCGTCTACAGGGTACGTATGGCTGCAAGCTGGAGAAGGAAGGTGCCCGGTGGTGCCGCTGGTCTTCAAAACCAGTCTGGGGGTCGTAAGGTCCCCGGAGGGTTCGACTCCCTCCCTTCTCCGCCAAGGTAACCGCTTCAACGGCTCACGCCAGAGTTTAGTCTGGCGCTCGGTTGAACCTCCGCGTAAGAGTCAGATAAATGCTGGTCCGGAGTTTGGAACGACAAAACAGCATGGCTCCGCATCGGAGAATCTCGAGCCATAAATGCAATCGTTCAGATCAGATTAGTTGAGGTGGTAAGAAAGGATTGCTGGGTACAAGGAGGGCTTGGGGCGGGTCAGAAAGAGGGGTAATCGGCCGAATGAGAACTCCGAAGCGATTTCAGAGTTAAGGTGATTTAGTTTCAAAAATCAAACCAAAAAATTAGAGCTGCTTGCTGAAGACCTTCTTATTGAGGCCGTAAATTTGCATTTTGCGGTGGATGGTTCTCGCATCCACGCCACAGCTTTTCGCGGTTAGATCGATTCGTCCTCTGCACGCCTTGAGTTTATGAACGAGAAAGGCTTTTTCCTGCTCCTGAATCCATTGATTCAAGGAAACTTCCGACGGAAATTTCTTGCTGCTGGCTCCCGCATCCGCTGTCAAAGTAATCCGCTCCAAATCCAAATCTGCCACATTCAAAACCCGGGACTTCGTTAAAATCACCGCTTTCTCCAATACATTTTGCAGCTCCCGCACATTTCCGGGCCAGCTGTGTTGCATCAGATGGTCAATCGCTGCCGGTGCTATGCCGGTAATCTTTTTCTGGAGCGCCACCGGATGATGGCGCAAAAAATCCTGAACCAACAAAGGAATATCTTGGGTGCGCTGCCGCAATGGCAATAAGCGGATCGGGATGACGTGAATTCGATAATAAAAGTCACTGCGCATTTTCCCCTGCGCCACCAGCGTTCTCAACGGCACGTTGCTGGCCGCTATGACGCGCATATTAACCCGGGTCCATTGGTTTCCTCCCAGCCGTTGCACTCTCTGATCACTCAGAACCAGCAACAGCTTGGCCTGCATACTAAGCGGCATGTTCTCAATCTCGTCCAAAAATAAGGTCCCCCCATCCGCCATTTCAATCTTTCCAGCTCTGGCTTGAGCGGCCCCAGTAAAGGCCCCCCGTTCGTAGCCGAAAAGCTCGCTTTCCAGCAGTGTCTCCGGAACACCCCCACAGTTAATCGTCACAAAGGGTCCATCCCGCCGAGGGCTTTGATGGTGGATCGCACTCGCCACCAACTCTTTTCCAGTTCCGGTTTCCCCTTCCACCACGACGGTACCATCGGTGGGCGCAACTAAGCGGATAGTCTCGAAGACCTGATGCATTTCGGGGGTTCGGCTGAGCATGCCGCCAAACTCGCAATTTTCTTTGAGGTGGCGTCGCAGATTCCGAATCTCGGTGAACAGAATAGCCCTTTGCAGCACCGTGCGCGTTGACTCTTGAATGGCAGCCGCGGTCAAGGGCTTGACAAGATAATCGCTGGCGCCGATCTTCAGCACCTCCACCGCAGTTTCGATCTCCGCGTACCCTGTCATCACGATCACCGGGATATCGCTCCAGCGCTCCGCGATGAGCCGGGTCAGTTCCACCCCATCGAGCGGCCCGGCAAGCCGAATATCGGTAACCACCAGATCGATATCCTCCTTTTCGAGCACTTGCTGCGCCTGCTCTACTAGGGATGCGAGGGTAACGCGGTAGCCATCATGGGTAAATAACCGTTCTAGTTGCTGGCAGATGAGCGGATCGTCATCGACGATTAAGATGTGCGGTGTCGAAGCCATAGACTCACCTAAGGCTAAACTTGTTCCGTTCAATTTCAGTTTAGATAATATAGAAGTAGTGTTTGTCACGTTATCCGGCTGTGTTTCTGAAAGGTGCGACCTTTCCACGACGCTCATAACCTGCTCTCACAAACTCGCGCTTTATCGAGATACCCCGATTTGAACCTGGTGAAATATTCCTTTGTGCACGATGCAAAGGTCAGCAAGCCCTTTAGAACCTATACGACGCAAGAACTCTTAAAGTCAACCCATCGCCAGTAGTATGGGTTTGTACTACACTGAATGCGAAAACTACCCCGTTTGTGAGTACTGAGTGTTTCCCTAGCCCGACTTCTGAACCGCCGGAGGGAGCGGCCTAAAAAGCGAATAAGGCAATCGTGATGGCCGAAGGTCCCGGTTACATTGAGACCTGTTAGCGTCTGATAGGATCATAGGACGGTCGATTCCATCCCGAAATTAGACTATCCAGTCGACTTGTTCGGCCGGCAGCTCTCAGTAAAAATGTCCGCTCCACTGCGTAGTCAAGGCTCCAGCCCATCCGCAATAACTCAACCATCTTCAGTCAACAGTTAAACGTCGACTTGCCTGGTTTCTACTGAACATACGAATTTCCGCATTTTGCGACTTCCCGTTGCAGCGAAGCAATTATTTGCCACGCATTAGAAGGACAGAATGTTCGGGCCGGAGAAATCTTTTAACGAATGTCGACAATCGAGAACCAGCGGACTGTCGGCGGCGATCATCGCATAATCAAACACAGAATGATCGGTCAGGATAACGACACAATCCATGGATTGAAGTAGTCGAGGTGTAAGACCAGCGGAAGCCAAGATCTTGCCGTCGATGTCAACTTTGGCAACATAGGGATCGGAATATGAAACGTTTGCGCCTCCTTCCATGAGCAGTCTCACAACTTCAAGTGCCGCCGACTCGCGCGTGTCATTAACATCACTTTTATAGGCAATCCCCAGCGCCAGGATACGAGAACCGTTCAAACTCTTCTTACGTTTGTTAAGCGCATCCGCGATTCGGTCGACCATGAACCCAGGCATTTGATTGTTTATGACCGCGGCCAACTCGATCAAACGGGGCTCAAAACCATTCATTCTGGCCTTCCATGTGAGATAGTATGAATCCACCGGAAGACAATGCCCGCCGAGACCCGGTCCCGGATAGAAGGGCATAAAGCCGAACGGCTTGGTCTTGGCCGCCTCGATGACCTCCCAGACATTGATGTGCAACTTTCCGCACATTCTCGCCATTTCGTTTGCTAGCGCGATATTGACGCTGCGAAAAGTGTTCTCCAGAAGTTTGACCATTTCCGCGGTTTCCGGTGAAGAAACCGCCACGATGCGCTCAACAAACTGTTGGTACAGGAGTGTGGCCAACTCGGTACACCGGGCAGTGACTCCTCCGACAACCTTGGGAATGTTAGAACTTGTAAAAGATTTATTGCCTGGATCCACTCGCTCCGGTGAGTAGGCGAGGAAAAAGTCTCGGCCGGCTTTGAGACCAGTCCGCTCTAATATGGGTAGCACAATCTCTCGCGTGGTTCCGGGATAAGTGGTGCTTTCCAGAACAATCAACTTTCCGGGCCTGAGATGGTTGTGAACCGCTTCCACGGCAGCCTTAATATACGAGAGATCCGGATCTTTGGTTTTTCTCAAGGGCGTCGGCACGCAAATACTGATCGTGTCTAGAGATTCCACCGCCGCGAATGACTGCGTCGCTCTCATGACTCCGCTGACGACCATGGAACACAGGGATTCATTGGGCACGTCCAGAACATAGGATATCCCGGCGTTAAAGGATTCAACCTTAGCGCCATCGATATCGATGCCTGTGACCCGAAACCCCTTCTCAGCCATGGCCATGGCCAAAGGCAATCCGACGTACCCCAAGCCAATAACACCGAGCTTAGCAGAACGATTACGAATCTTTTCTTCCAAAACCCCCTGGTCATAATCCAATCGTTTTTGAGTAACCGTCTCCACCCTCAACTCCATCTCTTGACCCTCCTTCATGCTTGTTCTAACTCGCCAGAGGTGTGACCCGTTGTGCCTCGATTTACTCAAAGAGTTTCCTACACAAATAATTAAAGCCGACTCAATATCAACGGTAGAAATGCAGGAGATCTGCTGCCGGGTGGCCTTGTGATCGAACCTGCGTAACTTTTCTATTCCGTTCATCGCCGTCCGCAATGCCTTTTATACAATTAGTATCGGGTGAAAGAATTGCGTACTCACCATCATCGAGTGGGACAGCGAGACTTGTGTGAGGTAAGAAAGCATTGATATCCGAACCGACAAACTTCGCTTCTTTTTCGTGTCCACCGCAATGTTGGTCTTCGAAGACTAGCTTGCTCTCGTAGAGCAAGCGGCCGATCAGTGTCGA
>DAIRFP010000404.1:0-2846 GCA_036794995.1 Thermodesulfobacteriota bacterium | reverse complement strand
ATCGCATCCGATGCCGGGCGAACTGTGTTTGCTGAAAATTATGTCGGTCTGCCATATGAGAAGTTTGAATAACGCAATACGGTGAGCCGCGAAGCGAGACGAACCGTCAGCATACCGTCTTCATCCTGCAACTGACCATACTGGTGAATCCATACCAATGCGGAAGCGGAGTCCACGGCGGGGAAAGAGGCAGGAATGTAGTGAAAGTTTCGAAGTAGGAAATTACCTTCTGATGAGAAAGGAAAAGTTATGAGGCTCTATTACCATCCTGCATCTACCACCAGTAAGATGATCACGTTGTTTGCGTCGGAAGAGGGTATCGATCTCGACTACAAGGTCGTCGATCTGTTCACCGGCGAGCATCTCAAGCCCGATTTCGCCGCGATCAACCCTAACTGCCTGGTTCCAGCGCTCGAGGACGGCGACTTCCGGCTGACGGAAAGCTCGGCGATCCTTAAGTACCTCGCCGAGAAGGTGGGGTCCGCCGCGTATCCGAAGGACCTGAAGGAACGTGCGCGCGTCAACGAAATGATGGACTGGTTCAACGCCAACCTCTATAAAGATTTAGGCTACGCACTGATCTATCCGCAGCTATTCCCCCACCACAAGCGACCCAGCGACGAGATTCAGGACGGGACGGTGGCCTGGGGAAAGCAGAAAGCGCAGGGTTGGTTGAAGATCCTCGACGAGCATCTGCTCGGCGCGAAGAAGTCTTTTCTTTGCGGCGACAAGGTGACCTTGGCGGATTACTTTGGCGTGGAGATAGTTGCTTTGGGTGATCTCATCCGTTGCCGCTACTCGGCATATCCGAACGTCGAGCGCTGGTTGCGCCGCATGAAAGGCCTCAAGAGCTGGGCCAAGGTGCACGAGATCAGCGACGGATTCGCCGCTTCGCTCAAGGACACAACGTTCATCACCATCTGAGTCCATTGGGTCACGCGGGCGAAATCCAATGATTCGCCGGCTCACCATGTTTATCGTTGTCGCGACTCGGAAGAGACGCGCAACCTCTACCAGTTTGGCTGTCAAAAAGTCTTAAAGGAAAACCATGAAACAGGTTGTGATTAGACCAAGAGGACGCGGATCAAACCGAGATACCTCTCGATCGTCGGTGACACGTCGACGGTTAAAGGCGACCCACCTGCGAAGAATAATTTTGTTGTTCACCCTGCTGGCAATCCTGGGATGTTCGGACAATAAGCAGGCTGGGATATCAACCGGGCGTTCGCTCGGCGCCAATTCCAGTGTCGGTAACGGGACAGTGTCGAGCTACGCCGAGTTTGACAAGAACGGGGCACCCAGAGCGATCGGCATCGTTTTCCAGGCGAGCGCTTTGGAAGGACTCCCCTCCGCGGTTTCCGATGAGCATCACTGCTTTGACAGGAACAAGGATGGCAAGGTTGACCCGCAGACAGAGTGCTTCGCTTCCCACGAGTGGATCATCCCACTGCCCAGTGAAGCGGCTCGGCGCCCGGAGATCCCATTCAAATGGGTGGGCCTGAACTGGAACCCGCACGGACATATCCCTCCCGGGGTGTATGACCTGCCGCACTTCGACGTCCACTTCTATATCGAACCGATCGAGAAGATCTTCGCTATCGAGCCGGGGCCCTGTGGCCACGAATTCGTCCGCTGCGACCAGTTCAAGATCGCGACCAAGCCGCTGCCAGCCAATTACATGCATGCCGACTTCAAGAACGTAGATGCGGTGGCGCCGGCGATGGGTAATCATCTGATCGACCCGACGAGCCCCGAATTCAACGGCAAGAAGTTCACCCGAACCTGGGTCTACGGCGTCTATGACGGCCGCGTCACGTTCTTTGAGGAAATGTTGACGCGTGAGTACATGCTGAGCCGGCCCGCTACTTGTTTCCCGATAAAGTCGCCGCCAGCCGTGAACGTCAGGGGCTACTACCCCACCCAGTCTTGTACCCGCTACCATTCTCAGGCCAACGAGTACACGGTCTCAATGGAAGGCTTCACGCTACGTGAGGCCAGTGCTCCGGAGGCCATCCGAGTTGAGCGTTGACATGCGCAAGGATTGATCGTGAATACCGGTTCGGGACCGGGGTCAAACTTTGATTTGCAGACTTTCTTTATTCAAGGCGTGAGCCGGGCGTTGTTTGAAGAAGTCACCTTCGATGCTAATGGCGTGACGAGCCTCGATTGGGCGACCTATCCGATCCTCAGATTTCCGGATCTCCCGGAGTTGGAGATCGTACTCATCAATCGGCCGGAGATGGAACCGCTCGGCGCCGGCGAAGGCGCGACCATTCCGCCCGCCGCGGCCATCGCCAACGCGATCTTCGACGCCGTCGGCGTGCGCTTGCGCGAAGGGCCGTTTACGCCGAAACGCGTGCTGGCGGCATTGAAGAAGACGTAACAGTAATTTGGGGACTGGCTATTTTCTCGCACTCTTTAGAAAAGATTCTGCTGAAAAACCCACCGTTCATCCTTCGAGAACCTCAGGACGAACGGTGGGGTGGTTGAAATTATTGGAGATTTTCCGTTCATGCTGAGCCCAGTCGAAGCATTCCTATGGTTTTTCAGCAGAAGCAGAAAAGTTGCCTGTCCCCTTTTCCAGCTTCCTACTTTTCTTTACCTCTATCCGCGTGATAAATAACGCCCGAAACGAGGTGGCCATGAGGAAGGCTGCGGTGCCATCAATTCTTGTTGTAGTGGTATTGCTTGCTGTTGCGGTCATAGCCGAGGCGCAGCAGCCGAAGAAGGTCCCACGGATAGGATATCTATGGGGGGGCGGTGCAGCTAGTGACTCCGGCCGTCCCGGGGCAATTCGGCTGGCTCTGCGCGAGCTGGGCTACATAGAAGGACAGAACATCGCCACC
>DAIRFP010000165.1:0-11214 GCA_036794995.1 Thermodesulfobacteriota bacterium | reverse complement strand
GTAAAGGGTAAGGCGTGAGTGCGAGGCGTTGCAAGAGAGCCGTGCAGATTCTTCCCTGGGCCAGAATGACCCTAGAAGAAGCGTCATCATGAACGGAGTGAAGGATCTGCTGCAAAATAACCCCAGCCACGGAGGGAGATTCCATGGAGAATTTTGATAACATTATGGTCGTCGATGCCGACGGCCATGTGTCCGAAGGCAATATCGATTTCGCTTCCCGCTTGCCGGAAAAGTGGCGCTTGCAGGCACCCGTCAAAGTCAAAGATAACCTCGGCTACACCCGTAACCTTATAGAAGGCAGGGTCTGGTCGCCTTCTCAAGGACCGGCGCCGGGCGTGACCGGCCCGTTTACCGACAAGGCGCGCAAATCGCGTCCGGGTATGACCGATCCGGTGGCGCGTCTCACAGACATGGACCTCGAAGGCGTCGACGTCGCCGTGCTGTTTGGCACTCCCATCGCGCTCACCGTGAACGGACTGATGAATGGAGAGTTCGCCGCCGCGCTCTGCCGCGTCGTCAACGACTGGTTGCTGGAGTATTGCTCGGCGGATCCCCAGCGGCTTCGCGCGGTGGGCTTGATTCCCTGCCAGGCGCCGCAACTGGCGGTACAGGAGCTGGAATACCTTGCCAAAGCGGGCGCGACTTCGGCCATGCTGCCCACCAACGTTTACGGCCGGAACATGGGCGATCCGATGTTCTTTCCAATCTACGAAGCGGCGGAGAAAATCGGCATGACCTTGAGCGTCCATCCGCAGACCGGTCACGAAGGAATCCCCGGAGTCTCGGGCGTCATGGCCGCCGGCAGCCCGCGCTTTTTCAAATATCCCTATGTCCACATGACAGCGTTCCCCTTCGAGCTGATGATCGCCATGATGCACATGATCGGCGAAGGCGTCTTCGATCGCTTCCCAAAGCTGAGGGTCGGATTCATGGAAGGCGCTGCCGGCTGGCTGCCCTTCTGGATGGAGCGCTTCGACGAGCATCTGGAAAAGCTCGCGCCGCAGATGCCGGATCTCAAACGGCGCCCGAGCGAAATCATTCGGAGCGAACAACTCGTCGTCACCTGCGAATCGGAGGAGACCGGTATCGATCGTGTCTTAGAGTCCGCCGGCCCGGGAACCGTCTGCTACGCCTCGGACTATTGCCACTGGGATTGCCACTTCCCGGATTCGGTCAAAGATGTTGTCGAAGCGCGGGATCTCAAATTCGAGCAGAAGCAAAGAATTCTCGGTCTCAACGCCGTCGAGTTTTTCGAGCTCGAAAACCTTCCCGCGCCGAGGGCGTTAAAGATCGCCCAGCAGAGCTGGCAAACGGGCGATAGCAAGCGCGAGGCTTACGGCGGGCGTTAAACGGGCCGTGTTTTGTTGAATCGAAGCTGATGGTGACCAACAACAAATGTTGCAAAAGCAAAACCGGCTCGCTCATAAACTGTTTCGTGCTATATTCATCCTATGAAAGACGGACTGGCTCCTGGCCTAACTCATATTCAAACGTACGTCACAACCCCGGCAATGCGGGCGACGCAGCTTACCGCCGATGTCTTCTCAACGCCGGCAATGATCGGGCTGATGGAAGGCACCTGCGTTCGATTAATGGCTTCCTTTCTGGATGAAAATGAACAGACCGTGGGGATTCACGTGGACGTGCGGCATATGGCTCCTACCAAAATCGGTCAGAGTGTAACCGTGACCGTGGAGCTCCTGGAAGTGAAGGACAAGAAAGTGAAGTTGGCGGTGTCGGCTGTCAACGATCAGGGTGTCAAGATCGGCGAGGGCACACACCGCCGGGCCGTGATCAATACCAAGCAATTCACCAACCCCACCTAGCTATATGTACGTTGAAACACTAATACGGTCACCCGCCGCTCCGATTCGATCTCCTTAAGTCATAAAAATCTTGACGCGTTCGTTTTTCGAGCATCGCATCGAAAGCGGATCCCTTCCCAATGCGTGTGTGAGCTATTTGGAATACACCTTGTGAGTATTTCATCTCACACTCGATGGCCGTAGTTCTTCTCGCCGTTCGTGGTCTTGCCTGAATTCTGTGGGCTTTCATCGACGTCCCACCGAAAAAAATCGTGGAACAGGAGTTGCGATGACTATCGGCACGGAAAACCGTGCGACGCAGGCTCATGTCCTGAAAACAAGAGTCCACGAGGTCACGAAGGGAAAAAACATGAAACCGAAGAGAAAGAAAATAACCCGGGCGCTCTTAGTCTTGGCGATCGTGAGTCTGTTGTTTCCTTTAATTGCCGGCGCTGCCACAAACGATGATTTCATTCGAGGTTATGGTGCCGCCGTGTTGGAACGGGAATTTCAGATCAAAGATTATTCACTGGAGGTTTCTGACCAGACCGTCAGAGTGAAAACCGGCGAATTGAAAAACGTGGATCCTGAGAAAGTCGTCGCCGCCCTCTTTGCGGTGCAAGGTGTAAAGCAGGTCGAAATTTTGGACCCCGAAGGCGTCGTGATCGCCTCGTCTACGACACCGCCCCCACAAGTGTCGAGGCTTTCGGCCGCTTCGAAGGAAAAGCCTGCCTATGAATTGGGTTTTCTTCCCGGCGGCAATCTCTTCGACCCGTTGATCGCAGATCCGCGCTGGCCGCACTTTTCCGCCACTTATCAGCGGTACTTGGGTGACCCGGAACTAAAAAACGTCGCCGCGGTGAGCTTTGGCGAAACGATCTCTCTCTATCGTAGCAACGCGCCCTTCGGCGGGCTTTGGGAAGTCGGATTTCAAGCCGGAATCTTTTCGATTTTTGATCTGGATGGTCCGTCCTTTGATTTGATCAATACCGATTTTATGGGTGGGATCACGGCAAGTTACCGGTTGAAAGAATTCTCGACGATTTTTCGGATTTTTCATCAGAGTTCCCATCTCGGCGACGAGTTCGTTCTCCGCAACCCGGTCAATCGGCTTAATCTCAGCTTCGAAGGCGCAGATCTCAAGTTATCTTATAGATTCTTCGATTGGCTGCGCCTTTATGCTGGTGGTACCTACCTGTTCGATCGAGACCCCTCGAGTCTCAAGCCCTGGATCGGGCAAGCGGGTATCGAGCTGCAAACCCCTTGGAGATTCTGGGGCGACTCGACCCGGCTCATAGCGGCCGCGGATCTTCAACACTTGCAAGAAAATAATTGGACCACAGAAATTTCAGTTCGCAGCGGCCTGCAGTTTGAAAGGCCACAGAACTTCATGCGGAAGATTCAGCTCTTGATTGAATACTACAATGGGCATTCACCCAATGGGCAGTTTTTTGATCGCAAGATCGAATACGTCGGACCCGGACTTCATTTGCATTTCTAAGTTCTTGGCAACGTTATGGAGAAAGCCCGCTAGCAACCGGCATCTGTCTCTGGGTAGTGGTTTAGCCTGCCTGATAGCTCTCGCGAAAGCCTTTTTCCCGTGTGTGGCGTTGAAGTTTCGGGATGACGGCACCTCTATGCCTTGAGCTTCTGCCGTTTCCGGAGGGCGCGGTGTTCCGAGCCAACCAATCGCCCGCGAACTATCCCTGCGTTGACAGGTCGCTGTTGGCTGACTTATGGTGGGGCCGGTTTCGGAGACAGCATGAAATTTGGCGCCCACTTCCTGCCCTCTTACATGCCGGAGCTTGACGGGCCGGTAACCGAATTCTACCGGCGGATGTTCGAGCAAATCGAGGAGTTAGAGAGTCTCGGCTTTAGCCATGCCTGGGTGACCGAACATCACTTCGGCGATTATGGCGGTTCGATACCGCACCCGCCGACATTCTTGGCGGCGGTGGCGTGCAAGACTTCCCGAATTCGGCTGGGCGTGGCTGTCGCCGTGCTGCCGTTGAATAATCCTGTTTGCTTGGCGGAATCCTACGGCATGGTGGACGTTGTCTCCAACGGCCGTTTGGACTTTGGCATCGGCAAAGGCAGCGAGCCCATCGAGTACGCGCGTTTCGGCGCCAATCGGGATGAAGCGACACCGCGCATGGTGGAGGGAACCGAGATCATCCGCCAGGCGTGGTCCGGCGAACCGGTCAACTTTCATGGCGAGTTCTTCAGCTACGACAATGTGCGCGTGCTGCCAAGACCGGTGCAGCGGCCGCACCCGCCGATTTGGGTCGGGGCGACTCGCACCGAAGAAACGTTTCGCTGGGCGGGGGAAAAGGGATTCAATCTGATGACTATTCCCTTCGTGCATCCCAGTATGGAGGCCTTGCACGGCCTCGTCGAAACTTACCGCGGAGCCCTCAATGGAGCCGGACACGATTCAGCAATGCGGCAGATCTTGGGGAAGTTTCACATCTATGTAGCGGATAGTCTGCCCCAGGGAATACGCGAGGCATCTCCCTATATGAAGAACTACTCCGCGATCCATGCTGCCGTGGATCCTAACCGAAAACTCACCAACCGCGATATTACTCTAGATATGGAGCGCGGATTTATCATCGTCGGCGATCCCCAGCGCTGCATTGACACCATCCTCCGCTGGCGGGAGCAAGGCGGTCTTACGACTTTTTCTTTTACCTTCCATTTCGGCGGTATGCCCCAGGAGATGGCGCTCAATAATATCCGGCTGTTTGCGGAGCGGGTGATGCCTGCCTTGGAACAGGTCTGAGCAGAATTGTAACGCAGTGTACTTGGCTGGTTTTAACTCGGTGGAGAGGTACCAAAGTTCAAGGTTCAAAGTTCAATGTTCAAGGGCCGAAATGAGTCAAAACATTGAACCTGGAACATTGAACCTTGAACACCCTTTTGCCTTCAACGATCCCCGGAAGTTTTTGCTATCGCAGACTGTTGTAATGGCAGCGGTTTGGCGAGAGAAATGACCAGAATTTGGGTTATTTTTCCTTTGCCGACGTTATTGCCTTCAGCATCGTATTTGCTTTCCTCGCTGTCGAAGTCGTTGTCGTTGGCGACGGCGATGGTGTTTTGGTCGAGCAAGGCGATGCCTTCGATCTTCTCCGGCATGCCCTGCAAAGAGCTGAGATCGAGCACTAGAGTCTTGGGCAAAACGCGCACCTCCGCAGTCGCCGGATCGGCAATCGATTCGAGGGCGGGAGCGGTTTTCACATCGTTCCATCGACTGCCAAGAATGTTGGTCGCCTGGCTCAGATCCACGCTGTAGAGCTTCGCGACCAGGTCCGTACGCTCGAGAATAAGCAAGGTGGTGGGACCCATGGCGATCACTCCGGAGAGCTTCATCTCGTCAGGAGTGTTCTTCGGATTGGGGTCGAACTCTTTCGACACATCGAATCGATAGACGTACTCGGCGGTCACTTTCTCGCTAGGGATATCGAATACCAGAATTCTCGTGTTGCGCGACGCGTCGCCGGTCTTTCTGTCCGGATTCAAAAGCGGGCTTTGCAGAACCATATAAAGGGTCTTTTCGTCGTAGCTAAGCGCAATGCCTTCGAAGCCACGATTGATCTTTCTTTTGCCATAGATCGCCGGCAAGACCTTCGCGACGGGATAGTCCGTGCCCACAAGATCGAGACCCTCCGGGAGGTAGCGTTTAATGACTTTCCCGGTTCGGTCGACGTGCACGATCGACGGGCTGTACTCCTCCGAGATCCAGAAGTCGCCGGCACTCGTGCGCACCAACCCTTCGGTGTCGAGACCGTTGGGATTCAAAGGCAAAAGCTCCTGGGCTGAATAATTATACGGCGCTTCGTCGATATCCTTTAGATTGGGCAGGCCGGTTACCGGCTTCCCCGATTGGCCGACGATCGGGATCGCGTCTAGAATCTTGATCGCTTCGCCTTCTGTTTTAACTCTAACGATGGTCGGGTTGAATTCAGGTACCCAAAATGTTCGACGGTTTTTCCCGTCGACGGCGATCTGGCCGTTGGGCCCACGGTCGGTGATCATCCAAAATTCATCCCGCGGATCTTTGGCGCCGCGCCATAGATCGCTGCCCACGGACCCTAACAGAACCTTGCGATCGTTGGCGACGTTTCCCGGAAGTGCGGCGTTCTGAAAGGCCTTGATGGGGGTATCGGGTAAGGTGTAGGTGGCAACGACTTTGTTTTGCGCGGAAGATGCTTGTGGGGTAAGCGCGGCGACGAACACCAGTGAGAGTAAGGCTGAAATCATATGGCAGTCTTTGATTTTGGTTTTGTCTAGGGACATCGGTTTGCCTCAATGGTTTGGGGGTACTTGTTTTTCATCGGCTAGTGTCCCGCACTCGAGTGAGCGAAATGTTAAGGGCGGGTTAAATTGCGGTTACAGAACTTACGAAGAAGGATTAGATGGGATCTAAAGTGCGCTTAAACTGCTGCGTCGCCGTTTGTATCTTGTGGGCGCCAGAGCAGGTTTCATAGAGGAATTTGCCAGCGCGAATTACCGCTGCCACAATAGCGGTTTGCGTGGATGCTTTATGAAGCGCTGGCCTATCGTTGTGCTCGCTGTGTTGTTGTTTCTCGGCATTGGCATGGTCGCGGGATACCACATCGGCGTGCGGCTGCTGCGGAACAAGATCGCGGACGCGCTGGGGCCGGGCACCAGTATCGCAGAGCTCAAAGTAAACTGGTTCTCCCTCGATCTGTTAAGGGTCAGCATCGAAGCTCCTAAAGGTTGGCCGGCGGCGCGCACGCTTCACGCCGAGCGGGTCAGAATAGTTCCAAGCCTGCGAAGTCTTTTGACCGATCGGATTCACATCGCTTCCATCGTTTTTGAAAAACCTTACCTTTCCGTGGTGCGCACCAGTAGAAAATGGCTCATGCTTCCCGGCCTGACGGAAACAGAAGGCCCCAGGACGAACACCGAAGCGGACCGTTCCTATGCTCCAACGGTGACGATTTCCAAGGTCGCGTTGCAGGATGGAGTGGTCGAGCTTTTCGACACGACCGTTAGCCACCCACCGCTCAAGACTCGACTCGAGCGCCTCGATGCCGTCATCCATGACATAGAAGCTCCCGCGCTAAAGAGTAAAACTCGTTTCGAGCTGGCAGCGATCGTGAAGGGGATCAGGCGCGACGGCCGGGCGAAAGTTTCCGGCTGGGTCGGCCCCGCGCGCAGAAATTCTTCATCGAAAATTACCCTCGAGGGAGTGGATCTGGTGAGCCTTCAACCCTATCTTGTCAAGGTGGGCGAGGCACAAGTGCGAAAAGGAACTTTGGACTTACGCCTTGACTCTGAGGTCCAGGGGGACAGGTTGGACGGCAAAGGCAAGATCATCATCAGAGACCTTGAGCTAGCACCCGCGCGCGGGTTCCTGGAGACCTTCATGGGCATTCCCCGCGGCGCGGTCATCAATTTCCTTAAGAACCAAGACGACGCCATCGACGTCGACTTTATCCTGGCCGGTGACATCAGCAATCCCAGCTTTTCGATCAACGAAGCCATCGCTACCCGGGTAGCGATGGGGATGGCCGCACAGCTCGGAGTAAGCTTTAGAGATATGGCAGAGAATTTCGGAACCCTGGGCCGACGAAGCGTAGAAGGTGCCAGTGGAGTAGCCAGAGGCATCGGCTCAGTCGTCAGGGGTCTCTTTGGCGGTACCGACAAGTAATCGATCTCTCCTGACGGTCGCCTACAAGCGGGAACCACCGCGGTACTTTCGCATTCTATACTCCCCGATATTCAATCACTGCGGGTTTGATTCCCCGAAGCTTTCTGCGTTAGGAGCTATTCCCAGACCTTTTAGAGTCCGTCATTCCCGAATGCTTCTATCGGGTCCGCCACCTGGCTTCGGACGGATCCGTCCTTCGGCGGAAATCCAGGCGAGATCGGAACTGGACCCCCGATTAAGACATTCCGGGGGTGACGCCTAGGGATAAATTCTCATCGCTATGTTTTGATACCCCGTCAGCTTGCTGCGGGGTAGGTCATTCAAGCTTCCTGATTTGGACTTGACGGTTAAGCTCGACCTCGAATAGATTCCAAAGATCTTGGATATCAATCAGCCCGAACAGGGTCTGATTCACATGTTGGAAGGAGGATGCGCATGGCCAATTTTCGGATTCAGTCACACGGGCGTCTCCAGGAATGGGTGGCGGAAGAAAAAGGTTATTTCAAAGCCGAAGGGTTGGATTACGATTTTCTGGTCAAGCCCATCGCCACCTGGTCGAGCGACGTCGAGTCCACCGAATCGGCGCCGGCGGAGATCCAACGGGGCGCCTTCGAGTCCATCGAGGACGGGCGGGGATGCGATCTTAGTTTAGCCTGCCACTGGACGGTTAACATGGCCGCGTCGGCCGGCCACGGCAAAATGTACACGAAGGCGTATGCCGTGACGCCGTCCGGTATTTACGTCGCGCCGGATTCTCCAATCAAGCAGCCGCGAGATCTGGCGCAGGTGCCGGTGACGGTGGGCTACCACTCCGGCAGCCATTTCTCCACCCTGCAGAATCTGGAAAGATTTCTCGACCGCGGCGAGATCAAACTCCACTTTGCCGGCCTGCTGCTGGATCGGCTGGCGCTTCTGATGGACAGGCGGGTGCCGGCAGCGAGTCTGTTCGGCGCGCCTTCCTATGTCGTAGAACAGCTGGGCTTTCGCAAGATCGTCGACACAACGTTCATGGTCGGCCATCTGGTTGCCGCGGACGCCAGCACGGAGGCGGTGGATCGCTATTTCAAGGCGCTACGCCGTGCTCAGCAGGACATCGATATAGAGCCGGAGCTTTATAAACACTATTTTCTCAAAGAGCTGCCGGCGAGATATCACAGCATGGTCGACATTCGAGCCTTCGGGCCGGGAGAGCGGCTGGTCTTTGAACCTTACCCCCGGGAAGTCTTTGAACGAACGCGCCAATGGATCGAATCGTGGAATTTGTTTCCGGCCGATCAGGTCGGCGACGCCGGCTACGAGGCGTCGGTGATTTAGTTCTGGCTACAAGACTCGGCGGCACCTTGTTTGACCCTCAGTATCACCGCGCGCTTCTGCCGCGAAGGCACGAGAATGTTCAATGTTCCAGGTTCAACGCATGTCCTGAGCGAATGCGAAGGATCTAGATCCCTCGCGGGGCTCGGGACAAACATTGAACTTTGAACCTTGAACTCAAAAACCTCCACACTCGATCCATGAGGAACTTGTCCCTTGATCGTTTACTTGCCGGTTAATAATCCGGGTCGGGGACCGACTAGACGCAAGGTGACCTCATCTGATAGAGGGTAGGCCCAAAGGCGTATATGCCAAGGGTTCTAGTAGTTGAAAAAACGGGTTACATTCAAGCACTGCTCAGGGAGCGGTTTTCAGGAGACCGTATCTCGGTGGATGCTCTGCCCTTCATCGCAGGGGCCTTAGAAAGGATTAAGACGCAGGGATACGACGTTCTCATCTGGGATGCCGTTGCGTCGAGGACGGAACAATCCAAAGGCCTTGAGCTGCTTGATCTGCTGACGAAGGACTCAAACAAAACCTACATTATCGTTGTGGCGGACCAGGGGGGCGGACCCTTTCCGCTGGATCGCCTCAAAGCCTACGCCCATCGCACCCTTACGCGGCCTGTGAATGAAGATGAGATGTGCGCGCTTGTCACCCAAGCGTTGCATCAGCAAGCTCTAAGGAACGGCGGCGGGAGCCACCGTGAGATGCCAGTTCCGTTGGAATTCGAGGGCATGCTGGGTGTCAGCTTGCCCATGCAGGAGGTCTTTCAGAGAATTCTTGAGGCTGCTTCAGAAGATATATCCGTATTGATCACCGGGGAAACGGGTACGGGTAAGGACATGGTCGCGTCAGCTATTCACAAAAAAAGCCGGCGAAGAAATGGTCCCTATATCGTGGTCAATACAGGTGCGATATCTTCCGAATTGATCGCCACCGAGCTTTTTGGGCACGAAAAGGGCGCCTACACAGGCGCCGTTGAATCCACCAAGGGCCGTTTTGAGGAAGCCCATGGTGGAACCATCTTCCTCGATGAAATCAGCACCATCAACGAGAAGGCGCAGGTGAGTCTCTTGCGAGTTTTGGAAACCAAAACCTTCCGCCGGGTCGGCGGAGAGAGAGACATCTGTGCCAATGTCCGGGTCATAGCGGCGACCAATGAAAATCTGGAAGAAGCGGTTAAACAGAAAAGACTTAGAGAGGACCTTTTTTATCGTCTTGACGTTTTCCACATTCATGTGCCGGCGCTTCGAGAGCGTCCGGGAGGCGTCAGCCTCCTAACCAATCATTTCGTGCCTCATTTCAACGCCGTGTATAAGAAGCAGGTTCGCGCCGTCGCTCCGGAAGCCTGGCGCTGTCTCAGGAGTTATTCCTGGCCCGGCAACGTACGGGAATTGAAGAACGTGATTCAACGCGCGGTGCTGATGACCAAGGGAGACGAACTGACGGCGGATCTTCTCCCCCAGAGAACTAGAGCCGCCGCGGAAGCCAATGCCGCAGTCCAGCATTTTCCGATTCATGCCGGGATGACCCTGGATGCCGTTGAGAAGGAATTTATGCTGATGACCCTTGCCGCCACCAAAGGGAACAAAAAAGAAGCCGCTCAAAAACTAGGAATCAGTCGCCGAGCCCTTTACGACAAGCTCAAAAAGCATGCATTATTGTAGGCGTTGAAAAGTAAGATCGGGTAAGCCCCCCTCCGTGTAAGCATTTTCTGTTCGACTGTTTTCAACCTCAAATTCATGTGCTCTGCCGTGTAAAGTATCTTCACACGCTCATGCGAGCGTGTGATTTTTATGCACACTCATTGGAGTTTTCTTTTTCACTGACGTCTAAGACATTTCTCTTCTGAATTCTCAACTTACTCATCCTGTTCAGTCATTCACATTCTTGGCATCTCGATTGCCTTAACCCATCACACCTGGCTTTTGCGGGGGAGAGATAACTGCCGCTCTAGAGACAGTCGCAGTAACACTCGAGCCTTAGCCGAGGTTGACCCTTCAGCCGGCAGAACCATGAGTGTCGTTCCTTCCGTCGTTAATTCGCGGCCTCGGTTTAATAAGACTTTGCTGGTTTGTGCGGACAATTGTGAGGAGGTGGAAAGATGCCTTACCGGCGCCGGCTGTGTCGTGACAAAAGTCGGCGATGGGGATACCGCAGTTTATAAGACCAGGCGGGGGATTTTTGACGCAGCGGTGCTGCTTTCCACGGGGAAAAAAATGGACTTGGCGGAGACAGTTTTCAATTTGAGAGACATCAGCAGTTCGATGGAAATCGTGATCGTCGCCGGCTGCCCTGACGCGAGCAGAGACGTCATCGGAGAAATTGCAACGACCGTCCCCAACACCATCATGGTGAATCTCCATGGCTTCGAGGTCCTACTGCAGGCGTTCAGGGGCACCCATGCAAGGGAAGACT
>DAIRFP010000403.1:0-2872 GCA_036794995.1 Thermodesulfobacteriota bacterium | reverse complement strand
TCGTGATCCCCCGGAGTGTAAGGACACTTGATGTAGCAAAGCTTGCACTGAAAACAGAGATCGACGATTTCGTTTACGTCCTCGGTCTTGAGCTTTTTGGTATCGACCTCGGCATATTTCTCCTCCGTACAGTAGGTGTCGACAGCGTCGAAAAGCTTCGGAAAGCTGCCGCAGTATCTCACGCACAAACGGCAATCGGCACACACGCTAAAGATGCGTTCAGCTTCCGCGCGTAGATCTTTCGCGTCATAGTAGCGCGGGTCGGTCGGGTCATAGGCGGGATTGTTGCTCACAGCTACCTCCGTTAAAGAGTATAGTAAGAACACATTTGAAGGTCGATACAGTGAGTCTTTCCAGGGTTACTCCCACTGTTAACACCCTTTGCGCAGAAGGAAGCCCTTCAGGCCTTGAGGGTCTTATGAAGAAGCAAGGCCGCGCCAACGCAAGCTTTGCGTACCGGCTACAGGAAAACCACGGTCTTCCTGGTTGGTTTATCTATAATGACTGGGTATGGCAATCCGAGCTACCCGAGCGGGCAGGGCGAGGTCTGTGTCTGATGATGAAAAACTTCCGGTTCCAGTTTGACCGGGATCTTGATGGCGTTGGTAACGAAACAATTATCCTTCGCCTTTGCGAGAATCCGCGACGTTCTCGCGAGATCTTGCGCCGAGGCGATGACGACAATGGGTTTGATAACAACCTCGATGAATTGGTAACCCCCGCCTTGAACCTTTTCGAGCTTGGCGGTTGCAGTTGCACGAAAGCTGACCATCGGCAATTTAGAGTATTGCGCCACTGCCAAGAACGTGATCATGAAACAGCTATTAACGGACGCCACGAAAAGATGCTCCGGCGTCCACTTGCCTTCGCGCCCTTCAAATTCAGGGGGCGCATCGATCGCAATGAGGGGTAAAGCGGGCCCTTGTAAATTACCGCCTTTTTCACCTTTCCACTCGACTTCCGTCTCATAATAATAAACATTTTGCATGCTCATAAGACCATCCTTTTCCCCCTTTTACCGGCGCGGCCACATCAACGATCTTCCTCCCGCCCAACGTACTCACGCAACAAATCCGTGTACGTCACAATACCCACAAGCCGGCTCTGATCATCGGCCACCGGCAGACCACCCACGTGCCAACGGAGCATCAGCTCCGCCGCTTCCTTGAGAGTCGTTTCCGGCTTTACCGAAACCGGATCGAAGACCGCAGTCTGCTGCACCCCAAGAGACCAGAGCTGAGCCATGGCGTCTTCCTTGTCGACAAATGCCAGGGACGGGCGAATCAGCCGGATATCGCGGTCAGAAAGCATGCCGATCAATTTTCCTTCATTGTCGACCACCGGCAGATGGCGGAAGTGGCCGTGCTCCATCTTCCATACGGCGTCTTTAAGAGGATCCTTTGGTGTGACAGTGATAGGGTTTCTTGTCATCTTCTCCTTCACTTTTACCGCTTTTCTTTCCTTACGTATCGGCGCCGCGCCTGCCATCATGGGCGTATGTTTCACGTACTCCGTCTCCAAGCTCTCGTATTCCACCAACTGAACTCGGCCACTGGAGAGAATGTCCTCGACTTCTTGGGAAGCCGCCATGCCTTTTTCGATCCAAAAGGTCGTCACCTGCATAGCTACAGCCTCTTGAGCGAGCTCCGGCAGATTCACTCCACCGTCGGGATACACCTGCACGATATCGATCTTACCGGGGACGTCGCGTAGACTGGCGTAGCAGCGCACTCCCAGAAAACTCTCGCGTCCTGAAAAAATCGGAATCATTTCAAGCCCCAATCCCAATAGTTTTTCCATGGCGATGTAACTCGCGTTATCGGGATCGCCGCTGGCGCCCACTACGGCGATGCGCCGGCAGTGTTCCAAAATTGCCTTGCGTTGGCGCCTGAGTAGATAAACTTTGCGGGCCATATCCCCCGCCCAATATTTTTCTATCGATTCTTGTCGCCGTTGGGCTGGTGAAGTTTCGACCTTAGCTTCCGTAGTCATAAGTTCTCCTCTCCGGTCGCCACGCTTTACTACAGTGTTAGTGGAGCAAGAGACATACCAGCCTCGGCGCAGTGTTTCTCGGAGGATTAAAAGATGGCTGTTCCTAGGATTGCGGAAAAGGCAACTTGAAATTTGCAGTCCTGCGAAACCAAAACGCTCTTAAACATAACCCTTCTCGTCCGCCAGAGCGCGAAACCAATCCGGCATGCGGTATTCCTCAGCGCGATATTGCGGTCGGTAACCTTTGATATCGAGGATGGGCGTACCGTCGAAGAAGTCCAGCCCCTGGACGAAAAGGCGGTTCCCCTCGCGTTTGATGAAACGCACGAGCGAAAGTCCGATGGGATTGGGCCGGGTGGGAGAATCCAAAGCGAAAACCCCAAGCAATGGCAGCTCTTCCAACTTGAATCCCCTTCTCACAAGAGCCCGCGGCTTCACCTGCAAAGGGCCGATTTGTTCCGGCCGCAGCCGGTGCAAATAAACCAGGACGAAAAGGTGCGAATAACCGTCGATTCCATCGAGACCTTCCTGGAACTCGGGGTAGATTTCCAGTTCTCCCTCCAGGTCGCCATTTTCTTTGACTACCGCGTCGCTGCCCTTCGTATGAATAACGCCGATGGGTTTGAATGTTACGTCGTTCATTTTTCTATCCTTCCTTCGAGATCGTTGCTCTTGCTAGCGTTTTGGCGTCGAGACCCGACGTCACACGAATTCGCCATTCAAGTGGGCACCCCCAGCCACGGCAAAACCCAGCGCATCAACACGATGTATCCTGCGAAGAGAGCGATAAATCCCAACCAGTCAGGCATGAGCGTCTTCTCCTTTGCCGCAATCAATGATTGGTGATGCGGCCGTCAATCATATGATAGACACGGTCAAA
>DAIRFP010000402.1:0-2884 GCA_036794995.1 Thermodesulfobacteriota bacterium | reverse complement strand
ACGGGCAACTTTGGGAACAGCTTCTTTGAGCAGCTCCAGTCGCTTGCCGCCCAGTTCTCTGCCAAGCATTGTAATGCCGGTGAGATTGCCGCCGGGACGGGCAAGGCTTTCAACAAAGCCCGCTTTAACCGGATCCACCCCTTGGCCCACCATAACGATCGGGATGTTCTTGGTCGCATTCTTTGCCGGCTGGATCAACCGAGCCCCTCCCGACACCACGATTATGTCAACTCTGAGACGCACCAGCTCGGCCGCAAGCTCAGGAGCCCCATCGAATTTCCCCTCCGCATATCGGTACTCGATGGCGATGTTCTGCCCTTCTATGTAGCCAAGCTCACGCAGAGCCAGCTGAATTGCCTCGGAACGGGCGAACTCACGAGTTGAGTCTTGCGCCGATAGATACCCTATCCGATAAACTTGCTTCGGCTGCTGCGCCCGAGCCACAGCGCCACCGAAGGCGAATGTCAGCGCGATAGTGAAGATTCCCACCCATTTTGGATTTTCGATCCTTCGGCTTGGCTCAGGACAGGTTTTAGATTTCCGATTATCGGAGGAGGAGAAACCAAAGCGAAGTCGAAATGTTTTGTTCATGTATTTTGCCCTCAATCGAAAATCGGCTCAGCCTTAGGCTGATCAGTCTCAGCCAAACAATTTGGGGCTGATCCGTCCTTTGGCGGACTTCGGCTGAAATCTAAAATCGCAAATTTAGCGGTCCGCTACCGCTTCCTGCCCTTGTAAAGCTCGTCGATGAAACCGCTGTCGTCCAGTTCCTTGATGAAGCGCATATCGACAAAGTCCTCAGGTTTCGCGGCTTTCGCTTTTGGGTCAGTCTCCCCCAGCGGTTCTAGAATCTTTTTGATTCCCTCCAGGCTCGGATATTGTTTTGGGGGAAGTTTCTCATCGGTAATTGAGTCATCGTAGGCTCTTTCCAGGACCTCTCTGTCCTGGATGCCGAGGTATTTCGCTAATACCCTGATCCCCGCTTCCCGGTCCGTCTTGAGGCGGTGGACAGCCTCGATCTGGGATTTGACATAGCGCCGGACAACGTCGGGATTTTCCCTGATGAATGTGCGGGTCGTACCCACTCCTATGCCCTGGTAGGGAAGGCGCACCTCCACGAGATTATACAGTCCTCTTTTCTGGGCCCTGAAGTTATCGGGTGCGTTGAGCATAGCGGCCTGAACCTTTCCCGACTCCAACGCGCTCAGGCGCTCGGGGATCGTTCCGATCTGCACGAGGGTGACATCCTTCGCGGGATTCAATCCAAGCTTCTGAAGGGCAACGCGAGAGAGAGAATCGGACAAGCCGCCGAAGGTAGCGATGGCAACCGTGCCCCCCTTGAGCTGCGCGGCGGTCTTGATCTCGGGCTTGCTCATGAGCCAGTACTCTGAAACCACGTTGCCGGCTGCAACCATGACCGCGTCCGCTCCCTTCAGAGCAGCGCTCACGATCGGCGGCCCGGAAACCTGACTGATTGGAGTCTCGCGGGCGATCAAGGCCATGGCCGTAATGGTTCCTCCCCTGAAATAGACGATCTGCACATCGAGGCCATTTCTGCCAAATATCCCGGCTTCTTTGGCCATCCACGCGGGAAGACCGTTTGTGCTAAGCGTGTTGTTGCCGATGGTCACTTTGGTGAGCTGAGCCGAGACGGCGGAGCAAAAGGAAATAGAGGTAATCAGGCTCATTGCCAAGATCATTGCCTTCATGGGATCCTCCTTATCTCATCCAAGAAACGGAATATCCAAAAACCAAAATTATCTCTTGTCGCTTCACTCCTCCGGCCCAACGCCTCATTCCTTGCGCGTCGCGTTGCATCGAATCACCTTATTCGCCGTGCCAGTAAGTTGGGCGGGATCGCCTACCGATTTTAGTCCGCGGGGCCGCTTTTCGATTTTGGATTGTTCGATCATCGGAATACTTTATCGGCTCCGGATAAAACACCTGGCGGAATCGTCAGGCCGATCTGCTTGGCCGCTTTCAGATTGCTGATGAACTCGTACTTGATTGGCTGCGCTTTCGGGACGTCGACCAGCTCGGCAACCTTCGAGACTTTATGTGCTCCGGTGGCAACCTTCACAGGCCAAGAGACTGGCGCAGTTTCAAGTCGACGGCTTGCATCTCCGGTTTCGGCATAGTGCCTACTTTCCGATCTATCATCGTTTGCTTAATCGTTCGGAATATCCCTGTCACCAGCGACGGAAAGAGTAGCCCAGCCCCCTTCCAATCAGCGATGAGATGATCGCCGACGAGACGGCGTCTGATGTTGCTCGTGATAGCCGCGACGATGATTTCTTGCCGCGAGCGGTTGTAAGCAACAGAGCTGATGACAACAGCGGGCCTGAGTTTTTTTGCCGATTCATCCGAGAAGACGAAACCAACCAACACGATATCGCCTCGGTTATAAACGGTCATAGGCGGCATCTTTAGGATTGTCCCACAGCTCAGCTAGCACCGGATCGGACTTCGCCGTCAAGGTCGTTACCCCTTCATCTTCCTCGCCGAGATCTTCCCGAAGTTGTTCTTCAATCGCCTCGATCACGTACTGCTGCACCGAAACATCGCGTTTTGCCGCGGCCAGACGAAGGCGCCGTCGCACCGCCGGTAGCACATCAACACTGATCCGCGGTCGTTTGGGCGAAGACTCCATTGGACGTCCCATAATAGCTCACCTCCTCGCGAAAAAGATGGCATGTAGCCTAAATGGTGTCAATGTCACCGCCGTGGCCAATTGCTAATCTTGAACTTACCTGAGCACCTTATCCGCCCTTGACAGCACCTTTGGCGGAATCGTCAGGCCGATCTGTTTCGCGGCCTTCAGATTGATGATGAATTCGAACTTGATCGGCTGCTCAACGGGCAGGTCAGCGGGCTTCCTGCCTTT
>DAIRFP010000164.1:0-11378 GCA_036794995.1 Thermodesulfobacteriota bacterium | reverse complement strand
CGATAGAAGCATTCGGGAATGACGGACTCTAAGAGGTCTGGGAATAGCTCTTTACCTAGCAAGCTACGGGGAATCTAACTCGCAATGATTGAAAACCGTCTTAGGGATGACGTTACCATGACGCGATACTCCACACGAATAACCATCGCCGTGGCGATCTTGTTAAGTGTATCGATCGCGGGGGCACGGCACACTTATTCGGCGGAACCGAAACCCGAAAAAGCTGGCCTTAACGTCGCCGTCGCGGCCTATGGCCCGCTGTATTTGCCGTTGCTGGTGGCGCACGAGGCAGGCTACTTTGCCAAGCGCGGCGTCAACCTCAACATCACCCTGCTGAGTGCCACGACCTCCGCGCAGGCCCTCCTGTCAGGCACGGTGGATATCTATCAAGGGGGCACAGCGACCGTTCACGCCAACGTGGCAGGCTCGGATGTGATCTACATCGCTGCCTCCGTTGATCGCAGCACTCTGGTTCTATTCGGTCAGAAGGGGTTAACGACGTTCGAAGGTTTGCGCGGCAAGTCGGTGGCGACAACCTCGGTGGGCGCCTTCGGTGAAATCGCCATGCGGAAAAGCGCCAGGGAACGCGGCATGGAAGTGGGCAAGGACATCAAGCTCCTCTACCACAAGGGCCCGCCCGAGGCCATTTCAACTTTTCTTTTGAACAACGCCGACGGGCTGATTGTGACTCCGCCCCAGAGCGAAATCGCCCGCAGCAAAGGTTTTCCGGTCATTGTCGATTTTTACGAACAAGGGTTTCGCGTCATCGGGCCGGGCACCGGTGTCGCCCGTTCTTTCGCGCAGAAAAACCCGAACACGCTGAAAATATTCTTAATGGGTTATCTCGACGGCGTGAAGCGAGCCATCGACGATCCGGCCTTCGCCACGAAAATCAACTCGCATTACACCAAGATCACCGACACCAAAGTTCTTGAGGAGAGCCATCAAGAAGGCATCAAGGTCTGGAACAAAGACATGACCGTCGACCCCGCCGTCATCAAGGTCGTGCTTGAACAATCGACGGTTCCGAAAGCCAGTGAATTGGATCCAAAACGATTCTATGACAACTCGTTAATCCGAGAGGTCAACCGCGACTACGGCTCGAAGCTGTTTCCGGCCGAGATCAAGTGACTCAGCTGGAGTAACCGAGGTTACTAAGAAATCAGGAGACAAAGCGATGCGCATTATCGATGCTGACGGCCATGTGCTGGAAAGAGATATCAAGTGGGCGGAGCTGCTGGAGGAACCCTACCGCGCGCGGGCGCCCAGGGCCGTGCAGGACAACCGCGGCTTCAATTTCGTCATGATCGACGGCAAATTGACTCCCAAACCGGTGGGAAAAGGTTGCAGCTTTGTCGGCGCGCCGCGCAACCGCCATCCGCAACCGACGACGGGAATGGTGGATCCCGTCCAGCGTCTCAAAGATATGGACACCGAGGGCATCGACACGGCGGTGCTGTTCGGGACTTCGCCTTTCTTGAGCCTGCCTTTCGTCGAAGACAAAGACCTCGCTTGTGCGGTGGCCCGCGTCTACAACAATTGGCTGGCGGATTATTGCAAGGCAGATCCGCGGCGATTAAAAGGGGTGGCCCTGACCGCGATCCAAGATCCGGTGGAAGCCGTTAAGGAACTACGCCGCGCGGTTGCAGAACTCAAATTCGTCGCGGTGGCGGCGCCGCCCATTTCCGCTTCGAAAAAAAACCTCGACGATCCGGATCTCTACCCTTTCTTCGCCGAGGCGGAGCGTCTCAACGTGCCGGTCTGTATTCACGTGGGCGCGGGCGACGGCGTGCCGGCGGGCACGGAGCGCTTCGATCATCCTTTTTATACCCACGTCATGGCCCACCCCTTCGAACAGATGATCGCTGTGGTGTGTGTCGTGGTGGGAGGCCTTTTGGAGCGTTTCCCTCGGCTCAAGGTCGCCTTCATGGAGGCGGGAGCCGGCTGGGTGCCCTATTGGATGGAGCGCCTCGACGAGCATTTCGAGTTTCTGCAGCCGACGGTGCCCTGGCTAAAAAAGCCGCCCAGCGAATATATGCGTAGCGGTCAAATGTACTATGCTTTCGAAATGGAAGAAAAAATCTTGCCCTACGTCGCGGAGTTCGTCGGCGCCGAACGGCTGATCTTCGCCACCGACTACAATCACAGCGACTCGAAGTTTCCCCACACCGTCGAAGAAGTAATGGAGCGTAAGGATCTATCGGAGCAGTTAAAGACCAAAATTATGGGAGAAAACGCCGCGAAGCTTTATAATTTGTGACTGCTTGCTTATTCGGGCTGCCTGTAACCTTTCATTCGCGCAACCTTGGGCGTTCACCCCATCTTAATCTTCCCCTCTCGACGGGGCAAGGCCATGATTTCCCCTCTTTGGAAAAGAGGGGCCAGGGGAGATTTCCGCA
Organism: Thermodesulfobacteriota bacterium; assembly: GCA_036794995.1. Taxonomy (GTDB): domain Bacteria; phylum Desulfobacterota; class Binatia; order UBA9968; family UBA9968; genus DAIRFP01. The sequence goes on along the minus strand of DAIRFP010000164.1, from coordinate 8,979 downwards.
GTCACCGAAGGTTTCGCATCTCCAAAAAAATCCCCCTTAATCCCCCTTTGCGAAAGGGGGAAACTCTTGTGTCAACTCTGCATCCACAATTACGACACAGTCTTTCAAGGAAAAAAATCAATCGATGACGCCGACAGATTCTCCCTTTAAACGATCAGGGAAAATCGACACCCCACGATCACCGGCCCGACTCCTGGGCCACCTGTCTGACAATCGTAAAGTCGGCGAGATCCGATGGCCGGGCAGTTATTTTCGTCTTGGTCTGTTCGGCGATGCGATTAAGTTCGACCTGCACTTCCTGATCCGTCAACCACAGTGATGGATTGAGCGTCTCCATGATGGCTTCGTAGACGGACTCGGCAACGTCTTTTTCCATCTGGTATTGCCTCATAATGAACTGCACCGTGTCCAACCTGCGGCTTCTCGCATAATCCACCGCCTTCATCACGGCGCGAGCGACGCGGCGAATCTGCTGGGGTTGGCGCTCGATCTTCTCCTTGGTGGTTACCAGTCCCGTGGTCGGCGACACGGCGACAACGTCACCCGATCGGACCAAATCCCGATAGCCCTGGCGCTTCGCCAGAATGCTGTACGGCGGAGTGAGGGCGACCGCCGGCATGCTCCCCTGCTGCAACGAGAGGTAGCCATTGGCAACGTCGCCCGTGGAAACCAGCTGCACGTCCTTGTCGGCGCCGTAGTGCTTCAACGCTTCGAGAACCATGTAGAACTGCGTGCCCCAGTTGCCGCCCACGCCGATCATCTTGCCGCGCAGGTCTTCCACCCGCTGGATATTCTTTTGCGCGAGGATCCAGAGGTCGGCCTTCTTGGTGATGTTGAGAACCATCTTGAGCGGCGCCCCGTTGACCGCCGCGCGCATGGCTGAGCCGCCGGCCGTGGTGAAATCGATGCTGCCGGTAACCAACGCCGCGATACCGACGTTGGTGCGCATGACGATGATCTCGGCGTCGAGCCCCTCACCGGCGAAAAATTTCTCCTTAGCCGCCAGGTGAACCGGCCAGGCCGAGAGTCCCGGCGACGAAGGCGCAATGCGGATTTTCTCTTGCGCGCGCGCCGCCGGGGACGGCAAGAAGACAACGATGAAGACGATCAAGCAGCAATTGACGATCCATCGCGCGCTAGTAGTTCGCAAGGGGTGCGGCGGTGCGGTTTCGAGTTCCGAGTTTCGCGTTTCGGGTCCTCTCCAAACTTTGAACTCGGAACTCGAAACCCTGAACCCGAAACTTCTAAAACCCGTAAAGCGCCTTGGCATTATCGTAAAGTATCTTATCGATCACCCTGGGCTCGACTTCACCCATTTCCTTGAACTTGCGCAGGGCTTCGATTTCCGCCGAGGTGTCCGCATGACCATAGTCGGAGCCGATGACGATATTATCTTCGCCGGAGTACTTGAGAATGTACGGCAGGTCGTCGTCGGTCTGGCAGGTCACATAAATCCGATTATCCCGGATGATGTTTTTTTCACGCTTCATGTTATCGCGCTCGAAGCGCCGGGCAATCTCGACGCACATATACGGAATCCATTGGGCGCGAACTTCGATGAAGCCATAGCGCAACGTGGGAAATCTTTGGGGGATACCGTCATGGACGATGGAGTGAAAAGCCGAAAGCACCGGCACTTTGAAGCGCGCAAAGCCATTCTCCCCTTCGAACAGTTGCACCCAGTCGAAGTTTCCCGTGGAAGCATGAACACAAAACGGCAAATCCGCCATCTCCGCTGCCTCATATAAGGGGAAGAAAAAGGGATGGCTGAGGCGCTTGTCGTCGACTAAACCGCGGCTGAAAATCCCGCAAGCCCCATTGGCCTTGGCGAAGCGCACTTCCGCGACAGCGCTGGCCATATCGATCATCGGCACCACGGCAATCCAGTGCAGCCGCCCTTCCCCTTTGCGGCAAATATCGATGAGCCATTGGTTGTAGCTTCTGCAGATCGCCTTCTCTACTTCCAGTTTGGCAGTCAGGGGGCGGAGAAACAGGGACGGATAGAGCACTTGCACGTCGATGGACAACTCGTCCATGTGCTTCAAACGACCCTCGATGTCGCGCATCTCACGAATGGCTTCGGGTAAGCCCCGATCGACATTAACTCCCCGGTTAAAGACCCTGCCGTCGATGAGCCAGTTTTGCGGGCGGTTGCCTCCCGGTGTAACCAGAAACGGCTTCAGCCTGTCATCCTCTATGTAGTCCCAGGTGCGTTCACTCTCGATTACGTGGGCATCGGCATCGATGGTGGGCATGAGCTATACCTCCGATTACGTTCGGATGGAAGGACGGTTTCTTAACCGAGATCGTTTCGAGCTTGAAAATTTCGTGTAATGAATCTCCCCAGCAAGCTCATGAAGTGGATGTTCAATGTTCCAGGTTGAACGTCTGTCCTGAACGAAGTGAAGGATCTTATCGTCTCGAAAGATCCTTCGGCCTCAGGATGCGCGAAGCGCGCACCTTGAACTTTGAACCTTGAACTGCAGCTTCAAAACTTTGTTACGCGCAGATCTGGCGGAAGAAGTCGTTCCCCTTATCGTCGACCAGGATAAAGGCCGGAAAATCCTCCACATCGATCTTCCAGATCGCTTCCATGCCGAGTTCGGGATATTCGTGCACTTCGACCTTTTTGATGTTTTCTTTGGCCAGTATCGCGGCCGGGCCGCCGATGGAGCCCAGGTAGAAGCCGCCGTATTTCTTGCATGCTTCGGTAACCTGCGCGCTACGGTTCCCCTTCGCCAGCATGATCATCGACCCGCCGTGAGATTGAAACAGGTCGACGTAGGAATCCATGCGGCCGGCCGTTGTCGGTCCGAAGGAACCCGACGGCATTCCCTTGGGGGTCTTGGCTGGGCCGGCGTAATAGACCGGATGGTCTTTAAGATACTGCGGCATGCCCTCGCCCTGATCGAGCCGTTCCTTGATTTTGGCGTGAGCGATATCCCGGGCAACGATCATCGGCCCGGTGAGAGAAAGCTGCGTAGTGACATTATACTTGGTGAGCTGCGCCAGAATTTCACTCATGGGACGATTGAGATCGACCTTGACCACGTTGCTCGCCACCTTGCCGCGATGCTCTTCCGGAATGAGCCGGCCCGGTTCGCGCTCCAAGTCTTCCAGCCAAATCCCGTCCCGGTTGATCTTCGCCTTGATATTGCGGTCAGCGGAACAGGAAACTCCCATTCCCACCGGACAGGACGCGCCGTGGCGCGGCAAACGGATGATTCGGACGTCCAAAGCGAAATACTTGCCGCCGAACTGGGCGCCGTAACCGGACTTGTAAGCCGCCTGTAGCATCTTCTCTTCCGTCTCCACATCGCGGAAAGCACGCCCGTGGGCATTGCCCGAGGTGGGTAGATGATCGAGATAACCCGTGGTGCCCAGTTTCACGGTCTTCAAACAGGCTTCGGCTGAGGTTCCGCCAATGACAAAAACCAGGTGGTACGGCGGGCAACCGGCAGTTCCCAAGGTTTTCATCTTTTCCGTGAGAAACTTTTCTAAGCTCGCTGGATTCAATAAGGCTTTGGTTTCTTGATATAGGGTGGTCTTGTTTGCCGACCCACCGCCCTTGGTGACGAACAGGAACTGGTACTCCGTCCCTTCCGTAGCCATCAGATCGATCTGTGCCGGCAGATTGGTGCCGGTATCCACCTCATCGAACATGTTGAGCGGCGCCGTCTGCGAGTACCGCAGATTTTCTTCGGTGTAAGTTTTGTAGATTCCCTTGGCGAGATACTCTTCATCCTTCACGCCGGTCCAAACCTGCTGGCCCTTTTTGCCGATAACCGTAGCCGTGCCGGTATCCTGGCAGAACGGCAAAATACCTTTCGACGAGGTATCGGCATTGCGCAACATGGCCAACGCCACATAGCGGTCGTTTTCCGAGGCCTCAGGATCTTTCAGGATAGCCGCTACTTTTTTCAGGTGGGGGGTGCGCAGCAAGAACGAAACGTCGCGGATCGCTTCGTTTGCGAGCAACGTCAAGGCCTCCGGCTCGATCTTCAAAATATCTTTGCCGTCAAACTTCGTCAGCGATACATGCTCCTTGGTCAACAGCCGGTACGGCGTGTCATCTTTGCTGAGAGGAAATGGCTCTTGATAAAAAAATTCAGGTGTTGCCATCGGTGCTACCTCACTTAGCCTCAATCCTAATGGAAAATTCGCCTATTGTCCACGTGCCTGGCGGCTGTTGACAGTGGATCTCTCCTTCGACTACTTTGCGCCAGAGCGAGGTCACCGTGGTCGATGCATGGTGGCATTCGAGGGATTTTCTGGAGGCATGCATGAGCTACGCAATCGCCGCCTTTCTTGTCTTTATATACGCCCTGATTTCCCCGTTGGCGGTACTTGCCCAGACTGAGGAACAGCTTATCGCCGGCGCCAAGAAGGAGGGCAAATTGGTTCTCTATGCCTCGGCGGCGGCGCCGCAGCTGCAGATGTACTTCACCGCATTCAACAAGAAGTATCCCTTCATCAAAACTGAATACTTCCGTACCGGCAAACAGAGACTCGTCAGTAAAGTGTTGCTCGAGAGCCAGGCCAAACAACACATTGCCGATGTCATTCACACTAGCGTCATTGAAACCAACATTGTGAAAAAACGCGGCGCCCTGAGCCGCTACGTTCCCAACCAAGCGGCCTCCTACCCGAGCCAATACAAAGATCCGGAGGGTTATTGGACCTCCGTCTATGCCAGCGGCACGCTTTTGGGATTCAACTCGCTCCAGGTCAAACGCGCCGAGGCGCCAAAGAGCTACGATGACTTGTTAAATCCCCGCTGGAAGAACGGGCTCGCCATCGACGCCAACAAGATCGAATGGTTCGCCATGCTGCTCAAACTCAAAGGCCGGCCGTTCATGGAGAAACTGGCCGCCCAATCCCCTTCGGTAAGGGACGGCAACACGCTTGTTTTACAGTTGCTGGCGGCGGGCGAGTTCCCGGTGGCCACGGGAGTTTATGAATACTCCGTCGATGATTTGAAACAGAAGGGCGCCCCGGTGGATTGGATCGGCCTGGAGCCCGTCATTACCTACACGGTCGCGGTCTCGCTGCCGGCGCAACCGCCCCGACCCTTCGCCGCCAAGCTCTTTATCGAATGGTTGTTGTCCAAAGAAGGCCAGGAAGTGGTCAATCGATACGGCCGCGTGCCAATTCGCGACGATGTCGAATCGCGTTACGGCAAGATCCTCAAGCAGCACAAGCTGCTCATGACCGATGTTGATTTAGGCCAAAAAGAGGCCGAGATTAACGAGACCTTTCGAAAGCTTTTCCAGTGAGAGTTGGTTAATGGCGCAGTGAAGCCACAGCCAAGCCCGAGTCACTCAAAGTTGTCACCCCCGAATGTTTTTATCGGGGGTCCACAGAGTTCGCCTGGATTCCCGCTAAAAGCATGCGGGAATGACGGACCTTAAGAAGACTTGGGATCGCCACTACGCAGCAAGCTGCGGGGAATTGACCCTCAGCGATTAGAAAAAATCGGTTCCTCTGTTCTCTCCTGTTGGAATGCGCCACAAAGGGATCTTGCAACCCCGTCCTATCGTATCGTCAACAACCGGGTCAGGTCGCGAACGCTCGGCACCGACTCGATGCGTCGAATCGCTTCGATGAGCTGATCCACATTGGGCTTGCCCAGCACCGGTTCCATCAGCCAGGCCGCCTTCTTCTCCACCTCCTCCGGGCTCATGGGGTTCTCCGGGCGCCCGCGGCAGTCGATCACGTGTTCGCGCAACGTTTGGCCATTTTTCAAAGTGACTTCTACGAGCCCTTGAAAGCGGTGTCCCGTGCGCTCCATCTCGTCGTCGCCAATCAGTTGTACTTTCTCCTTCAAGGCCAACACGCGCGGGTTCTTAAACCGCTCGTAATCATGCGCCGCTTCGAAGCTGAGCTTGCCGTCGACCAAAATCGCCGAGACCATATACTGAACGTTGACATCAGGCATGTGGCGATTGTTAACCGTGCGCGCGCCGCTCGCCGGAATACGCACGATGATGTTTTCCACGTCCTCCGCCCGGATCGGCTGCTTCGCAATCAACGCCAGGGTCGCATCGACGGTTTCCATCATCGGCGAGCCCACCGGATATTTTTTGACCAGGCAACTGGTAATCGTGAAGCGCTGCCCCAGCTCTGCGAGCAGTTTCTTGGGATCAGACGGCGCGTACGTCTTGATGATGCCCTGATCGCCTTCGAGCACATCGCGATTTCCCGTGAAGCCGGATTTGATCAAGAGCGCAGCCGTGACTCCGTTGCGCGCGGGCATGCCCGCGTAGTCGAAAGCTTTTTCGATGTGATCGTCGTCTCCCACCCACGCTCTCGACCCAGAGGCCTGCTGCGCTGCATACGAAATGAGGTAGCGCAGCTGCACGTCTGCCAATTCCGCCAGGGCGCCGGCAGCGGCTGAGGCTCCGAACGTAGCGCCAAAGCTCGTCGATCTGGGTTCGAAGGCCTGATGAAAACGAAAACCGATATCGTAGCCGAGGATCACCGCCCTGAGTAGAGCATCCCCATTGCGGTTTTGCGATTCGGCCATCGCCAACGCCGCGGGGACGATCGCACAGCCCGGATGCAGTTGGCTGTTCGAGTCGTCGGTTTCGTCGGCGTGGCCCGACATGCCGTTGGCAAAAGCGGCGAGGATGGGTGTCGTCTTCAGATGGGTTCCCAACACGCTGCATTCCTCCTTGCCTCCCTGTTCCCGCGCATGTTGCAATCCCAGTTGACCCGGCTTCAAGGTCGAGCCCGATACGATCGCAGCCAGGGAATCGAGGGTGTGGCTTTTGCCCTTTTGCACGACTTCGGCGGGCAATTTCGTTTGTCTCGCAGCGAGCATATAGTCCACCAGACTGTCGATGATTTTTCCCATGGTTCCTCCAAGTTGAGGGAGCATTGAAGTACGGCAACAATCCCATACTCCATCGCACCATTACTCCAACACTCCAGTCCTCCCCTTTCTACGCCAAATCGCCTGTCAAGGACAAGTTGACAGCCTTTGCTCGGCTAGGTTATACGCTGTGAGGGTCGCTTTTTCAGCACACTCAAGCCCTGCATGCCAAGTCTTTCCGCTAAAGGAGGTTCCTATGAGCGGTAACGTTAAGAATCTAACTCGCAGAGACTTTCTTCAGAAAACCGCGGCCGCCGGCGCGCTCATCTCGCTATCGCCGTTTGCGCAGTTATCTTCTGCCCAGTCGCCGAGTAGGAATCGCGTCACCATCGCCCACGGTGTCGGCGTTTATTCTCTGAATCCCTACGCCGTGAATACCTCCCCGTTACAGGCCGTCTGGGGCTCAGTGATGGAGCCGCTGATCGAAGCTGACTACGACAAGCGGGGATACCAGGGCGTCCTCGCGGAATCCTGGCAGATAAAAGGCACCAGTTTGCAATTTAAACTGCGCAAGGGTGTTCATTTTCATGACGGCACGCCGTTTAGCTCCAAAGACGTGATCGCCTCCTTCAAACGGATACTCACCGACAAACAGAGCTTGCAAGCACCGAACTTGGCGAACATCAAAGAGATGGAAGCTCCCGACGACCTCACCGTCATCCTGACCCTCAAAAAACCGGATGCCAACGCATTGGAGGATATAAATAGCCGGGTGATCATGAAACAGTCGGCGGCGGAAAAAATGGGCGGCGCGGACAATCCGCCCATCGGGACCGGTCCGTTCAAGTTCGTCAGTTGGGACCGTTCAGGCCAGTTTGTTATCCGGCGGAACGAGAGTTATTGGGGCCAGGCGCCAAAAATCGATGAAGTCATTTACAAAAATATTCAAGAAGATGCCGCGCGGATCGCGGCGCTTGAATCGGGCCAGGCGGATATCATCAGCAACCTGCCGCCACATGAAGTGGAGCGACTTAAATCTAACCCGCGGCTGCGCGTCCAGCCGGTGCAGGGTCTGCGTCCGATCTTTCTCGTTCTGAGTCCGGCCTATAAGCCGTTGGACAACGTGAAGGTTCGCAGGGCTATCACTCACGCCATCGATCGCGACCGGATCATTAAACTTGTATTGGAAGGAAACGCCTATCCGTTGAGGGGTCTGCTCGGTCCGCAGGTATTCGGCTACGATCCTAACGCAAGAGCTTATCCCTACGACCCCGAGAAGGCGAAACAGCTGCTGACTGAGGCCGGCTTCGCCAACGGCTTTGAGATTGAGTACCACAGCCCGACCGGGCGATACCCCAAAGACCGTGAAGTCGCTTTGGTCATCGTCGAACAACTTTCAAAGGTCGGTATCAAAGCGAATCTCAAGACCCCGGAGTGGAGCATCTTCAATACTGATTACAAAAACGGCAAGTATGCTTTTTACTTGACTGGAAGAGGCAGCCTCACGGACGCGGACACGCTTTTTCAGCAATACTTTCGGACCGGCACAACGAAGCGAGTGCTGGGTTACAGCAATCCCAAACTCGATGAGATCCTGGACGCCCAGCAGCAAACGTTCGACGTGAAAAAAAGAGAAAAACTGCTTTGGGACGCACATCGAATCATCCTGGAGGACGCACCGGCAGTGCCACTGTGGAATGCCATGGATATCTACGCCCACCGCGCCGACCTCGTATGGACGCCGCCGCCGGACGAAAAGGTTCAGTTAAAGCAGGCCTACTTCAAAGCGCGGTAGAGCGCTCAGTTTTTTGGATCTTCATAGTTTACCCAGTGTCGGGAACCTTTCCGGCAATCTTATCCTTGGCCGTTGCTCCAGCACAGACATGTAGCTTTGTTTATCTCGCCAACTCGGCAGATTTTTAGTACATTACTCAAAATTGGTTCTGCATCGACTCGATGCGCCAACTCCTAAGAACCAGAATTGACTCTTTCAGATCGCTTTGATCTTCGCCATCCGATCTTGAGGGCAATTGATGGCTAACTTCGTAAGATCAACCTTCCTTCACGAACTAACGCAACGCTATGGAATTCCAAAAAAGCTACCCAATAACGACTCACTTTTCGACGTTGATAACGGCAAGGCACGACTATATGTGCGATACTCG
>DAIRFP010000014.1:43241-43904 GCA_036794995.1 Thermodesulfobacteriota bacterium | reverse complement strand
CCGGACGATTGTCCTGACTAGATTGCGCATCTCACCCTCCAGGGCGTCTAACGCCCACGCTCAGGGGCCGGAGTGCGAGCAACGCGAGCACCCGGTCTGCTGCAGCGCGTCGTTAGACGGTTCACGAGATCGTCTCTGCAGCAGAAGTGACGACCCCCCGGCCGAATTGACCGCACTGCTTCGACCACCGAAGTCCACCGAGGTCGCTGTACTCAAACGGGTTCGATTCGATTCCGGCCTTCTTCTCCAGGATCTTCCGAAACGTCTGTAGGAAGAGCGAGAGTCCCTTTGACTTCAATTCGTCGGATTCCTCGCCGAGAACCGCGTAGTGCCCAAAAGGCGCGCTATCGCGATCTGGTCTCAGCAACAGAGCGCCCCGCTTGAGCGAATAGATCATTTGTGGATAACTGGCGATATTGTTCGGCACGTCAACCACCGTGTACCACTGGTGTAGAGTGTCGGGCGCAAGGTCAGCCGAATCGAATGCGAAAATAAGAGTAGGCAGATTCCGCCCCGGTGACGCGGTGACGGCAACCTGTTTGAATGAGTACTGATTGCATACCGCCTGTAGAAACGTTTGCTTCGACAGTTCCGTTTTGACTTCTACGACACAGGCGAGGGCTCTTGGATGAACAACGACAACGTCGCCCATCTGAAAGAAAT
>DAIRFP010000014.1:41381-43231 GCA_036794995.1 Thermodesulfobacteriota bacterium | reverse complement strand
AATACGGTGCGGGGTCGGACTCATCAACCACGAGGATATCGCCCTGGCTCGATACAGCGTGGTCGGGCAAAAACGCGAACCCCGTCCGGAGCGAAAACCGCCGCGACATTAGCGGGCGGACTGCTTCTCGGACGATCTCCTCATGATGAAGGCCGATTGATGGCGCATGGCCAGTGAACGACGCGAGGCGTCGCACCTTCCCTGTGATCTCGGTAGCAAGCCCCAGGTAGAAGTTCGGGTCGTCCATCGTGCTATACGTCACCCTTTCATTTTGAGACCACCTTCATCCGTCTAACTATTAAGTGAGCCGCTGTAGGCGACGACAAAAGCCGGTCGGCTTATCTCCTTTGACGGCACCACCTATCAAATCCAAATCGGTTGCAATATCCACCAGCTACCTCAACATGTCAACGTTAAATTTTCCGCTAAAAGCCGACCGGGGGCGGCGGCTTATCTCCCTAACGATCGGCGGCTTCTTCGGCTGGCGCTACAGTTGTTATAGGCGATCAGCCGGACTGTTCAACCCTCTACCGCCGCGATGCAACCCATGGGTATAGATCGTAGTGCTGACATCCCGATGGCCGAGGAGTTCCTGAACCGTGGAGGAAATTAAAAGGGGGCAGGCTAGTTTTTCTGGTTCCTAAAGGAAAAAACTGAGGACACCTATCAACCAAGAACGTATGACACTGCTTCTCGGACTTTAGCTTTGAGGTGCGCGGGTTTTGGCCTGCTCCATCGCGATCTTGTCAATATGGCTTAAGGCCTGGGCTCCGGATGCTCCTTCGATCGCCTTAATCGCGATGTCCTGAACCTGACGTTTGGCGTCTTCGACCTGTGCACGCTGTTTCTCGATTTCAGCTGATTGCCGCGCTAGCTGGTCTTGCAGCGCTTGAATCTGCAATTCGGCGAGCCGCCTTTCCGATTCGCTCTCCTTTTTCAGCAGAATTCTTTCTTGCTCAAACCTCTGCTCCGCTGATTTAACCGCGTTGCTAACGGTCACATCAACTTCCATCTTAAGCCGGGCAGGGAATTCGTCGACTTCCTTGCGTAGGCGGGCCCCTTCATCCTCTTTTTCTCTGAGAGCTGTTTCGCGCTGCTTCCAGCTCTTCTCGATTTCTTCTTGTTTCTCCTTGTTTTTCTTCTCGAGCACGCGCGTTTCTTCTTCGTATTTATCCTGGGCCTTCTTGCGCTCTAAGACCTTCTTGTATTCGTAATCCTCTACCTCCCGCTGGCGCTGCTTTTTAAGATTCTCCTCGTATTCCTTCTGCTCGCGGGACCGCTGCAGTTCTTCTGCCGACCATGCCTCTCGTTGCGCAAATATTTCCGCCTCTAGCGTCTGCTTCTGCGATTGGTAATCCAGGACGAGATGGTCGATGGCAGTGGCCGCAATATCGATCTTGTGCAGCCGCTCCAATTCTTTCGTTTGCAGGGCGACAGCCTCGCGGATCGAGGTCAACCGTTCCACCTCGGAAACAAGTTTTCCTGAAATTTCGGCAAGAGCCTTGGAAATCTCCAGGCCCAGGTTAGACAGATTTTGGACAACCCCCTCTACGGAAATCCCCTCGACTGCCTGCTGTATCTCTGCCTGGCGCAGCCTGGCAAGCTCGTGGGTCTTCGAGTCCGTGTTTTCTTTTTGCTCTGCGGCTTCGTCCACGACTTTACTGAATTCCTTTTCTACTTCTGGCTTCGATCGACGGGCACGGCTTATCACTGCTCTGGGCATAGTTTAAACCTCCGGAAAGCAACTCTGGCCAATAGGCAGTTGAAACCTACTCCTCACCGGCGAGACTTGCAACCGCAGGGTCTCGTCAAAGTCGTGTTGAACAGGATTAAAAATCCCTCTCAATCTC
>DAIRFP010000014.1:0-41281 GCA_036794995.1 Thermodesulfobacteriota bacterium | reverse complement strand
TACCTTTCAGGACTTTGTATAGATGCAAACGTCAGCCGTCGATAGACCTGCCGCACCGTTTCCACGTCGCGTTTGCAATAGTCACAGATCTCGGGAAGCCTCCCAGCACAGTAATAGGGATAAACTTTGGAACCGTCCAAACTCTCTTTGGGCGATGGAATCGCCAGGGCGCGGGACAAAAGATCGAGACTGATGTGCTCGCGCCCCCATCTGCTCCACTCGTGCATCGTGTCGAAAACGGGTGCGTTGCGAAACCGGGCAAACGGGATTTCACGAGACGGGTTAATTTGGTTAATGATGGAGCGCTGATAAATAAACCGAAGATCAAAGTCCAGAATATTGTGGCCGACAAAGAGGTTCGTTTCAGTCGCTAGTTTCCAAAAGCTTCGGATGATCTGTGTTTCATCTCCGTGAATGACTTCGACCGGAGAGTCCAACGGCGGTTCCAAAGCATAAGCCAAGCAGAGAATTCTTGATGTCGCGCCCGCGAGGCTCAGTTTTTTGATGATGTCGGCCTCGTCGAGTTTGATCTGCGATTCGAGCAGGCCATTGTCCTTTAGCGATTGTTCGGTGGGAACCGTTTCGATGTCAAAGAATAGAATTTTCATAAGAGTGTGAGCTGGATCGGGAAAGGGAGTTCTTGGCTTTCATCCGGAGGCACTCGGACCGCTTCCCCGAGCCGCAAGAAAATCACCTTAAACGCCGCGACTTCTCTTTCGAGACTCTGCCGCGCGGCCCGAGAATAGATTTGTGCTTGCCGGCCGTAGCGTTTTGCCCCTTGGGTCAGTTCCTCTCGGGCAATCCTATCTGTCTTATAGTCCGCCAGGTAAAGCAAGCCATCGTGCTCATAGATGAGGTCGATGACACCTTCCATGATTTGGCCGTCCCAGGGCATCAACAACGGCACCTCACGGCCGAGGATTTGGGATCTTGCCAACTCGGCATAAATCTTTGAGTCAAAGAAACCGCCAAAGATTTCTGCCAGCTCGGCCTCTATCGACTCGCGTTCCGATCGCAGGTCCGATGGCAGCCATTGGTCCAGGAAGGGGCCCAGCCTGCTGCCAAATTTTTCTCCATCCTGAGCGAAGTCCCAAGCTTCAAGAAAACGGTGCGCTAATTCTCCAATGAGCACTGCGGGGGTGCGGGTCGATGACAGACGGGTCTTTGGGCGGCCCGCTTCAGCCATCTCTTCTTCCTGCCGCTTCAACAATGTCGGGGTGACAAAAACGGGTGTATTGATTGCTGATTCGTACACTTTTTTCCGCCGCGCCCATGCCTCCACATAGGGCTGCCAATTCGGCTCCGCGTCGGCTTTTCTGCGGTTCCGCTTTGCTCCTCCGGGAGCGCCCAGGGTTTCCCCCACAAGGCGCAGTTCGATGCTTCCGCTTCCGATGGCAACGTTTCTCGATTCTTCGGCGGTGGTAATGTTTTCCTGGAAGGTTTCGTCGAGCATCGAGAGAAAACTGCCGTTCGATCGCCGGCCGCTCGGAGCGCAGGAGATGATCAAGTGCTCTCTGGCCCGGGTCATAGCGACATAAAGAACTCTCTTCTGCTCTTCTTCCGTTCTGAGCCTGATTTTCTCGGCAATATAGAGTCCTGCAAGGTCCCAGGTCCGTCCCACACGGATTCCCGTCAGACCCGTAGACCAATCGAATAATGCTTCCGCGGTGACCGTGCGCCGCCCATCGGTTCCGGTTTGGCATCCGGCCAGGATGACGATGGGAAACTCCAATCCCTTGGCCTTATGGATACTCATGATTCTCACGGCATCGAGATTCTCTTCCGCCAGTACGCTTTCTCCTTCTTCTTTGACGTCGAGCACGCGCTGCCGCAGCTGGTGAATCGCTTCCTTAAGGGTGGTTAAGCCTTCGCTTCCTAACGCCTCCGCTTGTTGCCGGAGCTTCTCCAGGTTGGCTACTGCCTGTTCACCGTGAAAGGTGCAGGCGGCTAGCGCCTTCAGCGGCAGACAGGCAAAAATATGCGACACCGCCGCGCCCACGGGCAGCTTGGGTGTTTCTTCGTGCAGCCGACTGAGCTTGTGGTAAAGCTCTGCCAGTGTTGTTGGGAAGGAGCTCTGCTTTAGCCGGTTCACTTTTCGATAATCGAGCAGATCTTGTTGATGCAATTCATAGATGTTCTGATCCGACAGTCCCCCCAAAGGCGAGCGGAGCACGCCCACCAGCGCCAGCCGATCGTAGGGATTTTCGATCGCCCGCAATAGGTTTACGGCGTCGATGATTTCTTTCGCGGCGTAAAAGTGCCGTTCTCCCTCGACGACGTAGCGAATGCCGCTCTGCCTCAAGGGCTCCAGGTAATCGTGGATATCGGTGAGCTTTCTGAAAAGAATGGCAACATCCTTTGGCTGTGCCCGAACCTGCTCTCCGCTTGAGTCAAGAATGCGGGTTCTTTCGAGAATCTCATCTTTGAGCCAGCGGGCGAGGCTCTGGCCTTCGATTCGGCGGGCCTTCTCTGCGCTCAGGTCTGCTTCATTTGCGACGATCTTTCTGACCATCACTTTTGGTAAAGGCGCCGAGTCTGGCGCGCCGGCGCTGGTGGAAACTCTCTGGGGCGCCGGATGGATAGCGATGTAGGGCGGCTGCACGCCGGTCTGCGGTTGGATAAGGCATTCGAAGACGCCGTTGACGACGTTGAGAATGGCGGCGTCGCTGCGAAAGTTGGTGGTGAGGCGGCATTCAATGCCGTCCTGGGCCTTAATTAACTTTTCGACGACTTCGAGGTAGGCCTCGATATCCGCGCGGCGAAAGGCATAGATTGATTGTTTGGGGTCGCCCACGACGAAAATCTTTCCGGGGGCGAGTTTTACCTTCCGCCAGTCCTTTGCCGAACGACCGGCTTTTTCCGCGAGATAAAGCAGAATTTCGTACTGGATTGGGTCTGTGTCTTGGAACTCGTCGATGAGAATTGCGCGAAATTGCCGTTTCAATTCCTCGCGCACCTGGGGACGATCGCGGACGAGGTTGCGGGCCCGCATCAGGAGCCCATCGAAGGATACAAATCCTTCACGGACAAAGAATTCGCGGAATTTCTCGACAAACGGAACCAACAGTTCCCAGAGCAGATGGGTTAGCTGGGCATCGACCTGGGCAAGCCCTTTGGCGATGCGCACCAGTTCCTGAGCCTCGATGACATCGATTTCCGGCCAGCCCTGAAGCTCCCTATTGATCGATTTTTCCGCAACCAGCGATCTATCCTCGCTTGAACCATTCTCGGAAATCGATCCGCGTTGGCGAAATTCTCTAATCACCGTTCGCGCGGCTCGAACGAGTTTTTCGTTCTGCCGGTCTTCGGTGTGGACCGCTATGAGTGAGGCGGCCCGAGATTCGAGATTCTCAAGCCAAGTTTGAAAGAACTGGAGAACTTCGTGATCCTGCGAACGCGGATTAGCGTGTTGCAACTCGACGGTTTCAGAGCAGAGCGATTTGGCGAGTGCCTTGATCTGGTCCAGCATCAGCTTTCTGAGAATTTTTCTCCAGTCGTCGCTGTGACTGCCGCTGAGCGCCAGTTCTTGATCGAGCCAGAGATCCCATTGTTCATCGAAAATGCGCTCGAATTGTTTGCCGTCGTCTTCCTTAAACTGGGGGTCGATGCCTGCTTCCAGGGGATAGAGGCGCAGCAAGGTTGCGGCAAAGCTGTGAATGGTGCCAATGTCGCTGCGTTCCAGGTTCCTGAGCGCATCCTGCACTCGAGCGTCCAACTCGTCCTTCGACAGTTGGTAGCGGTCGATCAGAGATTCGATTTCCCGATGCGTTCTGGCTTGAGCGTCGTTTACCGGCTGACGGTCGAGCCTTACGCCAAGATAGGCTTGGAGACCCTCCCGGAGCCGGAGCTTGATCTCGTTCGCGGCTTTGTTGGTGAACGTGAGAGCGATCATTTCGGTGATTCTTAAAGGTTCGGGGTTACGGAGCAATAAATGGACGAGCCGATCGACCAACAAGGTGGTCTTGCCGGTTCCCGCGCCCGCGGTGACGACCAGGTTGTGATCGAACGTACTGACGGCGCGTTCCCGCTCGGACGCGTCGGCGAGTTCAGTAGGGATCGCACCGTTGTTCATAGCTTCTTGGGGTCTTTTTCGTGCAACCGTCGGTGAAGCTCAGTGATTGGATCGTTCTCCGCCCGCCAGAGGCTGGGGGGATGGTTTTTGCGGCAGATTTCCAACACGTCGCAGTGCCGGCAATAATCTCCGGGTTCGATGAAGAATCGGCCATGTTGAATTCCTTGGGCGAGGTAGGCAACCGTGTTCCTAATTTCTTCGCCCATTTTACCGGCAAACCCCGCCGACCCGAAACTGGCGCTCACCAGCGGTCCATCGGCCCAGCGCGGGGCAATGTAGTAAAAGTTCGCTTCCACATCCGGCAGGTCAGGTTGAATCTTGTCCTCTGCCGCCAATTGTTTCCCCAGCAGGAAATAAAATGGCGGCTGCAGCCTTTCGCCGCGCAGGGCCGCGCGGTAAAGATCCTTATCTTGGGGCTCAGAGCTTGCTCCGAATTTGAATTTGTAATCGATGACCCGCAGGCGATTCCGTGCTGGGTCGCGGTCGACCCGGTCCATGCGGCCGCGAATCGGCTGTCCATTCAAAGGCTCTGGCCAAGCTGCTCCCAATCGTTCTTTGACCTCGGTTTCGAAGGCGAAGGGAACGTATCCTGAGACGGAGATCTCCTCGAGATCGCGAGCCACGACTTCGCGAAGCAGTTGCGTGATGGTTTCCTGCAGGATTTCCCAGGCCAGAGGGTAACCGACGGGATTTTTTAACCCGTACTCAGCAAAAGCCTGCCGTGCGATGGTTTCCACTGTCGATGCGATATCCACGGCAGCAGCCTTGCCGGCGAAATAGCCCTGATCGATTAACGTCTGATAGATCGATTTCAGAATCAGATGACCGAGCTCGCCGAATTCAGCGGCACTCGGACCCATGATATCTTCCGGTCTTTCCAGCCGCTCGAGTCCGAGCACGTGGCGCGCAAAAAACTGAAACGGGCAGCGGCTATAGGTTTCCAGTGCAGTCGGGGAAAGTCCGCGCCGGGAAGAATAGCGCCAGTAGTCGGAGCGCGGGCTGACCACGCCGTCGAAAGCATCCAAAGCGGCGGAGGTGAGGTCCAGTCGTTCCACTACTTCACGGCCGCGCTTGTACAGCGACGGAGAAAGGTTACAAGCCTCAATGAGGGCTGTGGGATCTCGGCTGTCTAGGCTTAAACGGACGGCAAGCTCTTCGGCTAACAAGAGATCATCGCGATCGAACGGTTCAATCGTGCTCTTGTCTGCAATGCTGCGCGGTAGGGTAAACTCCTCCAGACAGTGCTCGGCGTCGATTCCCAGGGCCTGCCGTAGCTCCGTTAGATACCATGAAGGGGCCAGCACTCTGCCGTTTTCGTCGGAGCGTTGGAACAGGCAATAGAGGCGCTCCTCTGCGGCGTTGACGAGTAGCGTGAAGATAAGTTTTTCCTCATCGAAACCGGCGAGCTTGGGGTTGATCTTGAAGCCCAAATCGCGCTCCAGTGTCTCTCGATCCCGGTCGCGCAGAAAGGCGTCTTCTCTGATGGTCCGAGGAAAGACGCCCTCGTTCAGCCCCAGGATAAACAGTGCGTGGAAAGATTGGCCGCGGGCGGCGGTGGCGTCGAGCACGGCGACTCCCGTGCCGTTCAGGGGTGGCGCCGCTACCGCAGTGCGTTCGAGCCAATGCTCGAGCGTCTGGCTGAAATCGCTTAACGTTACGTTCGCGTGCACGACGTCGAGTCCGGCCAACCGGTCGAGAATGGCCAGAATCTCCGCACCGGTCGGACCCGCGGAGTCCTCTGATTCGATATCGGTGCTGCCCGAAATCCCCAGATATTTTTTCAGCAGCTCTTTCCAAGCGCCAACATAGCGACTCCAGGACGCCTGCGGCGGCAAGGCGCTGAGATCCAGCGAGAGCGCGTTGAAAATATCCGCCAGACAGCGAATCTGGGCCGCGGGAACTTTAATCACGCGGGGCTCATCTTCATGGGAGATTTGGGAAAGAACCAGATCCCGCGTCGCATAAGTTCTCAAGCGGCGCCACTCCTGGATGCCTCTGCAGATTCTCAGCTCGCGTGTCGCTAGATCCCACATGTCGGGGCGAGGGGGAATTGTCGCCGGGTCTGCGTCGAGTTTAAAGTAAGGGGAAGCTAGCAGATCAATCACATGGGTCCGTAGATAGTCCTTTGCCGGTAGATTGAGAAGCAGGATCGCAGCTTTGGTCAAGGGAAATAGCACCAGGGGCTCTTCGATCACGCCGGTCAGGGGGATGTGGTGATTGTGAAAAACTTCTTTGATTGGCGGCCCGTAGGCTTCGAGGCTTCGAGCGACCACGCCGATGCGATCGAAAGTGATCCGGTCATCGTTCACCAGACGAAGGATCTCCTTTGCCACCGCCGCGACTTCATCGTGAATGCCAAAGGCATTGAGGATTTTGCAACGCCACGGCTTCGGCGAAGACGCATAGGGTCTTTGAACGGCTTGGTCAAAGAGCCGGAACGTGGAGGCCAGATTGTTTTGGGGTCTGGAGTTTTCGACTAGATTCGTGATCGCCGCAGCGCCGGCCCGCCCCTGAATGTGGCGCTCAAAAAAGCGCTCGGCGAAACTCCAGCCCTCGTGGCTCGGCTGCAGCCTGATGAGCGGGAACAAAAGCGTGGTCGGATAATTTTCTAGGACACAGTGAAAGAGATCGATCTGAACTTGAGTTAGATCGTAAAAGCCGTAATAGAAAATTTGGCCAAACTGCCCGAGGAAGCGCGATGAGGGGACCTTCTCGGCGGTTAGTTTAATATCCAAGTCGGCATGATCTTCAATGCCCTTTTCTTTGCAGAACAGGCGCAACGTCTGGAGCAAGGCGAGCAAGTGGGATGTTCTTACATTTGTTCTTGTGCTGAAATGACCCTCACGAAGCGCTTCCAAGACAACCGACGGCTCTACCATTGCATCCCGCAGATCCCGCAGGGTTTGCCAGAGCGCGGCGCATCCGCCGACCCTTGCTTCAATGCCGGCGAAGGTTTCGGTGCCGGGTTGCTGGGTCCGAATAATTTGACGCAATACCTCTTCGAGAAATAGGTCGTCACGAAGCAGCGGCGGATTGAGGCCATTGACTTCCGCCGACAGCCGTAGAGAGAGCTGGTGAAATGTCAGCAGCTGAAGATTGACGAAACCGGAGTTCTGGTCGCGGGTCAAAACAATTTTAAGGCGGCGACGGAGCGCGTCGGAGGGAACCAGAATCAATATGGGCCAAAGGGGATTGCTCGCCTTATGCCGGCGGATTTCCTCTGCCAGAGCGTTCTCCAGATGGGGATGGAAGGGACCTAGGATCGTCTTCATGAGCGTTGACGTGCCAAAGTTAACACAACCGCGGTTTCGGGCAAAGATTTTTAAGTTGCAAAAGAGGCCGCGAAGATTTAAACACAAGTTTGGCATTTCTTTTTATGTTCTTCACGCCCAAGCTTCGCCCTATAGTTTTCCTATTCTTTTTTCTCCTTTTCGGGACGTTTTCTTCCACCGCCCAACAACGGGGCGCGGGCATTGTTGTTTCGGACAGTGAATTGGCGACCCAAGCTGGAATGGAAACGCTTGATCGCGGCGGCAACGCGATCGATGCCGCCATCGCTACGGCGTTTGCCCTCGCTGTCGTGGATCAGGCGGCATCGGGGATTGGCGGCGGCGGCTTCATGATGATTTACGATGCCAAAGACAAAAGAGCCCACGCATTGGATTTTCGTGAGACCGCGCCGGAAGCTGCGCGGGCCGACCTCTATCTCAGGAACGGGAAGCCGGCGCCGTCGCTGAGCTTGACGGGGGCTTTGGCTGTGGCCGTCCCCGGAGAAGTGGCGGGTTTGGTGGCAGCGGCGAAGCGCTTTGGCAGTTTGCCATTGGCGGTCCTGATGGCTCCCGCGATTCGTCTCGCCACCGAAGGATTCCCGCTAAGTGGGAGCCTACGCTACGCCATCGAACGCCAAGCAGCCAACATGAAAAAGTTTCCGGACCTGGGTCGGGTTTTTCTGGTGAAGGACGAAGTCCCTCCGGAGGGGGAAGTTATTCGCCAACCCGATCTCGGTCAAACCTTGAGGTCGATCGTCGCTGAAGGCGCCGACGTCTTCTACCAAGGTTGGATCGCTCAAGCCATCGTCGATACGTTAAAAAAGGAAGGAGGTATTCTCACCCTCGAGGATTTGAAGAGTTACAAGCCCGTGTGGCGTGAGCCGCTGATCGGGAGGTACCGCAAGCGCACGGTCATTACAATGCCGCCGCCGAGCTCCGGCGGGGTTGTATTGATCGAGATCTTGAACGTGCTGGAGGGTCACCAGCTGAACAAGCTCGCGCCCAACTCTGCGACCTACCTTCATCTCGTGGCGGAGACCATGAAGCACGCCTTTGCCGATCGCGCGCAATACCTCGGCGATCCGGACTTTGTCAAAGCGCCGATATCAATGCTGCTGTCGAAGGACTACGCCGCTTGGATTCGCGGCCGGATTTCCTCGGCCAAGACCTATACGCCGAAGTATTATGGCTTGACCAATTTTAAGACCGAACAAGGCGGAACGACGCATCTAAGCGTGCTCGACCGTTTTGGCAATGCGGTCGCATGCACCCTCTCCGTCAACACACGTTTCGGCTCCAAGATCCTGGTGCCCAAGACGGGGATTGTATTGAACAACGAGATGGACGATTTTGCGATCCATCCGAGCGGCAATGTCTACGGCCTTGTGGGTAACGACGCCAACTCATTGCAGCCGAAAAAGCGGCCCTTGAGCAGCATGACACCGACGATCATTCTCCAGGGAGATCGGCCTGAGTTGATCGTCGGCGCAGCCGGGGGACCGCGCATTATCAGCGCGACCCTGCAAACGATTCTCAACGTTTTGGATTTCCGTATGCCGGTCAAGGAAGCCGTCGAGGCGCCGCGCATCCATCACCAGTGGATTCCGGATGAGATCAACGTCGAGGAGAAGGTGCCGCCGGAGACCAAGAAGTCCCTCGAACGAAGGGGGCATGCGGTCAGGGAAAGAAGTACCCTGGGGATAGTGCAGGCGATCCTCGCCAGCCGCTCAAAAGTTACCGGAACAGCGGATCCAAGAAAAACCGAACGGGGAGTCACAGAATAAACAAACTATTGTCTGCTGTCGAGGAGGAACGGTTAGGCTGTGCTTTCATTTTGATTTGCGACGCTTGGTCCACCAGTACCATAGGGGCAGGATCGCTTGTCCCATCTTATACAGTTTGCCGCTCGACCGCATCAGCTTACTTGCGTAGCCGCTGGCCAGTAGACCTGATATGCCCGTAACTAAAATCGGGTAAAGTTTAAGCGTCTTGCCTAGAGCCGTCAGCACAGCGCCAATGCTGAGGGAGGACCGAACATGACTGAAGGAAGCGGCCAGATCCTCTCGGTCGCGGTCGCATTGATCGACGAGGAGCTGCTTACGGCGGGCGATTTCTGCAAATCGATTACTCACGGGAAGACGCCTTCAGTCGATCGCGATCTTTTCTTAGTTCCGCCAAGGTGACAGGGAAAAGGCCCGGTCGGGTCAGTATTTTTTTGCGCAGCATCAGAGCGGCGACTATACCAACGCCGAGATAGAGTGCTGCAAGGCCCCCGATGGCAAAAATCCAGCCGTGTTGCCAAAAGAGCGCGACCAAAAAAATATTGAGAAGGATAAAGCCTAGGCTGAGGCCGAAAAAAAGTAACAAGGTGAGCAGGAGGGCCTGTTTCAACCGCTCCCGTTCTTCTTCCAACTCCGCAACAAACAGCTCCAGCCGCGTATGGACGGCAGAACTCACTCCTGTCACCACGGCGTTGAAAGTATCCGATAGGCTTGACGAGCGTTCGCCGTTCGCGCCACCCTCTCTGTCGGCCATGGGGCGAATCCTAGCTGCGGCGAATCAATAAACCAAGCACCACCCCCACACTGGCTGCAATACCCACCGCGCTCCAGGGGTTCTCCCGGACGTAATCGTCCGCGATATCGGCGACTTCCTTGGATTTCTTGATCACCGCCTTTTCTGCGTCGGCTAACGCCTTTTTCCCTTCGATCAAACTTTGCTCAATCCGTTGCCGGGCTGCCGTGACTTTCTCTCCGGCTTGGCTTGTCGTGGCTTTCAACAATTCCTCTGCGTCGCCGATCAGGGTCTTCAAGTCGCCAACGAGTTTTTCTTTGGATGTTTCGCCGTCCATAACTCCTCCTGATTTGGGATATTGATGTTAGCCATGATAAACAGCCGCTAGGGGGTTTTTCAAGGACCGAAAGCCCGATAACGGGTATTTTCCCGCGAAAGTTGATTTGCCCGCATTGATACCTGACGATGTCGCCAACTTTTGGCAGGCCCTTTGGGGTCAAGGAGGCAGAAGCCACGGGTATCTGCAGGCAGGCGATTATCTTGTTCT
Organism: Thermodesulfobacteriota bacterium; assembly: GCA_036794995.1. GTDB lineage: Bacteria > Desulfobacterota > Binatia > UBA9968 > UBA9968 > DAIRFP01. The sequence continues at coordinate 30,879 of DAIRFP010000014.1, read as the reverse complement.
TTGGTCTATTCCTCGCGCCGGCAGTTTCGTGGTTGCAAGGTAGCGCCAAGCCAAAACTGATCGAAGGAGCAAAAAAGGAAGGCCAGCTGGTCTATTATACGACGATGACTCTGGATCAGAGCAAGCAGACGGTAGATCGGTTCGAAAAGAAGTATCCTTTCAAATACATCAGCGAGAATCCAAAAGACTATCAGGATTTCGATGCGACGGTGAACGGTACTTGGAGATTTTCAAACTGAGGTAGGGGTGCGAGCCCTGGCACGGCGAAGAGGGCGATTATGAACTTGTTTCCCTGGACCTCAAGTGACTACTGCCGATCAAAGGGATTTTTTAGCAGAATGGTCTGGTCCCGCCCCGGGCCAACTGAGACGAGGATGATCTCGGTTCCAATGATTTCCTCAAGCCGACGGACATATTTTTGAGCCTCGACCGGTAGGTCGGACAATTTTCTCACATCATCGAGGGGACTGTCCCAGCCTGCCATTTCTTCGTAAACCGGTTGGGCGTTTTTCATCACCTTGGAACTGGCGGGAAAGTCGTTCACAACTTTGCCGTTGTAACGATAGGCGGTGCAAAGCGGAATTTTCTTAAAACCCGTTAAAACGTCGAGTTTCGTCAAGGCGATGCCGGTCATGCCGTTCATTCGGACTGCGTAACGCACGCCGACGGCGTCGAACCAACCGCAGCGACGCGATCTGCCCGTGGTGGCGCCGAACTCGCTGCCCTCGCGCCGCAGGGTCTCTCCGTCGGCACCATCGAGCTCGGTGGGAAAGGGGCCGCTTCCAACGCGGGTGGTGTAGGCCTTGGAGATGCCGATGACTTGTTGAACATGCTGGGGCCCCACGCCCGAACCTGAGCAAACTCCGCCGGTGGTCGTGTTCGAGGAAGTCACATAGGGATAGGTGCCGTGATCGACGTCGAGAAGGGTTCCCTGCGCTCCTTCGAATAGCACGCGCTTGCCGGCGCGCATCTCTTGTTCCAGTAAAAGACCGGTATTCGTGACGTAGCGTTTGAGCCGCTCGCGAAACTGTTCGTAGCGAACGTGAATTTCTTCGAAGGCGAGGGGTTTTTCCTTGAGAATGGCTTTTAGGTAAATATTTTTCTCCTCGATGTTGTGCTGGAGTTTCTCGCGAAAGGTGTCCTCTTCCAAAAGGTCGATAAAGCGAATGCCAATGCGCGCCACCTTATCTTCGTAGGCCGGACCAATGCCGCGTCCCGTGGTGCCGATCTTGCCCTTGCCCCGAAGTCGCTCCCGGGCCAGATCGATGGATTTGTGGTAGGGCATGATCAGGTGGGCCTGCTCGCTGATGCGAAGAGACGCGTCGTCGGCCAGATGGCCCTGCTCCTGCAGGGCATCGATCTCTTCGATGAGAATTTCGGGATCGACAACAACACCATTTCCGATAACGCAGAGTTTGTTAGGATGCAGCGCTCCCGAGGGAATCAGGTGAAGGACGGTTTTCTTGCCGTCCACCACCAGTGTGTGACCGGCGTTGTTGCCGCCTTGAAAGCGAACGACGATGTCGGCGTCGTCCGTGAAGAGATCGACCACTTTGCCTTTGCCTTCGTCTCCCCACTGAGCGCCGATGATCGCAACGTTGGCCATGTTCTTTCAGACGTGAGGCGTCAGGCGTAAGGCGTGATTGAAGATTCTTTCTCGCGCCTGTCGCCTGATGCCTTCAGTCGTCCTTTCATAGTTTTACCAGTTCGACGGAAACAGTTTGCGGCAGGGCGCGTAGTTCATCCAGGGCCTTTTTGGGCACGACTTCATCCACGTGGGTGAAAGATATGGCGTTGCCGCCTCTTTCGCCGCGTCCTAACTCCATGCCGGCGATGTTGATGCCGTTCTTTCCCAGAATGCTGCCGACCGCGCCGATGACTCCGGGAACATCCTTATTATGGATAATCAGAATGTAGCCTTCCGGAACCGCTTCCAGGTAGAAGTTGTTGACCCTGACGATGCGTGGATACTTGCTGCCGAAAATCGCCCCTTCGACTTCGAGGTCTTGCTTCTTGGCCTTCGCCTTGACCGCAATGGAGCTTGCGAAATCGCCCGCGTGCTCACCCTTCGATTCGACGATCTTGATCCCTCTTTCCCGCGCGACGAGCGGAGCATTAACGTAATTGACTCCGGATTCCATGACCGGAGTCAGCATTCCCTTGAGCACGGCCAGAGTCAAAGGAGCAACGTTGTACTGAGTTACGTCGCCGCGATACTCCACTTGAACTTCTGTGGGAAGCGCACCGGCCATCTGTACGTGAAGACTTCCGAGTTTCTCTGCCAAGGTCAAATAAGGGCGAAGGACTTCGAGCAGTTCCGGACTGACTGAAGGCACGTTGATGGCGTAGCGGACGACTCCTTTGGCCAGGAAGTCGACCATCTGCTCGGCCACGGCCACGGCTACATTGAGCTGGGCCTCGTCCGTGGATGCGCCTAGATGGGGTGTCGTGATCACCTGATCCATTTTGATGAGGGGATGATCCGGCGCGGGGGGCTCATCCACGTAAACATCCAAGGCTGCTCCCGCCACTTTGCCGGCGCGGAGGGCGTCCGCCAGATCCTTTTCGTCAACGATGCCGCCCCGGGCGCAGTTAATGATGCGAACCCCGGTTTTCATCTTGGCAAAGGCATCTCGATTAATCAGTCCCTGTGTTTCAGACGTCAGCGGCACGTGGACGGTGATGAAATCGGATTTTGTTAGGAGCTCTTCCAGGCTCGCCGGCTCTACGCCCATGCGGGCGATGCTTTCGGAGGAAATGAAGGGATCGTAACCGATCACCTTCATTCTGAGCCCGGCGGCTCGTTCGGCGACGATGCGGCCGACGTTGCCGAGGCCGATGACGCCGAGGGTCTTGTTGCACAATTCGACGCCGACGAATTTGTTGCGGTCCCATTTGCCGCCTTTCAGGGAGGCGACCGCCTGAGGAATGTGGCGGGCCAAAGCCATCATCAGCGAGATCGTATGCTCGCCCGTGGTGACGTTGTTGCCGCCCGGGGTGTTCATGACCACCACGCCTTTCTTACTTGCGGCGTCAACGTCGATATTCTCAAAACCGACCCCCGCCCTGCCGATTACCTTAAGGTTCTTAGCCGCCTCGATCAGTTCCGCCGTGATTTTTGTGCCGCTTCGAATCACCCAACCGTCGTAATCGGCGACGATCTTTTTGAGCTCGTCGGGCTTGACGCCGATACGAACGTGTACTTCGAAGCCTTGAGCGCGCTCGAAGACTTCGAGCCCTTGAGGCGCCAAAGAATCTGTAACGAGAATTTTCACGGACTAATTCAAGGCCTCCATCAGCACCTCTTGGGCAGCAGCGACGCCGCGGCCAAAGGGAATCTCGGCGCCGAATTTTCTAAGCGCCATTTCCACGGCGGCAATCGCCGTGATGACGTCGAACGCGCCCATATAACCGACATGGGCGATGCGGATGACTTTGCCCTTGAGCTGATCCTGCCCCTCGGCCAGGGTGACTCCCATCTGATCCCGGAGGTAGTCTAAAACCTGGTCCGCGTCCAAGCCATCGGGCAGGAAAATCCCCGTCGCTGCCGGGCTCGGACTATCCGGCGCTAAAAGTTTCAGCCCCATGGCCGTTGCCGCTGCGCGCGTTGCCCGCGACAGACGCGCATGGCGCGCGTACACCCGATCGAGTCCTTCCCGCGCCATCATATTGAGCGAAGCGCGCAACCCGAAGATCAACGAGACCGCCGGTGTAAAAGCGCCGGAACCTTTCGCCTGGTTCTTGCGCTCGAGATTGAGATCAAAATAGAAGCGCGGAAGCTTGGCTTTTTTCGTCTTCTCCCATGCACGATCGCTGAGAGCGATAAAGCCCAGGCCCGGAGGAAGCATCAGTGCTTTTTGTGAACCCGTGACCAGCGCATCGATGCCCCATTCGTCCACGGGGACGGAAAGCACTCCAACGGCGGTGACACCATCGACGAGAAAGAGCGGTCCATTCTTGGTGAGTTTGGCAATCTCCTTTACCGGATGGAGCACGGTGGTGGAGGTCTCGCTGGCCTGGACCATGACACTCTGGACGTCCGGGTGGATTTTCAGTTGTCTCTCGACCTCTTCAACTTTGACCGCCTGCCCCCAGGGAACTTTGATCTCCACCGGTTCCAATCCGAACGCATTGGCGATATTCAGCCATCGCTCGCCAAACTTACCGCCGTTGATGACCAGGACTTTGTCACCCGGCGAAAACAAGTTCGATACAGCCGCTTCCATCGCGCCGGTACCGGAAGAGGCCAGCATCAAGACATCGCCTTTGGTTCCAAATAGTGTCCTGAGACCTTGGCGGGTTTCCTCGAAGACCTGGTTAAATTGCGGCGTTCGATGGTGAATCATGGTCTCCGACATCGCCAATGACACTTCATTGGGGATTGGCGTGGGGCCGGGTGAGAGGAGATATTGCTTGATCATGAATATCCTTCTATCGACGCTTTGAAGCCGGATACCGATCCGACACTTAGGTAGGAGAGGGTGTGATAAACGGCGTCAAAAAAGCACCAACGGCTACATCCATAAAAAAAGCCTGAACCTCTCTCGATAAGAGACCCAGGCGTTCGGCCGTCTTAACGCTTTGCACTCCCTCGTGGTCGATTCCACGTTGACGCCAGTCGCGCAAAACCTACGCAAAGTTTTTATCTTAGAAGTTGCGCTTTGTCAACGGTTTTGCCTTTTGGCCGACGAATCCTCGATTTGCCAACCTCAGCGTGATTGTGCAAATATCCCCATGCCCATGGAGCGTCTTATCTTGTTTGACATCGACGGCACCTTGACGCGAACACAGAACGGATACGTTCCGTTCAATGAGGCCATTCTCAAGACTTTCGGCGCCCCGGGCGATATCCGGTCCGTGGTCCCCGACGGCAATACCGACCCGCACATCGTAAAGGAAATTTTCACCCAAGCAAAGCTTGAGCTGAAAATTGAGAACCGGCATTGGGAACGATTCGCAAAGAATTTACGGTGTAGTTACGCCGAAGCCGTGCGAAACGGCACGACGACGATTCGTGCGCTTCCCGGCGCGCTGGCATTATTAGAGGTGCTTTCGGCAAATGAACATTTCAGCCAGGGTGTGGTGACGGGAAATTTCGAGCTAACCGCGCAATTGAAGCTCGAGGCGGCTGGATTACATGTGTATCTCTGCCGTGGTGCCTACGCGAGCGATTCCCCCCATCGTCCTGATTTGCCCCGGATCGCCAAAGAGCGGTGGGAGCGGTGGGCAGGTAAGTCTCTAAGGCCGGAGCAGTGCGTCATTGTCGGAGATACGCCGAAGGATCTCGATGCGGCGCGACACAATCACATGAAATGTGTTCTGGTGGGGACGGGGAGGTATCCGGTGGAAGAGCTTGCCTACTTTGAGCCCGATGGTTGTTTGCCCGATCTCACTGATACGCTGGCGGTCGTGAGCACACTTGCCAATCTATAATTATTCGAAATGAGGTGAAACTATGCAGTATCGCACACTCGGTAAGACCGGTATTAAAGTTTCCGAGATCGGCTTCGGCTGCGGCAACAACGCTGTGCTCATGGTGAAGGCGCCCTACGAGGATCAACGGAAGGCCGTCCAGCATGCCCTAGATTTAGGAATCACTTTCTTTGATACGGCCTTTGCCTACGGCTTGGGAAAGTCCGAAGAGAATCTCGGACGGATACTAAATGACCTTGGTGCTGAGCCCGTCATTTCTACCAAGATTCGCTTGGAACCGGATGCCGTCAGCGATGTCAGAGCCGGGACAATCCGTGCGATCGAGGCCGGACTCAAACGACTCAATCGAGATCGGGTTGATTTTATCCAGCTTCATACCAGAGTGACCTTGGAGCGTGGCGCGGGGAAGCGGTTCAGTCTAACGCCGCAGGACGTCCTCGGACCCAAAGGAGTTGTCGAAGGCTTCAAAACGATGCGGGATCGAGGCAAGGTCGGTTACTTTGGTTTCAGCGGATTGGGTGAAGTGGGGGCGCTCCACGAGCTAGTTGACAGCGGCGAGTTCCATGGCTTTCAGGCCTACTATAATCTACTCAACCCGAGTGCCGGTCAACCGGTTCCGCCAGGTTTCAGCGCCCTGGATTATCGCCTCATCATCGATCGCGCGGCGGCCAAGGGAATGGGCGCCTTTGTCATTCGCGTTCTAGCCGCCGGGGCGTTGACGTCGGACCCTACCCCGGGGGGTGGCAGCAGTCCGGAACCCCTTTCACCCGGATCCGATTATCCGCTGGATGTCCAACGGGCCGAGAAGTTTAAGGCCGCGCTCGGCCTCGACGGCAAAAGTCTGACGCAGGCAGCGATCCGCTTTGGGCTAATGAAATCCGAGGTGTCCACAGTCCTGGTGGGCTTTTCTAACCCAGCGCACATCGACGCAGCGGTGGCGTGCTCAGGCGCGCCAGGGTTGTCGGATAACGAGTTGAAGAAAGTGAGAAATCTTTGGGGAACGGATTTTGGACGGATCGTAAGCTAGCGGATTGGGAACACGTGTCCGTCCTAAGTGACTAGCGTAGGAGGTGCTATGAAAAGGCTCGACAAATTCATGATCGTGGCTTTGACGTTGTTTTCGTGCCTTGGGAGTACTTTTGACTCTCTGCGCGCGCAATCCGAACCTTTCTACAAAGGCAAAACGATTCGAATTATCGTCGGTGCCACGGCGGGTGGTTTTTACGATCGTTGGGCGCGGCTGCTGTCCCGCACCATGCCCAAGTATATCGCCGGCAGTCCCGACATCATCGTTCAGAACATGCCCGGCGGCGGCTCTCTCGTGGCGACGAACTATGTTTACGGTGTGGCGAAACCCGATGGATTAACGGTGGTCATGCCGAACAGCAACACCTATCTCGAGCAACTCTCAGGGCACAAGGAAGTGCGATTCGATCTGCGCAAATTCTATGTCGTCGGTTCGCAGGAGAAGAATTACATGCTGCTTTACATGAGGGCCGATGCTCCTTACAAAACGGTTGGTGACATCATCCAGGCAAAGGAGCCACCGAAATGCGGGAGCACCGGCGTCTCGAGCGCAGGCTACACCCTCGACCGCGTCCTTGAGCTCACGTTGGGGGCGAAAATCAATACGGTCATGGGCTATCCGGGGGGCAATGAAATTGATCTGGCGGTGGAAAAAGGCGAAATCCAATGTCGTGGAAACACGATATTGCCTCATTTCGGTCGAGAGCCCTTCGATACCTGGCACAAGAAGGGTTTTGACAGACATCTGGTTCAAACGGCGCCAAAGCGTGATGCCATCGTGCCGGAAGCTCCGACGATCTACGAGCTTATGGACCAAGCCAAGACGAATGAGAATAATCGCCGCGTTGCCCGCGTGTTGCTTGGCGGAGCCGAATTTGGTCGCTTCATGCTGGTAACTCCGGGAACGCCGTCGGAGCGAGTCAAAATCCTACGTGATGCATACACGAGATCGCTGAAGGACCCGGAGCTCCTCGCGGAGGCAAAGAAGGGCAGGATGGACGTGGACCCATCCACTGGCGAAGAGCTTCAAGCTCTGTTGCAGGAGATTATGGACCAGCCGCGGGAGGTAATCGAACAGGTCAAAAAAATCTTGACGGAATAAGGTCGGAGGGAAGGAGGAGTTATGAAGCGGCTCATGATTGTTGTGTTTGCTGTCTTGATGACCGAGAGTTTTCTCTATGCTCAAGCCCCGTACTATCAGGGTAAAACCATCAGGATGATTGTCGGTTATCTGCCCGGTGACAATCATGATCTTTGGGCGCGTGCCTATGCCCGCTTCATGGGGAAGTACATTCCCGGAAATCCCGACTTCGTCGTCCAGAACATGCCGGGGGCGGGTTCCATGATCGCCGCCAATCACGTCTATAACTTGACCAAGCCCGACGGTCTCACCCTGGGCTCCATCGGTGGGGCGCTATATTATGCTCAGCTCACTGGCCGCGGCGAGGTCAAATTTGACTGGGGGAAGTTTACCTGGATCGGAACCGCCGATCGCAACGGAACATTAGTCTTTTTACGCTCAGATTTTCCCTCCAAGACGTTGGACGAAATTCGTAACGCCAAAGAGCCGCCGAAGTGTTCCGCCACAGGGGTCGGCAGTAGCGGTTACGATATTCCCAGGCTTCTGGGGGAAACGCTAGGTTTAAAATTCAATGTGATCAGCGGCTATCCAGGAGGCGCCGAGCAGGATTTGGCGCTGGAGAGAGGGGAGGTTCAGTGCCGGGCTATAACTGTCGATGGCTTCTTCGGCCGCGAGCCATTTATTACCTGGCATAAGACTGGCTTTGTCCGCATTCTGGTTCAGACCGGGCGTCAACGTAACGCAAGAATTCCCGACGTTCCGACGATGTATGAGCTTATGGAGCAATACAAGGTATCCGAGGCGAAAAGGCGTCTCGCCACTGTTTACTTGGGCCAGAGCGGTTTCGGCTCCCGGCCCATTGTCTCGACACCGGGCGTTCCGCCCGAGCGCGTGCAAATTCTCCGTGAAGCCTACGCCAAGACCCTTAAAGACTCTGAGTTTGTGGAAGAAGCAAAGAAAAAGAAATGGCCCGAGATACAATTTTCTAGCGGCGCAGAGTTAGAAGCGCTGGCTAAAGAGGTGATCGATCAGCCGCCCGAGGTGATCGATTGGTTGAAGAAGCTTTTGGGAAAATAACGTTTCTTACGTAGCAGGAGGCGAAAATGACAAAGTCAATCTTGATAATCTTGCTTTTGTTAGTGTTGAGTTCGAACCTTCAAGCCCAAACCCCCTACTACCAAGGGAAAAACGTAACGATTATTGTTGGCACCGGAGCAGGGGATCTCTACGATCTCTACGCCCGCGCCATCGCTCTGTTCATCGGCAAATACATTCCCGGCAATCCAAATATTATTGTGCAAAACATGCCCGGCGCAGGACACATGATAGCAGCCAACTATGTCTACAATGTCGCTAAACCGGATGGGCTAACGTTTGCCGCCATTAATGCAGGTCTCTACTTCGAGCAGCTGATCGGCCGGGGCGAGGTCAAGTTCGACTGGACGAAGTTCACCTGGATTGGCAACGCGACGAAGTCGCCTCAAGTTCTATATATGCGGACCGACAGCCCGTATAAAACCATCGAAGATGTGCGCAGCGCCAAGGAGGCGCCGAAATGCGGTACCACGGGCATGAGTAACATGGGATACTTTGTGCCGAAACTTTTGGAAGACACCGTCGAAGCGAAGTTCAACGTAATTTCCGGTTACCAGGGAGGAAATGAGATCGATCTAGCTGTGGAAAGGGGCGAGATCCAGTGCCGCTCGCTCAGCTCCGAGGCGTATTTCTCACGAGAGCCGTTTCACACCTGGCGCAAGAACAATTTCGCCAGAGTACTGGTCCAAGGCGGAAAAAAGAGAGACGAACGGGTACCCGATGCTCCGACCGTTTACGAGCTGATGGATAAATACAAGGCGTCGGAATCCGGGCGTCGCCTGGCGACAGCCCTGCTTGCCTCGGGCGATTTTCATCGGCCCTATCTTGGGCCGCCCAATATGCGGCCGGAGCACGTAAAGATTTTGCGGGAAGCCTTTACGAAAACGGTAAAAGACCCCGCGTTTTTAGCAGAGACCAAAAACAAGAAGCTCGATATCAACCCGAGCACCGGCGAGGAAGTGGAGGCGTTAACTAAGGAAGTCATGTCCCAGCCGCCAGATGTGATTGAACGCTTAAAGAAGCTCATGGGGAAATAAAAATTGACGGGCGACTCGCGCCCCACTCGGTTTCAAAAAGACTGACTCGGCTGCTGGGGGGCTGTCATCCTCAGGGCTTGATATCCTGCAAAAACCAGTCGGTGGGAATTTCGTGGCCTAAGCCGTTTTGTTTAGCGGCTTGATAAGCGCAGTAACCCAAGGCAGCGAATTGAACGCCGGTGCCGACATTATTGAGAAAGAAAGTGATTTGCTTGTCATGGGTCCGGCTAGGCGCCTTTCCGGCAATCAGATCGCAAATCTCAGGATAGCGTGTCCAATCCCGCGGTTTCTCCCGGCGCACGCCGGGCATGTCGTCAACGATCCCCGGTGGCTGATAATGCTGTATGCCGCCAAACTGAGTATGGATGGCGATAACGTCGCATTTGTCGAGAGCGGCGACGTCCGTTTCGAACTCTCGGATCGAGTTGTAATGCATCCCTGGTTGCAACCAATCGATCTTCAGAACGGGTCGGGATGAATTGGTCGCACTGCAAACGACGTCGCAATCTTTGGCTGCCGCTTCCGCGCTGCCGACCGCCTCGCCCGGGATTCCGGTTTCCCTCGTCATATCCTGGGTGAAGGCTTTTAGGTGCTCCGGATTCGGACTGAAAACCTTCACCTGCTTGATCGGCATCACGGACGTCATGAAGCGATAATGAGCGCGGGCTTGGCCGCCGGAACCGATAAGTCCAAGAATTTCGGAGTTCTTCCGCGCCATTATTTTCATTCCAAGGGCGCTGGTGACGCCGACGCGGGTTTGTTGGATGAAACCGTCCGGCATGATGGCTAGCAGCTCGCCGGTCTCGGCGCTAAAAAGTTCAACGAGCCCAACGAACAGTCCCTTGCCGGCGAGGGGAACCTTCTCTAGGCGAACGGAACCATGAACATGGTGTTCCTGCACCACGTCAGAGGTGACGCGTAATGCCAACACGCCAAGTTTACCAACGCCGCCATCGACGGATTTAAAGCTATATGTGGATTGGGGCAGAGAGTGGGGGAGATAGGAATGGCAGGTTGGCCGGTTCACTGCTCGACCGGCCGCTTGCTCTCGGTAAGATTCCTCCATGACATTCAGGCATTCCTTCGGATCCAGTGATTTCTGAATGTCGTCGTTGCTTAGAATGAGAGTCATTCCATCCTCCGCCGCAGTAATTATTTGAGTGCCATTCCTATCCGATCAATGTACAATTGTCCAACTAACTTGACCGGGTTGCGGGAAAGGAGGCAGAGAATACTCCTGATGCGTGCATAGAAGTTGCTGAATCTTGGCTTGCGGGCCAGTAAAGTCTTCAGTTTTCGCGCCGATCAGAGAAAATAGGTAGGTCGCATACGTGATTACGTCCGCAAGCCCGCATGTATTGCGGTGTTCGCGCCGCAACCCTCTGATTTTGCAGCGAAGAAATTCGCCAAGCACAAAATTGATGGAGCGTAACATGGAAATTGCGCCGGGAAGGCGTTTCGGTGGCGAACCTGGGCGTCCTGCAGCAACTACGTGTGTGGCTGAGATCATGAGCACCCGCTTGGTTACCTTATCTGCGCATCATACGTTTGGCGAAGCGGTGCAGCTGATGACCGATTCTCCTTTTCGCCACTTTCTGGTGGTTCACGCCGATGGCCGGCTGGCAGGTGTATTCTCCGACCGAGATGTCTTGCGCGCACTCGGACGCACCCCGAATTGGCAGGCCAAAAACGTGAGTGGAGTGATGACGCATAAGGTGTTTACGGTAACGCCGGAAACACCCCTTTCCGTGGCAGCCGCCGAGATGTTGTCGCGGCACATCAATTGCCTCCCCGTCATTGGGAACGACGGCAAGGTCTGTGGCATTATAACTTCGACGGACCTCCTGCGAAACTATCAGAAGCTTCAAGCCTGCGTGGAAAATAATTCAACCGAGAAAAAGCCGGGGTCCGTTTGATTCTTGGATGAAATTGCATCTCTGATGAATTCGGTTAGGGAGGATTCGGTATGAATCAGAGTAATCGGGAAAGTGAACGCGAATCTGAAACGGCGGTCCTGAAGGCGATCATGAATAGGCGTAAAAGCGTTGCCGACGTGATGACTCGCAAAACCATCACGCTAAGCCCGCATCACAGCCTTACAGAGGTGGTGAGTTTGATGGCCGACCGGCATTTCCGCCATGTCGTAGTCGTTGATAACGGAGGACGGATTGTCGGGGTAGTCTCGGATCGTGACATCCTTCGTGCGTTGTCGCGGACGAGCAACTGGCAAACCAAGGACGTGAGTCAGATCATGACTCGCGAGCCGTTCACCGTCAAGCAAGAAACTCCAGTCTCCGTTGCAGTCGCCAAGATCGTTTCCAAGCGCATCAATTGTCTCCCGGTGCTTGACGATGAGGAAAAGGTGTGTGGCATTGTCACTTCGACGGACCTTTTGAAAGCCTATCAGAAGCTGCTGGAATCCCTCGAGCATAGTAGCGCGAGTTCTTGACGCGCGGCTTGGCTTCATTGGGTGTTGAGCATTTTGCCGTTTCGAAGTCAGCGGTCAGGATCCTCCGTGGCTACTCCCCCAGAAAAAACTGATTGAGATAGGCTGAGCACGGTTTTTCCAACCATTCCGGCTCTCATCATCTTCGCACCTTGAGTGCACCGGCAAGTGCTAGTCAGGAGCGCTGCGCCGTCTGTAGCACACTGAAGTTGCTACCGGCGCCGCTTGCGAGCGGGCTTGGCGGCTGGTTTAGCTTCTTCCGTGCTAGTCGCGGTTGTAGAGTCCAGCTTGGGCTGAATGTTGTCCTTGATCCATTTCGCATCCCACCACTCTTTAGGCAACACGGGTATTCCTTGGAGCAAGGTGGCGAAGTGCAGGTGATCGCCGACGGCAAGACCCGTTTCCCCGGTCCTGCCGATGATCTGTTGCGGTTTGATCTGATTGCCTTCCTTAACGTCGACAGAACTCAAGTGGCCGTAGAGGGTAGAGAGTCCGAGGCCGTGGTCGATGATCACGGTGTTGCCATAAATCCCCAGGTCTCCGACGAAACTGACAACCCCGCTATTGGCTGCTTCCACTGGGTATCTCTTGGTGACCGAGAGATCAAAGCCAAGATGATAGGCGTTGTCGATCGGTTCGTTGTGATAAAGGTAGGTTCTCGCGTCAGCGAAATTGGCCTCTACCTTGGAATTGGAGAGCTGGGTAAAGGGGCCGCTCCAAAGCATTTTGTCCGCGGTTTTTTGACCCACCGCTCGAATCTTGTCTTCGTTTTCTTTGCGCAGACCGTTATTGACCTTAACGAAAATGTCCTTCGGAGTCCCCTGACGCGCCCCGACGTCGCTTAAGAGTGGCGCGACCTTACTTTGAATGAAATCCTCGGAGATCGGAATCGAGCTTTTTTTGTATCTGACGTCCTTGAGGGTATAACCGAGCCGCAGCTCCCGTGAGTTGCCGGCTTTATCGGTAGCAACCAAAACTGCCTTTTGATCTTCGGGCACGTTATAGGGGTGAGCGAAGAAGGCGATGGTGGTATTGGGATCTTTGGTTTGTCCCTTATAACCTGGGAAAAAGTAATTACCGATCCTGACGCCGCTGGTTACGGCATCGGCGGAGACCTTGTATGCAACTAACCCAGAGCCGCCGAAGTTGATATAAGCGTCATCCGCCATAAGCTCCACGGTCGGCGGCGTGATGTCGATAGTGACATTTTTTTGGATGACGGTTTCATTACCCTTGAAAAAGCCCCACAATGAGCCGTCCCGTGCGCTGACGCGGAACACGGCGGGACCTTCTTTGATGCCGGTCAATTTTGTTGCGAGGATGGTTACCTTTGTTTGCATGACCGGCGGGTCATACTGTTCCGAAAAGAGGGGGCGCTCGCCGTCTCCCGCAGCAAGAGTTACGGCGACGGACTTGAGCCCGGTCCCTTTTTCGCTGATTGCTATCTCAATGGGAGCGAGACCGATGCTATCCGTGTCGGGTGTGATCTTGACCTCGGGTTTGTGCCATTCAAACTTGGGAAGGAGGACGTAAGTGCCGGCGATCATGCCGGCCAACAGCAAGACCACGAAAAGATTTCTGAGGGCGTTTGTCCTCCTGGGGGGTCTACCTAGTTCAAAGGCGGTCATGCGGTCAGGATCTGAGAATGGCGTCCACGGCAATTACTCCCATTAAAATAAACGTGGAGCCGTTTGAAGTCAATGAAATAAAATTGCCGGCTCGCGAATTCGCGGCAAAAGCGCAGTGACGGGTCGCAGTGATAGGCTAGCCCTGATTATTGTGCAGCAATGATCGCGAACGATGAGCCCTTTCGGGTCCATGGCAATGGGCCTCTACCTTGAGGCCGTCTTCAGCCGCCGGTACGGGGCGAACGGCTGAGCCCAGACGCACAAGTAGCTCGAGCGTCGCCCAAATCATTGTAACTTTTCGCTCCTATGCCATTGCCCCACCACGGCTCACCGTTCGATTGCAGAGTGTGTCATGCTTTTCCTCGACTCATGAATGAATAATCCGGGCTAGAGCATTCCCCGGTCGCTGAAACTGAAGTAGCGATCGTGCCCTATCACCACGTGGTCCAAAACGCGAACGCCCATTACTTCACCGACCTCTTTGAGTCTTCGGGTGATCTCGATGTCTTCCTGGCTGGGCGCCGGATCGCCGCTCGGATGATTGTGAACGAAGATGACCGCTGCGGCGGATTCGCGGATCACCGGGTTGTAGACTTCCCGCGGATGAACTAGAGACGCCGTGAGCGAACCTTCAGAAACCTTCACCTCCCGCATCTTTCGGTTCTTGTTGTTAAGTAGGACGACATAGAACAGCTCCCGTTTTTCTTTTTCCAGGTTGTCGCGAAAGTGGCGAAACACATCTTCCGAGGAGCGCAGGGGCTGGCCGGCTTCCCACTTGCGATTGCCGAAGCGCTTGGCGATTTCCAGACAGGCTTTGATCTGGGCGATCTTTGCCGGACCGATTCCTTTGACGGTTCCAATTTCGCCTGATGATGCGTCGTCCAGTCCCTTCAGGCCATTGAAATGACGCAACAGCAAGCGCGCGTGATCGATGGCACTCTCCCCGGTACTGGCGTTGCCGGTGCGCAGAATAATTGCCAACAATTCGGTGTCGGATAGAGCGCTCGCGCCTTGCTCCAAGAGCTTTTCCCGGGGCCGGTCCTCTTTGGGCCATTCTTTGATCGTTTGATTAGAGACCATGAGCACCTCGCATTGAGTTGTGAATCCCCGCCGGTTGATACGACCCTACACGCCGACTTCCTCTACCACACTGGGAGGTTCAGTCCAATACCGTCAAAACGAACCCTTTGAGGTATTCTCCTTCCGGGTGATGAAGGCTTACCGGATGGTCGACGGACTGACCGAGGCGGCGAAGGATGCTGACTTTACGCCCCGCGTCGACTGCCGCGCCGAACACGACTTTTTGGAACAGGTCAATGGAAAGATGCTGGGAGCAGGAGAAGGTGAGCAGAAGACCGCCGGGTGTTACATGCCTCAGCGCGTGGAGATTGAGAAACTTGTACGCGCCGGTGGCCGCGTCGACGTCGCCTCGTTTGTGTGCCAGCGAGGGGGGGTCGAGGACGATAATGTCGAATGAAGTAGTGCATTCTTTAAGATACGCAAAGGCGTCGCCCCTGAGAAGCTCCGAGTCGGCGGTTGCGAACCCGTTTAGCGCCAAATTTCGTTCCGCCAGCTCCAACGCGGGTCTGGAAGAGTCGAGAGAGATCACTTCTTTGGCGCCGCCGGCGAAACCATAGACCGAAAAAGCCCCGCTGTAAGAGAAGCAATTTAGAATCCTTCGTCCCCGCGCGAGGGTCGAAAGAAAAAACCGGTTGTCCCGCTGGTCCAGAAAGAACCCGGTTTTTTGCCCGCGCCTCACGTCAACGACGAACTTTAAGCCGTTCTCCTGAATCGGAATCAGCTCAGGGGGCGGCTCTCCCGCCAGCACGCCCACCGACGGTTGGATGCCTTCCTCGCTTCGAGCTCTGCCTTCGCTCCTCTCAAAAACGCCTTTCACGGGGAGAAGCTTTGAAAGGGAGTCGACGATAAGGGGTTTCAACCTATCCATGCCGGCGGTGAAAAACTGGCAGACGAGAAAATCGCCGTAGCAATCAACGATCAAACCGGGCAGAAAATCACCCTCTCCGTTCACCAGCCGGTAGGCATTGGTTACTCCGGAGAGTATGCGGTTCCGAATCGATAGTGCCCGCGAGAGACGGCGAAAGAAAAACTCGCCATCGATCTCTTCCTTCTGCCAGGTGAGAAGACGAACGCGAATCTGCGATTGTGGGCTGAACAGACCACGAGCGATCCACTGCCTATCCCCATCGAAGACATCCGCGACCCCCGCAGCGCTCACGTCGCCCTCGATTTCCCCTAAAGCGCCGGAGAAAATCCACGGATGCCCTCGGAGCACCGGAGCTTCGCGGCCTTTTTTTAGAAGGATACGCAGCAAAGCGGATGGGCAGGCGCAAGCGTACGTAAAAAGATCGACAAAAAATATCGGGAGTTTGGCGACTTCGGCCTTACTCCTCTTTTTTCCGTTGCCTTAAAGGCTTTGCCTTTCGCCTATTCCTTTCTGATAAACGTTCCGCTCTTGCCGCCGCTCTTTTTCAACAAGCGAACCTCGCCGATGGCCATTTCACGATCGACGGCTTTGCACATGTCGTAAATCGTCAACCCGGCGATCGACACAGCGGTCATGGCTTCCATCTCAACGCCCGTCTTGCCGCTGACCCGTACGCTTGCTGCAATCTCCACACGCGCTGGATTCTCTGCCGGCGTCAACTCAATTTCAACTGAAGTGATATTAAGTGGATGACACATGGGAATGAGTTCGGGAGTCTTCTTCGCCGCCATGATCCCCGCGACGCGGGCCACTGAAAAGACATCGCCTTTTTCGATTTTATCTTCTAAGATGAGAGCGAGAGTCTCGGCACGCATGTAAACCTTTCCCCGCGCAACCGCCATCCTGCTCGTCACTTCTTTTTCCGACACGTCTACCATTCGGGCGCGACCTTGTTCATCTAAATGACTGAGTTTCGTCATAGGCACCTTTCTTTCTCGCACTGGGTTTTTATGTTACAAAAACACTATGGCGAATAAAAGTTACTATCGCGTTATCATCCTCGGCTCCGGCGCCGCCGGTCTGACGGCGGCGATCTATGCCGCCCGCGCGAACCTCGAACCTCTGGTCATCGAAGGCGCGCAGCCTGGTGGCCAGTTAACTATTACCACGGACGTGGAAAATTATCCCGGGTTTCCCGAAGGCATCATGGGCCCGGATCTGATGGAACAGTTCAAGGGACAAGCCGTTCGATTCGGCAGCGAGACGCTTTTTGGCGAAGTGACTTCGGTGGATCTAAAGCAGCGCCCGTTTCAAGTGATTGTCGGGAAAGAAACTCTGACCTGCGATTCTTTGATCGTCGCCACCGGTGCCACGGCGAAACTTTTGGGACTCGAGTCCGAGCGCAAACTCATGGGCCATGGGGTATCGGCCTGCGCCACCTGCGACGGGTTTTTCTTCAAGGACAAAGAGCTGGCCGTTGTCGGAGGCGGGGATACGGCGATGGAAGAGGCGACGTTTCTCACGAAATTCGCGACCAAGGTCAACGTGGTCCATAGAAGAGACAAGCTCCGCGCTTCCAAGATCATGCAGGAACGGGCTGAAAGGAACCCCAAGATTTCCTTTATCTGGGACAGCGCGGTGGAAGAGGTTTACGGCGACCCCAAGGCAGGTGGCGTCAAGGGCGTCAAACTAAAGAATCTGAAGACCGGTAAAACCGAAGACTTTAAGTGCGATGGCCTCTTCATCGCCATCGGTCACGAGCCCAATTCCAAATTATTCGTCGGCCAGTTGGATTTAGATGCCAACGGCTACATTATTACCCGCGACGGAACGAAGACGAACATTACTGGGGTCTTTGCTTGCGGCGACGTGCAAGATCATGTCTACCGGCAAGCGGTTACAGCCGCTGGAACCGGCTGCATGGCCGCCATCGACGCCGAACGATTTCTCGAGAGTCATGCTCACTAGCCGTCGTTTTGTAACCGGTATTCAAGCGCCAAATCTGCCTACAAAACCACGGGGAGACGCCGGGCTGTATCGGTTTGACCGTCAACCATGGGGATCGCTTCCCGCTGTGTAACGCTCGAGCACATGCCTGATCATGGCAAGGGCGAGTTCGTGCTCGCCCAGGAACACCTTTCCGGCATTTTCCTTTACGAGCAGCGCCGCTTCCGCCTCGCTGTGCGTGCGCACCACCGTCTCGACGCGCGGGTTGACCGTGCGCGCGATTTCGATCATGCGGCGCACATCGAAGGTGTCCGGAGTCGCGATCACCAGTAGACGCGCCCGGTGGATATGCGCCTGAATCAGAACGGCGGGGTCGGAAGCGTCGCCGGAGACGGCCGGCACGCCGCTTTCGCGCAATCGCTCGACGATCTCACGATTCTCCTCGGCTACGACAAAGGAGATACCCTTCGCGGTCAGCGCCTCACCGATGCGCCGGCCGACGCGGCCATAGCCCACCAACACGACCTGGCCGGTCAGGCGCTTCAGGTCGACGGTCATTGGCAGCACGGCAAGCGGATCGTCCGGACGCTCCAAGGTCTGAGCTAGTTTGGAGCGGGATCGTATCCAGGCTTGGGCGGGCTCGATCACGCGGAATACCAGAGGATTGAGTGCGATGGAGATGATGGCGCCGGCCAAGATGAGGTTCTGGCCTTCCTTGGGCAAAAGACCCAGGGAAACCCCGAGATTGGCTAGAATGAAAGAGAACTCGCCGATCTGCGCCAGGCTCGCCGACACCGTAAGCGCAGTGTTAAGCGGGTAGCGAAAGAGCAGCACTAGAAAAAAAGCAGCCAGCGACTTACCGATGATGATAATCGCCACAACCACAAACACCTGTAGCGGTTGGCGAACCAATACGTTCGGATCGAACAGCATTCCTACCGAAACGAAGAAAAGGACCGAAAAAGCGTCTCTCAACGGCAAGGACTCTTCGGCCGCGCGGTGACTTAGAGGGGATTCTCGCATGACCATGCCGGCGAAGAAAGCGCCCAAGGCGAAGGAGACGCCGAAAAGCTCCGCCGAGCCGTAGGCGATACCTACGGCAGCCGCAATGACGCAGAGAGTAAAAAGTTCCCGGGAGCCGGTGCCGGCAATCTGCCACAAGAGCCAGGGAAAGAGGCGCCGGCCGGCAACCAGCATGAGCGCGATAAAGACCGAGACTTGGCCGAGAGTGAGTGCGATGGTTGTCAGGAGACTCCGGCCTTCTGGTCTTCCAGCGGGAGCTTCGGCGTCGCCGCCGAGCCAGGCCGAAAGTGCCGGTAGCAACACCAGCACCAGGACCATGACTAGATCCTCGACCAAGAGCCAGCCCACCGCGATGCGCCCGTTGACGGATTCCAAAACGCCGCGACTTTCCAGAGCCTTGAGGAGCACCACCGTGCTTGCCACAGAGAGCGCGAGACCGAAGACGATGCCGGCACCAAGGTTCCAACCCCACAGAGTGGTGACCGCCCCGCCTAGCAAAGTGGCAACGACAATCTGGACAATGGCGCCGGGTAGGGCAATCTGGCGGACGGCTAAAAGATCATCCAGGGAAAAGTGGAGTCCGACGCCGAACATCAAGAGCATCACGCCGATTTCGGCAAGCTGGCTTGACAGCTCGAGATCGGCGACAAATCCCGGTGTCGCGGGTCCAATGATGATGCCGGCAATCAGGTAACCGACCAAAACCGGCAGCTTCAACCGCACTGCGATGAAACCCATGATAAGAGCGAGTCCCAGGCCGGCGGCAATCGTGGTGATCAAGGTAACGCTATGAGGCACGTATCTGGTTCTCCTTTTCTAAGATTCGATCTGCAGAGCTTTGGGAAAGTCAGCCTGCTGTTTTTTGCCACTAAGCCTCCTTACTCATATCGCGGGCTTAGTTGCACGTTGAAACAGCCGACTGACGATCCTAAGGGATGCGTGATGGGTACGCCCCGCGTGCCTGAATCAGTCTGCTCACGCTTCAGCGCGCGCCCGACAGTATTTAGTTTGCGGACAGCGCGATCGCGCGGTCAGCTCGAGAAACCGATTGGATGGCAAAAGGCCGTTGATTGAATTGTCTGTGGTTGAACGACACAGAACGAAACTACAATGGATTTAGACCGCTCGCAACGTCGTGCATGTTAAATAGCTCTAGGCAAGAAATTCAGCTGCGCAGGACGAGAACATGAATCTATTAGGAGGGCGGCTGCCGATCTTTTCCGAGCGTTCCTTCCCTGCAAATTTAGCGGGTTTCCCCGGGGCTTCCCCCTGCCTTTCGAACTTAGCGCTGGAGCAAACGACTTTCTTAGCCGTAAGATTTCGGTTAATCTGCACCCATTTTACCAGCGCTTGGTAGTCTGCAAGCATCGTGGAGATCGTTTGATGGATAAAAAGTGGTGGCTTGTGATCGCCGGATGTATCACGCACGCCGTCAATACCGGCTTCAGTTACTTTGGCATGAGCGCGTTTTTCCCCGCTTTCGAAAAGGAGTTCGGCTGGAGCCGCACCGCAATTTCCGGGGCTTTTTCGTTGGCGCGCATCGAGTCCGGCTTCCTCGGGCCCATCGAGGGCTATCTCGTCGACCGCGTCGGACCAAGGAAGATGATGTTTGTGGGTATTTTTGTCTGCGTCTTGGGATTTTTCGCTCTGAGCCGGGTCAATTCCCTGCCGACGCTTTACGCCGCGATCATTTTCGGTATTGTTCTTGGGTCGAGTCTCGGTTACCACATGCCCATCAGCTTGCTGATCGCGAAACTGTTTCGCGAGAGACGCAGCTTGGCTTTCGGCATCTTTCGTATGGGACCGGGACTATCCGGTCCGCTGGTACCGCTGGTGGGCGCCATGATCGCCCTGTGGGGTTGGCGTACGGCGGCGGTGATATCAGGCTGTATCCTCCTCGCCGTCGGCCTGCCGTTGGCCTACGTGATCAATAGAATCGCGCAAGCGCAAGAAACGGAATTCCTTGTTCCGCCGGATGCGAAAGCCGGAACTGCGACGGTGACTCATGGATCTTCAGACCCGCAATTTACTTTAAGCCAGACGCTTCGCCTGCCGGCCTTTTGGACTCTTTCCACCTCTATGGCGCTCCGCCATATGGTCACCGAAGGCGTCTCGGTTCATTTTGTTATTCTGCTTGTCGACCGCGGCTGGGGTATGGAGGCGGCGAGCGGATTGCTGGGAGTCTCGGCCCTCATCGGCGCCCCCGCGCGCATCGGCATGGGATGGTTGGGCGATTTGGTGGACAAGCGAAAGCTCGTAATCGGACTTTTGCTTTCACTTGCCGTTTCCGTTTTCTTCATGGGCTGGACCGCGGCTCCGATGGTTTTCACGCCGTTCATGGTGGTCTACTCCCTTGCCTACGGAGGTCTCGCCTCCTTGCAGGAACCCATCCGCGCAGATTATTTCGGCACCAAGGCCTTCGCCACGATTCAGGGAGTGAGCCGCACGGTCACCACCATCGGCACCTTCGTCGGGCCGATCCTGGCGGGCTTTCTCTATGATCGTACTAGGAGCTACACCATCGCCTTCACCATTTTTGCCGTTGTCAGTCTGATCGCGACCGTTTTGATGTTTCTGGCCAAAGCACCGACCCGCAAGGAGGCGGAGTAATGGAGTGGAGGGAGTTCTATTTTCACTGCTGGTTACATCGAGAACGCGACGTCCTCAAGCTAAACTACGCTCTTTGAAAGACTTGACAACTCTGGGCGAGAAAAGCGATAGATAGCGGCGCGTAAACGCGCTGGTCCATGGCCGAAAAAGGCGCCGTAATCATGAGAGAGAACCGCTATCCTGTCATCGATGGTGGTGGCCGTTTCACGGAACGCAGCCAAGACGTCTTGGAGTAGCTGGGCGGCAACTATCGGGGCACCCGTAAGGACCAAAGCTGGGCCGATACCTTCTCAGCATTTCCCTCCCTTGATGGTTGGGCATGGTTCTCCGGTGTGAGCTCACCGGGTTTGCGCGACGACCCAGATTGCGCTACGTGCATGGCATCCTCGTGCAGACAGAACTCGCTAAATGGGTGGCGAAACGACAATCAACTAGTAAGAGGAGGAGGCAGTATGATTCGTAGATTTAAGAAAGTCCTGGCTATGGGCGCGGTCGTCGGCCTGTTAATAGCTCAAGGGCAGCTCCCCGGATTCGCAGCAGCGGCCAAACTTGATTGCAGCCCGGTGACCGAAAAGAGCGATAATCTTCCGCGCACCATCGCCATCGGCACCAACCCTGCCGGCACCGGCGCTCATGCTTTAGGCTCGGGACTAGCAGCGGTCGCGAGCAAGGCGACCTCGGTATCGGGCAAGGTTCAACCCTACAATGGCCCCAATGCCTGGATGCCCCTGCTGGATAACGGCGAGCTGGAGTTCGGCATCATCAATATCTTGGACTCCTATATGGCGGCGACGGGGACGGGCAATTATAAAAAAGCTTATCACAGTATCCGCGTGGCGCAGGGCGGTGTTTTCCCCTTTACCGCGGGCCTCTTGGTTCGCGACAAGTCGGAAATCAAGCAGGTTTCGGACCTCAAGGGGAAGCGGATGGCCTGGGATTTCGGCGGTCATGCGATCAATCAGACATGGCAAAATGCCATGTTAGAGATCGGCGGCTTAAAGGCCAGTGACGTGGTTCAGGTGCGCTTTTCCAATTTGAACGATGGCGTGCGCGCGGTGGCTGAGGGAAAGGTCGATTCGTCGATTTCAGCGCTCGGCATCGGTCTTGTGGAGGAGGTGAATGCGATGGAGTTGATACGGTTCATTAGTCTCCCGAATACAGAGCAAGCCAACAAAGTTCTGGCTCGCTATGGCGCCGGTATTGTAAAGTCAGACCCGACCGCTGGTGTCAAGGGCGACACTCATGTGATTGGTTATCCCCTTGAGCTTGTCAGCTCAACCAAAGTCAGTGAAAAAACCGTCTATACAATGGTGAAAGCATGGTGGGATAATCTCGCGGAACTCCAGACACTCCATCCACTTTTCAAAAAGTGGACGAAAGAACATCAGGCGCTCACTAACTTTACCGTGCCGTACCATCCCGGAGCCATCAAGTTCTACAAGGAAGTCGGCGTATGGACGGCCAAACAGGAAGCGCGTTCAAAAGAAATCTGTAGTTAAGATTCGGGATCGCGTTTACCTGGAGCCAGGGGATGGCTTGGCTCGGGATTCTTCAAAAGGTCGATACGGTGGAGATCGAAGAAAGCGTTCGTTCCCGGGAGTTGAGCGGTTTTGCCGGTTGGCTCGCGAGGTTCATGCTCGTTGCCCTGCCGATCGTTGGGATCTTTTTCATTTTTAACCTGCCCCAACGAATCGGCTGGTTAGTATTCAATGAACAGTATCTGGGGCTGTTCCTGGCGCTTGCGCTGTGCGGGACATTCCTTTTGATTCCAGCCGGCAGATGGGACAAAGGTGTTCGAGTTCACTGGTACGATTGGCTGGGTGCCTTGGGCGGCCTGGTTGTTGGTCTTTATGTTTTCTTCCAGTACCCAGAGCTCGCCAACTCGTTGGGTGAGATCGTTTTTGAACGGGTCGTTCTTGGCACCCTAACCGTTCTCTTGTTGGCTGAAGCGTGCCGCCGACTCGTGGGCTGGCCGTTGGTGATTATCGCCGCCTGCTTTTTATTTTACGGGTTTTTCGCTTACCTTTTTCCCGGCGACTTTTACGGCCGCGGCTGGTCCATCAGTCGACTCGCGACCTATCTCTACCTTGATGCCAATGGCATCTTAGGCCAGGCGCTCCAAGTTGGTGCCAGCATCGTGCTTGTCTTCATCATTTTTGGCGAGGTGCTCTACGTGGTCGGCGGGGCGGAGTTTCTCAGCGATTTTTCCCTCGCTTTGATGGGCCGATTCCGTGGTGGCCAGGCGAAGATCGCTATTGTCTCTTCCAGTCTATTCGGAAATATCAGCGGTAGCGCCGTGGCCAATGTGGTAGTGGACGGTGCCTTCACGATTCCCATGATGAAGAAGGCCGGCTATCCACCCCCCGTGGCGGCCGCGGTGGAAGCGGTGGCATCCACCGGCGGACAGATCATGCCGCCTGTTATGGGCGCCGCGGCATTTCTCATCGCTGAGTACCTGCAGATTCCTTATGCTCAGGTTGCGCTGGCGGCCTTCATTCCGGCGGTGCTCTACTACGTGGCGCTTTTCATTCAGGTGGATCTTTTGGCCGCACGGAACGGTATCCACGGGTTACCACCCGGTGAGCTGCCTAGACTCGGTCCGGTTCTCAAAAGATCCGCGAGTTTTGTTGGGCCCTTGATGGTTCTGGTCTTTTGGATGTTTTTTCTAAACCGGCGGCCGGAAGAGGCCGGGCTTTTAGCCGCTGCCGCAGCACTGATCATTGGCTTTCTGACCCCCGGAGTGCACATCGGCTGGCAGCAAATTTTTCGAATCCTTACGAATGTGGGTCGCGGTATGTTGGAGATCGCTGCCATCACCGGACTTGCGGGTGTAGTCATCGGCGTTCTTCAGCTGACCGGTCTTGGTTTTACACTCACCTTGACATTGCTTAACGTGGGTCAGAGCAACGCTCTCTTGCTGCTGATCTTAACTGCCATCGTCAGCATTATTCTCGGAATGGGTATGCCCACAACCGCGGTTTACGTACTGCTTGCAGTGTTGGTTGCTCCCGGTCTGGCTAAATTGGGTATTGCTCCCATTGCTGCCCATCTGTTCATCTTTTACTTCGGCATGCTGAGCATGGTTACTCCGCCCGTTTGTCTGGCAAGTTATGCGGCCGCTTCCATCGGCAAAACTGATCCGATTCGAACCGGCTGGGAAGCGATGCGACTTTGCGCCATTGCCTATGTGGTGCCTTTTCTGTTTGTCTTTTCACCGTCGCTATTGTTGATCGGTCACTGGTGGGAAGTGACGCTCTCGGTCGTTACCGCCGTCATGGGTGCGATTCTTCTGGGGGTTGGGTTGGTAGGGTATCTGTTTCATCCCGTGGGCGTCATCAAACGGATTCTTTTTGTCTTTGCCGCTGGCGGTTTGCTGATTCCGATCGTTAATAGCGGCAAGTTTGCAGTTCTAACCTGGGCCAGCAACAGTATCGGGCTCGCCTTGGCAATCTTACTTGTATCGGCGGAGTGGCTGGCGCGCTCGTCTCGCGCCCGCGCGCCGACAACCGTTGTAGGCGTTGACAGCTAGATCGCGCCTATACTCGGCAGTGCCTCGGTTGAATTCAGTTCAGAGCTGACCTCAGGCAGCCTTGCTACCGACGGCGGTTCGGAAAAGGAGCTTGGGCGTTGATGGTCCAGGCACTGTTGTGCCTGGTGAAGCCGATTTGGGGATAATACTCGATGGCTTTCGGCGCCGCCAGCAAGACGAGCATCGACCTCGGTCCCATCTTTTCTCTGGTCTTGTGAACCAATTGAATGCCGATGCCTTGCCGCTGGTGCGATACCCTCACCGCAAGGTCGGACAGGTAGCCCACGTAACTAAAGTCCGTGAGCGTGCGCGCTATTCCAACCAACAAGTTGCCATCCCAGGCGGTGACGACGAGATTCGCGTGCCGGAACATGTCCAACATGACCTGCCGATCATCCACCGGGCGTCGTTCACCGAGAGTGGAAGCGTTGTAAAGCTCAATGACTTGATCAAGATCCAGGTCGTTGCCGTACTGATACCGAATACTGTTCATTTTAAAGGTTTCGACAGAATCACTTCAAAAATGTTTATCGCGCCAAGAAGCCACCGGAACAAAATCCGAAACTCGAATATCGAAATCCGAAACAAACCCAAAGACTTAGATCCCAACTACGAAATCCGAAAGCGGCTTGTTTGGAACTTTCTGATTTTTGCTCAATTAGAATTGTTTCGAGTTTCGGATTTCGAGTTTCGAATTTGCGTTTTAGAACCTGCGTTTGCGTTGGGCGGCGATATTTATTTATTCATGATTTGTTTAAAGAAGCCGTCCTTCTCCAGCTCCTTCAAAAAACGCGTGTTAACGAAGTCCTCGGGCTTTTTGCTCTTGACCGCGGGGACGCGTTGCGCCACTTCGTCCATGGCGTTGCGGATGCCCTCCATGTTCGGATAGCAGGGCTCATCGGTGACCTGAACAAAGCTCTGGTAAGTCGCTTCGAGGATTTCAGGGTCGGTAGTCTTCAGGTATTTGGTCGTTACCTTCTTGGTTTCTTCTGGGTGCGTTGTTGCATGGCGCACACCCTCGATGAAACCTTTCAGAAAGCTCTTCACCGTGTGCGGATTCTCCCGGATGAAGCGATCCGTGGCTTCGATTATTTGTTGCGGGTAGGGAATTTTAAGATCCGCGATGTTCACGAGAATCTGATAGCCCTGTTTCTTGGCGGTTATGTCCAAGGGCGGCGATATGATCGTGGCATCGATGGCGCCGGCCGACAAAGCCTGCACGCGGCTTGGCTGGGTGCCGAGCTGAACGATCATGACATCTTTGGCGGGATCGAGTCCATATTTCTTGAGCACCAAGCGGATCGCGGTGTCCGTTCCCGAACCGAAGCGGCTGATGGCGATTTTCTTTCCCTTGAGTTGGCCCCACGTGGTTATTCCTTTGGCGGCGACGATGCTGTAAGGAAGCGTGTTAACACAAGCTGCAAGGATAACACTGTCCGCCCCTTGGGTGCGCGCAGCGATGGTGGCGGGTCCCGACGATACGGAGAATTTGACCTCGCCCGAGAGCGCCGCCTGGGCCAAGATGGAGCCGGCGTCAAAGACGACGATGCGCGCATCGAGACCGTACTTCTGCAAGAGGCCCGCGTCCCTTGCGACAAAGGAATACACCATGTTGATAGCTGGGCCGGCAACGCCGACGATCATAGGATCAGCGGCGCGAACGGAAACAGGGTGAGCGAGCGACAGCACGAGTGTTAGGAAGCCGCCCAGGAAAATCATCGTTGTCTTATTCATTCATTCTCCGGTCAAATTTAGAAACTCTTCAATTTTTAGAGGTATGAGGTATAAGGGAGGAAGGAATGTTGCATGGTTGCCCACCGCCCTGTACTCATTACCAATTATAGTCCAAATTTCAATAGATTGGCCAGATGGGAGAAATCTAAGCCGATGGGCCAAGTCTTATTTTCTTGCTGGTGTCGGCGGCAGTTTAGAGATTAGGAACTGAATCCGATGAAGCGGGAATTAATACGCTATGAGCGACGGACAAGGAGCTTGTCGGTGCCGGACTCGATAATGCGTAAGGTTAGCGGGCTACGGGATCCCTTTTTGACTGTGCGGATGAGCAGCTGACCTTCTTCTTCGGTCCATGATGCGTCTGCCGCTTCTGGTCGGTCTTCCGCGCCGGGTAGAAAGAGCTGAGCCGTGCCCTCCGCGCGTAGTTCAAAGGCTTGGCGCGGACGACGCGACAAGGGAAAGTCCCACGATTGCGGCCGGTAAACTTGAGCCTGGACGCTATCCTCCTCGAAGGAGTGAATCCAGCGATGCCGAAACAATTCGGGGCTTAATTTTTTCTCAGCCATGGTTTACCTGATAGAGCGCCTACCATAGTGTGCGTCTCGGACCGTCGAGGGCGGTGCGCATGCGTGACACCTGTTGCGGGGTAAACATGAACATGGCGGCATCGTCCACGTAGTCCATGTAATTCACAAACATGTCTCCACTAGGACCGTTATTGCAGGAGACTTTGGGAAACGTCGGTTTTTCAAAATTGGGTCCGGCGCAGTTGGGAGTGTCGGCAACGAGGTCGCTCCCGCTGCAATCTTCAGTGTCGCCCCAAATGTGGCGCAGGTTGAGGTAGTGTCCGACCTCATGGGTGGCTGTCCGTCCTTTGTTAAAGGGCGATTGGGCCGTGCCCATCGTTCCGAATGCGCGATAGTTGATCACTACGCCGTCGGTTGATTTTGGCCCGCCGGGAAACTGGGCGTAACCCAGAAGCCCGCCTCCCAGCGCGCAAACCCAAAGATTGAGGTAGCGGCTCGGATTGAGCGGCGCTACGCCGCCCGTCGAAGTGCGCTTGACACCGTCATCGGCTCCGAAGGACGATTGCGCCGTTTGCGTGCGGGTGACTTTGTAAAGCTCGAACTCAACTTGAGAGTCGGCGACAAGTCCGCTCCACACCGCAGGAGTTTTCTTCTTATCTGAGTTTTTTGCCCGGAAATCGAGATTTAGCGCTTTGATCTGGCTGTTGATTTGAGCATCGGAAATGTTTTGGGACGG
Organism: Thermodesulfobacteriota bacterium; assembly: GCA_036794995.1. Lineage (GTDB taxonomy): Bacteria > Desulfobacterota > Binatia > UBA9968 > UBA9968 > DAIRFP01. The sequence goes on along the minus strand of DAIRFP010000014.1, from coordinate 3,079 downwards.
GTCCTTGTAAACGACGTTGACGACCACCTTGATCTTGGCGAGCTTGACCTCCGCTGCGATGAAGCCAAGCGCGCGCCGGCGGGTGGTTTCGTTTTCAAGTCGCCGTTGCCTTGTGCGAAACGCGGGATACCGTTCGAGCAGGAACATGTGGGCGCCCATTGTGCCGCAAGCCCGGCGGACGAGCTTAGGTTCTTTTTCGGTTGCCATGTGCATCTCCTTCTTTTAAGGGATCACCACTCTAAAGGCACTCTAAAGAGTGACGAATAGCCGATCACAAAACATCTCCAACCGCTGATTCCAAATTCTTTATCACGTTGTGAAGCGTTCTTTTGGAACCTATTCGATCAGAATCATCTCTGTCAAGCAAAATTGGCTCGACGATTGAGCGATGGGTGTGCCGCGGCCGCGTAGGAAGCGTAAACTAGATCGAGTTATCGAACGCTGCTTGCAAAAGCAGGACTGCCATTGTTAATTAAGCCTCGGTGCTAGTTATAGGGAGCATTTTATGCCTGAGAATCTAAAGCCTCGAAGTCGTGTGATTACCGATGGACCGGATCGGGCGCCGTCCCGGGCGATGTTGAAAGCGGTTGGTTTCTCCGACGCGGACTTGTCGCGGCCGATTATCGGCGTTGCGAACACGTGGATCGAGATCGGTCCCTGTAATTTTCACCTTCGGCACCTGGCGGCAAAGGTGAAAGAGGGCATCCGGGCAGCGGGTGGAACGCCCATGGAGTTCAACACGGTGTCTATTTCCGACGGGATCAGCATGGGAGTCGAAGGGATGAAGTGCTCGCTCATCAGTCGTGAAGTGATTGCGGACTCCATCGAGCTGGTCGCGCGGGGCAATCACTTCGACGCGTTGGTCTGTCTATCGGGCTGTGACAAGACCAATCCCGGCGTGGTGATGGCGCTTGCTCGCCTTGATATTCCCGGACTTGCGCTCTACGGCGGTTCCATCGCGCCCGGTCATCTTGGCGACCGCGACTTGACGATTCAAGATGTCTTCGAGGCGGTGGGAGCTTACGGTAGCGGCAGAATGGATGTGGATGAATTCAAAGCCGTCGAGAACGCGGCCTGCCCGGGCGCGGGCGCGTGCGGCGGGCAGTTCACTGCCAATACCATGTCTACGGTCATGGAGTTTCTCGGTATCTCCCCCATGGGCAGCAACGGTATTACTGCAACGGTGATGGAGAAGGAAGCGGCTGCGTTCAATGCCGGGAAGCTGGTCATCGACATGCTGCGGCGCGATCTCCGCCCTTCCCAAATAATCACACGCAAAGCCATCGAGAATGCGATTGCTGCCGTGGCGGCGACAGGCGGTTCCACCAATGCGGTCCTCCACTTGCTCGCCATCGCGCAGGAAGCCGGTGTCGAGTTGACGATTGACGACTTCGATCGAATCAGCGCGCGCACGCCGCTGATAGCCGACCTCAAACCGGGGGGCCGATTTGTCGCGGCCGATCTCTACAAGGCGGGTGGCATTCAACTCGTCGCCAAGCGATTGCTGGATGCAGGATTGATTCACGGGGACGCGCTGACCGTAAACGGCAAGTCCATCGCCGAGGCGGCGCAGATCGCGCAGGAAACGGCGGGACAGGAGGTCGTAAGGCCGGTGACAAATCCGCTCAAGGCTACCGGCGGGTTGGTCATTCTAAAAGGGAATCTGGCACCGGAAGGTTGCGTGGTTAAGGTTGCGGGGCATGAAAGAATGATTCATAGAGGCCCGGGCCGTGTTTTCGACCGCGAGGAAGACGCTTTTCAGGCGGTGCAAACAGGGCAGATACAGCCGGGTGACGTTATCGTCATCCGTTACGAAGGTCCGAAGGGCGGGCCCGGCATGCGTGAGATGCTCGGTGTGACTGCCGCTCTTGTCGGCGCCGGGCTGGGTGATTCGGTTGCGCTGCTTACCGATGGCCGATTCTCCGGGGCGACCCATGGTCTCATGGCCGGGCATGTGGCGCCGGAGGCAGCTCATGGCGGACCCATCGCCTTGGTCCGTGATGGAGACATGATCAGCTTTGACGTCGAGGCCAGACGGCTCGATGTCGTGATCTCCGACGCGGAGATGAGCGCTCGGTTGAGCCAATGGTCACCGCCGCCGCCGCGGTACACCCACGGAGTCATGGCGAAATACGCCAAACTTGTTTCCTCGGCGTCCCAGGGAGCTGTGACAAACTAGCCCGGATGATTCACTCGTGACAACGATCGAGGAACGAGCCCTCCGGAGCGAAGGCAATAGACCTCTGCCTTGGAGCGGCCTGCGAACTGAATGGGTGGAGCGAACACCTGGGGAACCTGCAAGCACCGATTCAAAAACCAAAGACGGCATTGAGACTGTTCGTCTCAGTGCCTTCACTCCTCCAGGCTCGCACCTCGATCGACAGTGTGTCGTAGTTTTTCCTCTGAGCATGAATTATCCGGGCTAAGACAGCCTCAAAGACTGAAAGATACAAGATTTGACGGGAGCGAAGAATGACCTCTGTTGTTTGGTAACCGTCTTCTGCGTTGACTGCCAAGGTTTGACCAGGAAATGCTTGGCCGGCGGGGTACGATGAACTTGCCAAGAAGATCCAATCGGTATAGACAGTTGCTCGGTACTGCCCTGATCCAACACCACTGGAGATTCATCATCAGGAGGAAGCTATCATGGCGGATTGGACTCTGTGGGCGACGTTTCTCGCCGTAGGCACCGGAGTAGCGGTTCTCGCGACTTATCTTATTTGCGAAGCCCGAATTGAGCGGGCGCAGAATCGGATTCTCGTCCTGGAGCGGGAAATGGGATTGACTCGCATGCGCGAGGAAGCAAACGAGAAGAAACTGGCCAAGATTCTAGATGCGGTCATCGAGCTTCGAGAAACAACTGAAAATCGCTTAGGCACTCTACGGGACAAGCTCAACGATTTGCTTGCCGAAGGCATCCAACACTGAGTTGCAAAAACCGCCAGGCGAAAATGAACTGCCTGGGGGGCTCTATCCTGGTGCCACCTTGTATTTATTTGTATTTATTTGCGACGAAGCCGCGCAAAGTCGCCCTGCTCAGATCTGCGGTCAATAGTGAGAAGCGTTCAACGGTGCCGTA
>DAIRFP010000401.1:0-2910 GCA_036794995.1 Thermodesulfobacteriota bacterium | reverse complement strand
AAAATCCGGGATCGTTAAGCGCTTTGCGCATCGCCGCCTGCAAAATTTCGACTCGATCTCGCGGCGTGTTTGGCGGCAAAACAATCGCCAAGCCGCTAAGGCGAATTGCCCGCTGCAACGCCAACAACTTCCGCTCTTTATCTGATTTAGCGAAGCTTTCGAGTTCCGGCAGATGAGCAAACCGGGGATGGCCGTTTCCCTTGGGGGTTTCGAAGATAGCGTGAAAGTCGACGAGCCCTTTATCAATCCACTCCGGTGATCGCTGGACGATGGAAGCGATCAAACTCGAGCGCGCATCGACTTCGCCGCGCAGCAGCGCCAGATCGACCTCCGGCCCGGAATAACCGACAACGAACTTCGGATCTTTGAGGCCCAGCAGGAACGCGAAGAGCCTGCCGGTGATGTAGATAGTGTGCCCGATGGATTGAGCGCCGACTCTTATCCCAGACGCGCCGCGGAGTTTCTCGAGATTTGTCAGCCCAATTTCTTTTCGGGTGAAAAAAGTGTGCTGCGTCGTGCTATCGGTCGAGCCTAGATAAACAAACTTGTTGAGATCGTAGAGAACCCCCGTCTCGCCTTGGACCGCCGCCTTTACCAGAGTCGTCCCCAGACTGCCGATAATCAACCCGTCCGGCCTTGCCACCCGAAAAACATGATTGGCGGCTTTTTGCCCGCCGCCACCGGGCATGTACTCGAGCACAACCGTGGGATTTCCCGCAATGTACTTCTGCAGGTAAGGAACGAGGGATTTGACGCGTACATCGCTCGTACCGCCGGCATCGCTGCTCACGATGATGGTGATCGTCTTGCCCTGATAAAACGGAACCTGAGCGTAGGAACCATCGGAGACCGCGACTAGCGGCAATCCTAAGGCCAGGCAGCGCAACAATCGTCTCCATTCCATCCGTTGATCCTCCACCGAAGGACTAAGCTTCCTAGTCCATCTAGCCGCAAATTTCCATCCCTGTCCTGGAACCCAAGGAGTCAATTACGGGACATGCCAAATTTTCCTGTCAAGTTCTGCTCGCGTATTCCGAACCAAACCGACCTTTGGGAGTGGACCTCTCACTCCTCACCGTTGACACGTTTAATGAACGACCCTCGGCTCCAAGCCGAGGGGTTCTGAATTTGTCGACTGGAAGTCGACTCTTGTTCCCGTCATCGTCGCCTTATCGTCACCCCGGTGAAAACCGGGGTCCATCCCCATCCTCTTGATTAACCTGGATACCGTTTTCCAACGATATGACGGACGCTGTCCGTAACCTGGATGCCGGCGTTCGCCGGCATGACGAATTTTCAGTCTGTCCTGAGGCTTCTCGAAGGGGCGAGGGATTTCAACCATCCCCGATAGAGAGATTAAGTTATTTCTTCCAAACCGCGTCGATGAAGCCGGTCTTTTCCAACTCCTGAATGAAACTGGCGTCGACGACGTTGGCTGGGTCGAAGGACTTGGCTCGTGGGTCGCGCGCCTCCAGGGTTTTAAGCATGAATTCGATGCCCTTCATGTTGACGTAGGGAACGCGGTCCTGGAATCGGGTGACGACGTCGTAAGTCGGGTTGAGCACATTGGGGTCGCGATTCTGCGCGAAGTCGGCGGTGACTTTGAGCACGAACTCGCGATTGTCTCGATAGTAGCGCAGCCCTTCGACGAAAGTTTTTATGACTCTCATCACGGTGTCGCGGTGCGTCCTGACATAAGTCTTGGTGCTGGCGAAGCAACTGCCGGGGTTGTAGAGACCTAGCTTGCTCATATCGATGAGCGGATTGAGCCCGAGCTTCTCGGCGGCAATATCCTGTGGCGGGATGAACGTGGAACCCTGGATCACGCCTTTGCTCAAGGCGGCCAAGCGCGTAGGCGCGCCGCCCACCGCGATCACCCCGAAATCGCGATCAGGGACGAGCCCGCGCTCTCGGAGTATGAATCGAACGACGCTGTCCTCTTGCGAGCCGATGGTGGAGACGCCGAGCTTTTTGCCTTTGAGGTCGGCGACCGTCTTGATGTCGGGCGTCGTAAAAAAGCGCCAATAGAGCGTGTTGATGCCGCAAGCCAGATAAACCGTGTCGGCCCCGCCGACGGCGGAAGCGATCAGAGCCGCGCCGCCGAGAAACGCCATTGGCACCTGACCGGACACCATCGCGGTGGTCAGGATCGGGCTGCCCTGGATATAGACAAGATCGACGTCGAGTCCGTTCTTTCTGAACAGGCCGCCCTTCCGCATGACGTCGATAATCCCCAGCGACGCCACCGGGGCGGGGTACCCGATCACCAGCTTTTCGAGTTTCGGGGCGTCGGCCGACCGGGCGGAACTTGCAACAGCAAGTGGCAACAAAGCGATCAAGATCGCGACGAGAACCTTCAAAAGAATCTCTTCTCTAAACATAGCCAATAATACGAAATCATTTCACCAAAACAACCACAAAACCCGTGGCGCGGCAGAGCCGCAACTAATAACTCGGAATATCTCCCGCAAAGGCGCCAAGGCCGCAAAGGTCGGAGAATAACGGTCAATATTTGTTCCAAGATAATTCACTCTTCCCTCCGAACTTGGCGTGCTTTGCGCCTTGGCGGGAGTCCATTGTCCTGTTCGAGAAATTTCGCTTTTGTTATGTCGATCATAAGTACCTTCATTTACGAGCCACTTACACCACGATGCCAACGCGGGCCACGAGATTCCTCACCCCAGCAACTCAAAGGCATGCAGCGCCAGGCCCTCGGCCACCGAGGTAAACTCCTGGCCGGCGCGAATTGGCGTCTCGCCGCCAAACTTCTGTTCGAACAGTTTGCGGATCGCCGGAACAAAGGAGGACCCTCCGGTCATGAAGATGGCGTCGATGTCCTTCGGACCCGCGTTGGATTGCGCAAGCAAGCGGTCGACACAACTGCCGATCCGCGACACTTCCGGCTCAATC
>DAIRFP010000163.1:0-11507 GCA_036794995.1 Thermodesulfobacteriota bacterium | reverse complement strand
AAATTATTACATTTCAATTTCTTAACTTCGTGCTCTTCGCGACCTTCGTGGTGAATGGTATCGTGTGAATTAAGGAAAGACCCTATGTCTAAACTACCACTGGAAGGAATCCGCGTCGTGGAACTCACCACCGGGGCCGCCGGCCCTACGGTGGCGCGGGTGCTTTGCGAGTTCGGCGCTGAAGTGATTCGCTGTGAAACACGCTTGCGGGGCGACGGCCACCGCGGCGAAGATCCCGCCAAGTGGAATAAGAATCCTGATTTCATGAAGCTCCAGCGCGGCAAGAAATCTTTCACAGTGAACATGCAGACCGATAGAGGCCGGCGTCTAGTTAGAGAGTTGGTGAAGATCTCCGACGTGCTGGTGGAAAACTATGGTCTCGGGATTCTGGAAAAATGGGGGCTCGACTGGCCGCAACTGAAAGAGATTAACCCATCTTGCATTTTGATACGAGTCAAAGGCATGGGCTGCAGCGGGCCCCATGCCGCCGACCTCACTTACGGCCCCAACGTCGGTAACACCATGGCGACGACCTACCTGTGGAACTATCCGGGCGCCACCACGGCAACTGCCGAGCCGCGCACCCAACATCCGGATTTCATGGGCGGGGTCACCGGCGCTTTCGGTGTCGTCCTGGCGTTGATCCAACGAAAAAAGACCGGCCGTGGCCAATGGATCGACAGCGCCCAAGTCGAGATCGGCGCTTCGCTACTCGGGCCGAAATATTTGGAATATTCCGTCAATAAACGAGAGCCGAAACCCGAGGGTAATCGGAGCCTGGTCGCAGCGCCTTACGGTCCTTATCAATGCAAGGGGAACGACCGCTGGTGCGTGATCGCCGTCACCAGCCAAGACGAATGGGAGCGCTTCTCGGGTTTATTGCAAAAATCCGGTTTGAAGCCGAGCGAAAAACTCGCCACTCACCTCGGACGAGTGCGGCACAAAGAAGAACTGGATAAGTGGGTGACGAGTTGGACCCTGCAACACGATCCCTATGAAGTGATGAACCTGGTGCAAGGAGTCGGTGTCTGTGCCGCCGTCGTGCAAGACGTCGAAGACCAATTCAAACGCGACGTACAATACGCCGCTACCGGATTCTTGGTCAATATGACAGAGCCGGAAGCCGGCGACGTGGTGACTGAAAACGTTCCGATGCGACTCTCCGAGACACCCGGGAAAGTTCGCGGGCTGGCGCCGATGATGGGCCAGCACACCCATGAGATCGCCCGCGACCTTCTTGGCCTCAGCGACAAGGAAATTGCGGCGCTCGAAGATGAGAAAGTATTGTACTAGTTGAACGCACCATTTTTTCGAACTCTGTTTTTTTTTATTTGTTGTCCTAATAATCCATCCTAACCCTCTCCCTCAGGGAGAGGGAAGGGTGAGGGAAAAACGCCTCAGAAAGGAATCAAAGTTATGCCAGAAGCAGGACCTCTATGTGTCTACGAAAAGCGCGATCCCCATATCGCGATTATCCGTTTGAACCGCCCGGAAAAAAAGAACGCCATCAGCCGCGATCTTTACTGGGCGCTCGATGAAGCGTGGCAGAAAGCCAAGTCGGATGATGACGTATGGTCGATCATCCTCACCGGTAGCGGCGACGCTTTTTGCGTCGGCGGCGATTTGAAGGAGAACCTCGCCTTCGCCAAGGGTGAGATGAAAGGGCCGCGTTCCGGCCCGCGGCCGTATTCGAACACGCGGTCTCTGCAAATGCACAAACCGATTATCGCCGCGATCAATGGTTACTCCGTAGGCGGCGGCTTTAGCTTGGCGCTGTCTTGCCACATTCGTTACTGCGTGCCGGCGTCTAAGTTCGGCTGTTCCGAGGTTCGCTGGTCGCACATGGCGGCCTGGCCTTCTTACGTCTGCCAACTGCCGACGGGCTGGGCGTATTGGTTGGCGCTCACGGGCCAGATGATCGACGCAGACACCGCCTTCCGGGTGGGTCTGGTGCAGAAAATCTGCGAGCCGGACAAGCTTCTCGACGATTGCATCGAGCTGTGCACGACGATCAACCGCAACGGCCGCCTCATCGCCGCCCATACCATGGAGTACATCGAGGACAAGTTATTGTACGGGATTCAGGGCTGGGAAAAGGGCTTCGAGGTGCACAGAGAATTTTACGCCCACTTGCGGCAGAGCAAGGATTACGACGAAGGCTCGGCCGCGTTCGCGCAGCGACGCAAACCGGAATTCACCCAAGAGTATTACGATGGAAAAACTAAGCCGCCGGGGGTGCCCTAACCGCGAAGACATGCTTGAACGGGTGATCTTGTTTTAGCGCACGAGATTCTAGCTCGGCATTTATAGATCATGTGAGCGCGAGTTTAACTCGTCGTTCCTTGGGACCGGCTCTCAATTCGAGCCGTCCCGCGGACACAGTGGGTGGTGAAGATAATAGAGAAATATTCCAACAAGGCCTGATAATCTTCCCGGTGTCTTTACCGGAAATTCTGCAGCGGCCTTCTGTGTCTCTTCTTCTTCCCGACAGTTCGAACAGTGAATATCGTGCCGATCGGCACCATGACTAGGATCAGCAAAACAGCTATGGCTTCTTGAAACATGGGCTATTCCTTTCTTGAACACCGCCATAAAGCAACAGTAATGCCAGACGGCAAATACTAACCAGATCCGGCAGTTAGCAACCACCTGCAGTAAAGAATCGCGTGACGAGTCACTTTGCAAATGCCAGGAATGACATTGATGCCACAAAGCCGTGAACGGCTTGAACGATGGAGATTTTCAGGGTCACCATTCTCTCACATTGCCTGGCGCTAAATCTAAAGAAAGCGTTGACATAAGGCCACTTTATTGGATAGTCTCCGCCCCAAATAAGCCATCCAAGGAACCGGTGAGCCCGCTCTGCGGTTAGCGGCCTTGCGTGCGCTAACGGGCGTGATGTCTGAGGTCTCGATGATCCCGATCTGAAGGGACTTAACTTAATAACCTAGGAAAAGGGAAGCGACCATGTCAAGAATCCTCTGCGCTATTGCATGGGCAGTGCTGGCTGTAACAGTTGATGTTGGATCAGTCCAGGCGCAGCAACCGCCGTTCGCGACCACCAAGGTCGAGGGCACCGACAATGTCTACACCTTCCGCGACGGAAACAGCCAAGCAATGTTCGTCGTCACTTCCGCCGGCGTGATCGCGACCGACCCCATCGGCTACGGACGTCCGCAGGCAGTGACGACCTATATCGATGAAATTAAGAAGGTCACAAACCAGTCGATCAGGTACGCATGAAACCGATTGAGCATTTTGAACCATACCCCTGCCAGAAAGGACTCGATCATGGGACGCGTGCCAGATATTGACGAAGCCAAACTCTCTGCCGAGCAGCGGCAAATCTACGACACAATCAAGCGCGGGCGTGGACATGTCCGCGGCCCCTTCGCGGTTTGGTTACGCAATGCTGAGCTTTGCGAAAACACGCTCAAGTTGCAGGAAATGTTTGCTTCACGGGTGAAGCTTGAAAGGCGTCTGCTGGAATTGATGATCCTGGTGTCCGCACGTTTGGCCACGGCCAAGTATGCCTGGTTCATCCACGAGCCCCACGCGCTCAAGTTCGGCATCTCGCCCGACATCGTCGAAGCTATCCGTGAACGACGCACACCCAAGTTCACCCGGGAAGACGAACGCTTGGTTTATGATATCACCGTGGATCTCAACACTACGCGGTCGCTATCGGAAGCAAGCTACCAACGGGGAATGGAGATGTTCGGAGAGCAGGTCATGGTGGAACTCGTCAGTGCGATCGGTTTCTACGTGATGGTGGCAATGACACTCAATGCATTCGCCGTTCCCGTTCCCGAAGGCAAGGAACCATTGATCTAGCGGTATCATGGCTTAATCGGCCAGGACGCGATTCCCTCTGATGCCGGAGGCGCGGGAGAAAACGATCCAAAAACGTCCGCGCGACCCGGAATACGTCGAGATCCTTAAAGGGCTTTTAGCTCAGAGCCTCCCGCCACGTTAGCTCGCCAGGCAGTTTGAACCCTTTATCGATTTGATTTATTGATCAAGCTGAGCTTTCTTAGGATAAACCCTTTGGCGAAAATCGAAACCACCCAAACTCTCGCAGGGCCTCTTCCGCTTTGGGGCCGGCTCGCGGCCAATTCTACCGCCCATATGGTCGAGCATCTCTTCAATGGCGTGATCGCGGTGATCTTGCCGCTAATTACCACTTCGTTGGGCTTGAGCCTCGCTCAAGCCGGCGCGCTGGTTTCCGCTCGCACGTTGATGTCGGGTATCGCCAGCTTTCCCTCGGGATTTTGTGCCGACTTCGCAAACCGGCGAAACCTTCTTTTGGGTTTATGCCTGGGAATGATCGGCCTGGGTTGTCTCGGCCTGAGCGCAGCTTCGAGCTTTGCCGTGTTGTTGATCTTCATGGCGGTCGCCGGCGCGGGAGGAGGAGGTTTTCATCCGCAGTCGCTCGCCATACTATCGGCGGCTTATCGGGAGAAGCGGACTTTTGCATTGGGCGTGCACGACAGCAGCGCCAATTTAGGAGAAGTCATTGGGCCACTGGCACTGGGTCTCTTGATCACGTTTGTCGACTGGCGCACCGCGCTTCAGATCTGGGCGATTCCGGGCCTAGCTATCGGGTTCCTTTATGCGCTGTTCGGAGCCGAAGAGGGGGTTGCGACGCCTAAGCGGCGCGATTATCGCCGCGCGCTTTGGGAAGACGTGCTCAAGAACAGAACCGTTTTCAGTCTAGTCGCCGTTTCCACGTTGCGCGCCATGGGGCAAACGGCGCTGAGCGCGTTTCTGCCGCTTTATTTGTCGTTGCACCTAAAACTCTCCGCCGGAACGGCGGGAGCGTATATATCGCTACTTTATTTTTTCGCCGGCGTGGCGCCGGTCTTCGTTGGGTGGATTGCCGATCGTTTCGGCCACAAGAGCCTCATCGCTGCATTCTCCGTCACCAGCGTAATTGTCATCGCGGCCATTCCCCACCTTGGCTCCGGACCGCTGTTGCCCGTAGCGCTCGCGGCGCTGGGCGCGCTCCTCTGGGCGCTTCGTCCGGTAATCGTTTCAGCAGCAATGGAAGCGGCGCCGCAAAATCTCACGGGCAGCATCGTGGCGGTAATTTACGGCGCTAACATGGGGGTGTCTTTTCTCGCCCCGCTCATGGCCGGCTTCATCGCCGATGCCTACGGCCTCCCCACGGCGCTGCTATCCATCGCCGCCTTCCCGCTGCTCGCCGCCGTGGTAACGATCCTGCTTTTTAAACCGGTCAGCGTCAGCAAATGATGGCGAGAATTTCTCCCGTGCAGCAAGCCTCGATAATGGCAGCGAGACCTCGCCGAAGCTCTGGTGTTCGTTGCCGACGATAAATGAGCCTTCGTAGCGCTTCAATAGCGGATTGTCTCTGCTGCCCTTTCTGTCTCTGGTGCCGATAGTCTCTACTCACATCTTGTTGAAGCAACACCGGACTATGTTCACGGTTCCGGAATATGAATGCCTGAGACGAAACCTTCATCAAACTATTCATATTATTCAATTGGAACGTTTTGAACTGGGCAAGTTGCTTACTTTTCTTTGGGAGATAGCGGACTCACGCGATCACGCTCGGAAAGATGAGCCACTGTTTCGCCGGTTTCCGTGAAAGTTCGGGTCACCTCGGCGCTCGTGTATATCCAGAGGATCGTGAGGTGTGACGTCCCGACGTTTATGAATCGATGAGCCTTATCTGCGGGGACCAGTGTCGTATCAAAAGGACGCAGGCGGTGACGCTGTCCATCGACCTCTGCTTCGGCCTCGCCCTCGAGGATCGTGACCTGCTCGTCACAGTTATGCGAGTGGAGCGGAACTTTCGCGCCGGCCGGGAAACGGGTCAGACCCGTCGTCATGTGCTTCGCGCCCATCTCCTTGGTGACCAACGGGATTGTGCGGATGCCGTTGCCACGCTCGACCACCGGCAGCGAATCGATTTTCAAAATATGCGTATCCTCCATAGAGGTTAACTCCTTTCGCTGAAGTTCGGACCGTGCGGGGAGTCTAACCACGCAACCGAAGGCCCGTCAAGCTCAACTGGAGCAAGGCTCTGGGGTCGCTTCTACGATCCAAATCCGGAGGAAATGTCGCAGTGCAAGATTTGATCGCAGGACTACATTTCATTCAACAACATCCGCAGCTGTTCCGCGCGACTCATACCCGCGGCTTCGAGGCTAACGGCGAACGCCGAGGTCGCCCCAACAAGCGGCGCAACGTCGCATTCGAGAAAACGTAACCGGTCGGTTCCCGTTTCGTGAATCAGGTCAATGCGTGCTGCCCAGTCGACCCCGAAGGTCCCGGCGATTTCCAACGCCGTGCGGCGCACCTGCTCGGCGAGGCCTTCGTCGGCGAGTGGCGCGTGGCGCGGCCGCAGCAGATACTTGCGGAAGAAAGAATACGGAGTTGCCTCGGGCAGGAGAATGCGTAGCGGCATCCCGGCTCGGTCACGGAACACGGCCACGGTCAGCTCCGCCCCACGCACGTACTGCTGCGTGATGTAGGCGTCGGTTCGGGCGTACGCGGGAATCGGACTGGCCCAGAGCAGCCGCACGCCGATCGAATCGGATCCGCGCCGGGGCTTGAGCACCAGCGGAAACGGTATCGCGCTAGCCTCGCTGGCGAGCGCGGTCGCCGGGCAGTCCACGCCGTTCGCAGTCGCGATGCGGTGTGCCTCGTATTTGTCGTAACAGCGTTCCATGACCGCGGCGCCCGGCCCGAGAAAGGGCCTCGCGGCGCGCGTCAACATCTGCACGGCGGCGAGCATCACGGGGTCGGAAATGCGGAGCAGGAGCAGCCCGGGGGATAGGTCGGAGACCGAATCATCCTGGAATCGGACGAGCCGTACCGCATACCCCCCGCGCCGCAATTCCTCAGCTATGGAGCGCGCTTCGGCGCGATGGATCCAGGCGAGTGGATGCGGGTGCCAGGATTCGCGAAGGACGGTGACGTTCAAAGACCGCCTCCCGGCGGAAAAGGTTTTTCGCCCTACCGCGTAAGACAGATTTTGGGATCAGGCAGACGTTATCTTGGGGGCCGTAGCTAACGCGATTCGTCAACCCGCCCAACGCTCTACCGAACCAGGCCATGACACGCCTTATCTGCACAATTTCTCTCACGCGGCCACGGTGCAACACATATTTGCTTGTTTTTGCAATTAAGAAAATAAGCAATCAACGCTCGGAAGTGAAGTTAGGTCATGGAGGCGAAAGTGAATACGAATGGCCCTGACACCAAATCTTCATCCAACCTTCGATGCCCAGTTCATCCATATAAGCGCGCCGTTGCTTAAGGTCACCAGAGTCTTCGAAGGGGTCATTTCTTTTGTTGAATGCATCGCTTTTCCGACAAGGCGCCTTGGCTCGGCTACCACGAAGAGACCTGTCTCTTGCTGTTGAGGGGTCCGTCAAACTAAGGTTAACTTTTTCATTTAACAATTCCCTTTTCGCGCAGTTCGCTTACCTGCGCTGCATTCAAACCGAGCACGGAGCCGAGGACCTCGTCCGTGTGCTGGCCGATGGCCGGAGCGTCCGTGCGGAAGCTCGCCGGGGTCTTCGACATGTGGATCCATGGCGCCAGCAATTTGGTCGGCCCTGCCGTGGGATGATTACGCTCGATAAACGCTTGACGTTCTTTGATGTGGGGATCGTCAATCGCTTCGCCCATGGACAACACCGGGGCGCCGAAATAGTCGATGGGGCGTAGCCCGTCCCAGAGCTCCTGGCGAGTCTTGCCTCGCGCCCATGATTTGATCAACTCCTGCAACTCCGTGCGATTTTTCTTACGTGCCGCCTCATTAGCGAACCGGGCGTCCCCAATCAAATCCTCGCTACCCATCAGCTTCGCAAGCTTGGCCCAACTACTGTCACTCAAGTCGGGTAGGCGCAAGGTGAAATAGCCGTCCGCCGCCGGGATCGGATAGTTACCGACTTCAATACCGACGAAATGCTCGTGGAACTCGCTGATCATGAAGCCCATCAGCGCTTCCTGCATCGACACGACGATTCGCTGCCCTTCGCCGCTGCGTTCGCGGGCGTGAAGCGCCGCAAGGATACCGCACACCATGCTGACGCCGGCGGCTTCGTCGCCGATGCCAAGCGCCTTGGTGCCCGGCGCGCCGCTGTACTTCCAACCCGTGTGCGTCCAGCCGGTCATGCTGTTGTTGGTCTGCGCGGTGCTGCCGTAGTGCGCATAGGGACCGGTCTCGCCAAAGCCCCGCGAACAGGCGTAAATCAAACGCGGATTGATCCCTGTGAGCGCGTCGTAGCCCAGACCGAATTTCTCCATCTGCCCCACATGGTAGTTCTCCACCAGCACATCGGCGCGCGCAATCAGCTGACGCGCCAGCTCCACGCCCTGTTCGGTCTTAAGATTGAGCACGACACTTTTTTTGTTCACGTTGATCCACAAAAATTCGTAGGCATCGATTTTGGCGCCGGGCGGCATCCAGGAGCGGCGAAAGCCGTCCCCCGCGGGCGGTTCGATCTTGATGATCTCCGCGCCCATATGACCGAGCAGCATGGTGCAGAACGGGCCGTTCAAAGCATGGGTAAAATCGATTACGCGAACGTCTTCAAGTGCGGCGGGCATGATACCTCCCTATTAGCAATGGATAAGGGATAAAGGCAGAAGGATAAAAATTCCGCCCAGGGTTCTCGTGATTACTGCGATCATTGCATGGCCGGACCATAGCATGAATCGGCGAGGAGACAAAAGAAATCGGCCAGAGTCGGAAGCCTGTTCAAAGTTCCGTGTTCAAGATTCAACGTTTTCGACCTCGATGCTCCAGGCCCGCCCACCACTCTGATTCTGTCTTATGCCACACGAGTGCAAGACTTTTGGCTCTCCTCCCTTGGCCTCTTACTTCGGAATGCTGCTCTCGGCCCGTTTCTCGTACTTGCCAATGTGTATCCACTTATATAAGAGTCCGGTGCAGTATGAGACGACGAACCCTTCAGCTCTTATTTTTGCCGCCCATCGCCGTTTTAGTCTGCGGATTATTTACCGTCGACGCTGCCGCACAAAAACCGGAACGGGCAAAACCTCAGACGCTCTCGTTAGGAATGGTTTCCGAAATCAATCAAACCCTGATCGTGGATCATTTTAGCGATTTTGTGCGCTACCTTGCGGCGAGGCTCACCTCCACGTCAGACATCGAAGGCAAGGTCGTGATCGCTCCCACGCCGTTTCAGCTCGCCAAACTCATCGAGCAGAAGAAGGTCGATTTCTACATGGATAGTCCCTATCCGACCTATCTCGTCAACAACGTCCAGGGCGTGGCAAAGCTAATGGTGAGACGCTGGAAGGGAGGAATGGCGGAATATCGAAGCCTGATTTTTACCAACAAAAACGGCGAAATAAATCGCCTGGAAGACCTCAAAGGCAAGGTCCTGGTTTTCGAAGACCCCGAATCAACTTCGGGTCATTTTTTGCCGAAGCATTTTCTGACACGGAAAGGATTCAAATTCACCGACAAGAGCCGATTTAACCCTGAGGCTTTGCCAACAGACATCGGTTACCTCTTCGCCGGCTCGCCCGAGAAAACCGTCGTCTGGGTGCTCACCAAAAAAGTGGCGGCCGGAGCCTTCAGCGACGACGACTACGCAAGGCTTGATGGGAAGAAAAGAGCGGATCTCGCCATCCTGGCGGAAACCGAGCGGCTGCCGCGACACCTCCTCTCCGTCCGAAAGGATTTTGCCCCGGCCCTGGCCGAACGCCTTGAGAAGTTATTGCTTTCGATGCATGAAAACGAACAGGGACGGAAAATCCTAAAAAAAGCCGACGACACCACCAAGTTCGATCTTCTGCCGGAGGGCGATGCGGGGCTGCGCCGAAGACTCACGGAAATCTTTCAAGCTCCCAGGAAAAACTAGCTCAATTACGGGAAGGCATCTGCCGGTTGATGGGATGGAGCAAACGCGCGTGGGTGGGTGTTCACTTGAAGTGGATCTAACAGAAGTCGTTGTTAGAGTTGATCCTCTTAGCGCCAACTGCTGTCTGTTGGGTAGCCACGCTTGACCCAGCCTTGGAATCCCTCCGGCATAATGAAGACGTTTCGGTAACCGCGATACTCGAGAAACACGGCGCGATCGGCAATATCATAGGGTTTGCAATCGCAGTAGAGCACGACGCGGCCGCTTTTCGGAATCTCACCGAAACGATTTGCCACCTCTGCGAGCGGTAGCGAGCGCGCGCCCGGAAGGCGGCTGTGCTGGTATTCTCTTGCAGGACGCATGTCGATCAAAATGAGCTTTTCCCCGGCATCCATTAACTGCTTCACCCGCTCAGCCGCGAGATTATCGACGCTATCTTCTACCCCGTGCCCCGCAAACAAGGCGACGGGGTAGACGAGGCCGAGCCATAGCAGCAGACCAAGGCAAATTCCTATTTCAGCGCCCCTGCCCTGGGTCATACTTCACTGTTCGCTGTCCGGGATGTCATCTGAAACCTAATTCTTGCGTCGACAAACAAACCGGATACTATTCATCCGGCCCCTGCTAACCTTGAACCTTGAACTTTGAACATGGAGCCGCGTCCTTACCGACAACTCATGCTCGGCTTAAATACTTGGTGGATCGTCGAGCCGCTGCTGCCCCCCACCGCGGTCCCACCACCGGTCAAATGGATGAGTCCTTTGACAAATGCCATGCCGGTCACGCCGTGGATCGCGATCGGCATATTTTCTAAACGGTGCCAGCTGTCGGTAACCGGATTGTAGTAATCGTGATCCGGGTAGATCCCGTAGGGGTGTTCCGGGTTGCCTTCACCGCCGAATAGATGAAAACACCCACTGGCGAAGATCCCGTTCACGCCGCCGCGCGGCCGCAACATGGATCGCCGCTTGGACCACTGATTGATCTTGGGATCGAACATCTCGACGGCATCTGTGCGCTCGCTTCTGAAACCGCCCTCGAAACGCCCCCCGATGACGTAGACTTTGCCGTCGTGGGCCCCGGCGGCAAGATGATTTCTCTGGGTCGGCAAGTCCGGCAACTTCGTCCAACGATCCGCTTTGGGATCATAAACCGCAAAATCAGCGCCGCCGGGAGGCCGCCCGCCGACAACGTAAATTTGATCATCGATTACCGCGGCCGCCCCGCCGCCGCGTGACGTCGGCATTGGGGCGCGGGAAGTCCATCGGTTAGCGGCCGGGTCGTATTCGTAAACCGTGTTCACGAACCCGGCCTTTTGCGGTTCACTCGTCTCGCTGGTCTGCCCACCGATGGCATAGACTTTACCGTTGGCGGCGGCGGCCATCACATGATTGAGCGGCACCGGCAACGGCGCAACGATCTGCCACTTGTCGGTCGCCGAGTCATACATTTGAACGGTGGCTACCGTTTTGCGGTCCGCCGGGTAACCGCCGATCACGTATATCTTTCCGTCGAGCTCGGCCACGGCTGTTTCTGAATTCGTCGCGGGTAACGGCTGCAGCAAACTCCAGCCCTCGTAGAGTCGCTTCTTCTCTTGCGCGCCGGAAACCGCCGCAGACAACATCAGCAAGATTATGATAC
>DAIRFP010000162.1:0-11554 GCA_036794995.1 Thermodesulfobacteriota bacterium | reverse complement strand
CCGGGGAGATTGCCCTCGAAGGCGCCAAGCCGTTAAAAGACAATGTCTACAAAATCGCAATGGCGAAGTTGTTGGTTCAGCGAGGGCTGCTGGCTTCGGTGTAGGGTGAACAGGGCTTAATCCGAAGGGTAGACCTTGGTTTTGGTAAAACACCAATCGAGACACACACGCGCCGGCCCCGAAGCTCTATTCGGCGCAAGATGAGCAGAGCGAACAGGCACTCAACCAAGCAGTGACGAAGGTCGCGGAAGCCGCTCAGTAGATGGCTGGTTGTGTTTGGTCGGGTCGCGACATTTTACTATAGGAGGATAAGCCTATTCGCTGCACATACCGGACGCTATTTCACAATACCAATCGTCCCCCATGGGGGCCCATCTCGGCACCCCACACGTGGCTGTTGCTCGCCCTGATATGCTGCGGCTGCAGTGTCGCGCCGGTTGAGGAGACCCGATCGTTTTCAAAGGCGTTTGCAGCTGTCGATGGCGCCAGTCAACCGATGCTCGACGATCTTGCCCTGGCCGAGCGCCGGCAGGGGCGGGAGAACGCTGAAATCAAGGCAAAGAAGGACACCTATCAGGGCGCCTGTAAAGGCATTATCTGGGCAAAAGTGGATGCGACGTCCGGCTACATCGAAGGATTCTGTGTCGATGACGCGCCGTATTTTTCTGAAATCGGTGATCCCCCCGCAACCCAAGCTTTTCGCTATGGGATTCGCTTGATCGGAGACTACGCACAGGTGCTGCTGGTTCTTGCCGAGGGACGTAATCTTGACGAAGCTTCTGCTCAAGTGCAGGCGTTAGGTCAAAACATTGCTGCCTTGATGAGCGTGGCCGCCGGCCCGGGCCCGGCTGCGGGGCTGACCGGCATACTCGGCGCGCTCGACCCGATCATTCGCGAAGCCGCCCAACGACGAAACATTGACGAGATGAAGCGGCTGGTCCTCAGCGGTGCTCCATTGCTAAAGAAACTCATTGAGAGCCTGCGTGCAGCGGCTCCTGAAGTCTTTAACACTCTCATCTTCCAATCCGTCAAGGGCGTGACCAGTCCGGAGGCGCTGGACAGTAAGACCGTGGCGA
This sequence comes from Thermodesulfobacteriota bacterium, assembly GCA_036794995.1. Lineage (GTDB taxonomy): Bacteria > Desulfobacterota > Binatia > UBA9968 > UBA9968 > DAIRFP01. The sequence goes on along the minus strand of DAIRFP010000162.1, from coordinate 10,478 downwards.
AAGCGCATTTGGACCGCATTGCGGCATATCGGGCTGCAGTAGCAAATTACGTGATGCTGCTCAAAGAGCTGGAATTAAGCTTTGATCAATTGGTCATAGCGTTCCAACAACCACGCAACGCGGTGTCCCTTGCAACCATCGCCGAACGTTCCGGGCGGCTATCCGCTAACGCGGAAGCGTGGCGCAAAGTATACTCAAGCTTGCGAGCCGGTGGCTTACAATGACGCCGTCAGGATCCTAGTTCCTAGGAGGGACTGAAAATGAGTTTCGCAAACGAGGCGCGTGGCAGGCTTACTGAAGCGCGGAATGTATTGATCGACAGACGGCGTGAAACCAACGACCCGAAGGAGCGGGCCGCAATCGACGATGCGATTAGAGAGCTCAACGAAAACCTCGGTTTTGTCAATCAAGCCGCCTTGTTGGACGCTGCTACGATCGTGGTTGAGGCTACTAAAGCACTTGAAGCTGTGGTGCGTAGCGCCCGGCTGGGTCCTTTTGACCTTCATCTGAAAGCTTTAGAGGGGACCGTCGAAAAACTCGCCGGCCTGCTGCGCAATGGCGAGGTGGGAGAACACCTCGAACGTGCTACGGATCCGGTTGTGACGCCGACGCCAACCACGCCGTCGGGCGCTAGCCCGGTATCTCCCGTAAGGCCGCCAACTCCGGCGACCCCGGGGTTCACTACAACAACTGCCTCTGGTAATTCACCGTTGACAGCCGCTGGCCCTACGGGCGCGTCTACCGGCACTGCTTCACCCTCGGCAACGGCTAGTCCGAGTCCGGCACCTTCCGGTAATGTTTCTCCGGCGCCGACTACCAGCGCTACCGCAACGCCTGCCGGCGGTGTGCAAACGCCGACAAGCGGCGGCGCCGGTAATATCACCGCGCCGCCCACTGGCACTAGTCTGAGCTTTGCGGCAGTACGAGCGGAGCTCGATGCCTGGTTTAGAGCTATCGTTATACGAGATGAGTTTAAGGATAAGGCAAAGTGGCATACTACGCAGCTTTTAAAAAATCAGTCCAAGTATCGGGACGTGGGCTTGAGCCTCAATCGCATGCCGTGGGCTATGGTTGGAGTGATTCACGCCATGGAGTGCGGCTTCAACTTCGCTTGTCATCTCCACAACGGCGATCCGATAACCAGCCGTACCAAGCACGTTCCGGCGGGTCAACCGCAAACGGGAGCGCCGCCCTATTCCTGGGAAAATAGCGCCATCGACGCGCTCAATGGCGCGGGACTTAACACGGTGACGGACTGGTCCGTCCCGCACATGCTCTACCTGTTGGAAAAGTACAATGGTTTTGGTTATCGGAAAATGGGCAAAGCGACGCCCTATCTATGGAGTTTTTCCAACCTGTACGAGAAGGGAAAATATGTCGCGGACGGTCGCTTCGACCCAGAGGCAGTATCAAAACAATGCGGCGCCGGCGTCATGCTAAAGGTGCTGCTGGATCAAGGAACGGATTTGTCTGCGTAAGCTGACAGTGCCTCGCGGCGGCGCGAAATCGAAAGTCTCTTGCCATCGCTTCTGTGCCCCTTTGCTGCAGCGGTTTAGATCGCTGACACAAGCTTCGAACTTAGCGGTCTACAAATAAATCTCTGGTGATCTGTCAGGGAATCCCCTTCTCCCAATAGTAGAAAGCGCACCGCCTATAAGTGGCATGTGCGTGAAGGAAACATTCCCAGACAACCGCAGTGGAGGAGTTATCCTGCGACTGCTGCGGTATTTTTTACTTGGATGAGAACTTTTGTCGTGTTGTTCGAAGAGAAACCCCGCCAATTCGGTTATCTCTCGGCTGGCATGCAGTTTGCGGCGGTTGCAGCGGAACTCTCGATCGAGTTTGGTTTTGACCGTGGACTTAACGCCGCAAAAAATCGCATGCCGCCATTCCGAGCTAGAAAGGGTTATCCTTCCTCTACTCCGTGGACGCGTTTTTCACGTGACGACGGAGGAATCGTTTGACGATATTTGTCGCTGTGGGTGGATGTATAGCAAGCAGCAAACAGAGTTCTTCTTCAGTCCGGGTCAATCGGCGATTTGTTACGGTCGTAACCGCGGTTGGGTGAGCGTCTATGACCTGAGTAACGGCTCCGAGTCGGACATCAAGAATGCATTAACCGGCTATTGGCTTTTCAGAAACTTTCGTAGCGAGCATACCTACGTATTCTTGTTCGTCGCTGAGAGTGCATGGCCGTCGCTGATTTCCTGGAAGCATGCCTGTCGGGAGGTCGGCGGCAAGGAGCTTTTCATTCCCTTTGTGGAAGCTTGGTATCCCGGCGACATGTCGATTGAGCTTCTTAGTGAAAGCCTCGCTGTTACCGTTCACCCACGCTCCGCCGCCGTGATTTGAACATACGTGTGCTGTTACGGCGAAGCCAATTACTCCGGACCGCTCTCGTTCGAATCCGAAATGTCGGTGTCAGGTCACGGCGAGCCATCCGCCATGGTTGCTGGCGGCCCGACCAACGGGTAGACTGGAAAACGTGAGCACGAAAAAGCCCGTTACCTCCAATCGTAGCACGCCAACAGTCGCAAAAGGGCAAGCCCGAAAGGTAATACTGCTCGACGGTCACTCGTTGGCGTTTCGAGCCTTCTTTGCCTTGCCCGATACGCTCGTCACTTCATCCGGACAGATCACCAATGCCGTCTATGGTTTCACCGCGATGCTGATCAAACTCCTGGGAGACGAACGGCCGGATGCCGTGGTTGTATGTTTTGATAAAGGATCGCCAAAATTCCGCCTCGATCGCTACGCAGAATATAAGGCCGGACGGGCCGAGACACCGGACACGTTTCGGCAACAGCTGCCATTGATCCGCGAGGTGCTCGGGTGCTTGCGGATCCCGATGGTCGAACTCGAAGGCTACGAAGCCGACGATCTCCTGGCGACCCTGACGAAGCAATTTAGGCTATCAGGAAATGAGGTTATGATCGTTACCGGGGACCGGGATATTCTCCAGCTCGTCCGCGACGGCGTCGCCGTGATCATGACTCGCCGGGGGATTTCCGATGTTATCCGTTACGATGAAGCCGTGGTGCTTGAGCGCTACGGCGTCAGGCCGGAGCAATGGATTGACTTCGTGGCGCTTAAAGGCGAGACCTCAGACAATTTGCCCGGCGTTCCGGGTATCGGCGACAAAACCGCCGCGCAGCTCGTCAATAAATACGGCGACATTGAGCAAGTCATCGCCCATGCCGACGAGCTCACGCCCAAACTCCGCGACGCCCTCAAAGAGCGGGCAAACCAGGTGCGTATCAATAAGGAGCTTGGGCGCTTGCTCGACGACGTGCCGCTGGATATCGACCCTGAAAGTACTCGGCTTGAGGCTTGGGATGGCGAAGCAGTCCGCAAACTTTTCACCTCGCTTGAGTTTCGTACTCTGCACGAGCGCTTGAAGGAGCTCAAAATTCACGATGCGGTGGCTTCGCCTACGCTCGAAGTTGGATCGATCTCGGAGCTCGTTGGCGAAGCCGATCTGCGACCGGGTGAGGTCGTTGCGCTCGCTTGGAACGAGGACTGGCTTGCGCTCTGCGACGGACCGGGCGAAGCGCGCATTCTGCCTTTCTCATCGGGGATGCAGCGGCTCGGTGGATTTCTTAACGATCCCAACCGGCAGAAGGTTGCCCACGACGCCAAGCCGCTCTATCGCTCGGCCCTCGCCGCAGGGGCGGAAATTCAGGGGCTGTATTGCGACACAAAGATCGCCGCCTATCTCCTCGAGCCGGGCTCGGCGCCGGGGTATACAATAGGAGACATGGTGAACCGTTATCTCGGGATTTCCCTGGATCAAAACGAGCGCCAGGCGCAAGCAGGAGAACAGGCTAGTCTGGCTTTCGACGCGGACGAAAAACGTCGGGTGGCCCGGGAAGCGGTGGCGGTTCACGCCCTCGTGCCGGCCTTGCAAGAGCAACTCCAAAATCAAGGGATCTGGGAGCTGGCCAGCACTCTGGAGTTCCCTCTGGTTCAGGTGCTCGCGCGCATGGAGCATAGCGGCATTCTCATCGACCGCGACTATCTCGAAAAACTCAACACGGACTTTGGCATCAAAATGACCACCCTCGAGGACACCATTCAGCAGCTCGCAGGCGAAAGCTTCAAGGTGAACTCTCAACCGCAGCTCCAGCGTATTCTCTTTGATAAGCTGCGGCTGCCCAAAACCAGGAAAATCAAGACCGGCTACTCCACCGACGCTGCGGAGTTGGAGAAGCTCGCCGGCATTCATCCGATCGTCGCTTCACTGCTCGAATACCGGGAAGTGTCAAAGCTCAAGACCGGGTTTACCGAAATGCTGCTGGCGCTCATCGACCCCAAGACGAGTCGAATCCATACCACTTACGAGCAGACGACGGCCGCCACTGGCCGGCTGTCGTCGACGGCGCCGAACTTACAGAACATCCCGATTCGAGGCGATATGGGTCGCCGGATCCGGCGCGCTTTTATCGCGCCCTCCGATCACGTTCTGGTTTCCGCCGATTACTCGCAGATCGAACTTCGTGTGCTCGCCCACCTTTCACAGGACGAGGCGTTTCTGCAAGCCTTCGCCCAGGGGCATGACTTTCATGCAACCATCGCTGCCAAGGTCTATGGCGTGGATTTGACTGCGGTCACGCCGCAGATGCGAAACCACGTTAAGCAGTTCTCTTACGGAATCGCTTACGGGATGTCCGCTTTTGGGGTCTCCCAACGGCTCGCCATCGAGATCGATGAGGCGGCGAGCTTTATCGACGCCTACTACGCTCAATTTCCCAAAGTGAAGACGTATCTCGCAGCTCAAGTCGAGAAGGCGAAGATCGAGGGCTTCACGACGACCATGTTCGGCCGCCGCCGCTATTTGCCGGAATTGCAGTCGGCAAATTATCGGCTGCGGGCGTTGGGCGAGCGCATGGCACTCAACGCGCCGATTCAAGGAAGCGCCGCAGATATCATCAAAAAAGCGATGATCGGCGTCGATGCCCTCCTGCGCGAGACGCCCGTGGCTAACATGCTCCTAACCGTCCACGACGAGCTCGTGTTTGAGGTGCCCACGGACAAGCTGGCGCGTGCTCGGGGGCTGATCGAAACGGAGATGGTCAAGGCTGTGGAGCTGGACTGCGGCCTCGCCGTGGACATCCATACGGGGACGAATTGGGCGGAAGCCCATGCATGAGCCGCCGCACGCAACCGGTTATCGCTTGAGCGCTTCAGTGGCCAACGAAAAATCAAAAACTCGATCCGGCGATATAGGCTCTTTGATTTTCAAAGCTTCCCTGCCGATCTCAATGATCTCTTTCATCGCGTCCGGGCTCAGACGGCCGCCGGGTAGAATATAAGGGGCATCGTCATCAACCATCCGCCGAGCTAATTGCGCATCTTTTACGCCGAGTTTTTTTTGAATGTAGGGAAGCATGACCTCGGGATTGTCCTGGTAGAATTTTAGTGACCGGTTCCAGGCGCGTAAAAAGCGCACCAGCTGCTCGCGCTTTTGTTTAATGTGGCTGTCGGTGGCAACCACACCGGTTTGCAAAAACCGCATATAGTCGCGGCCGCGGCCAAAAACCTGGTAGCCTTGATCCATCGCTAGATAGGTCGAGGGTGGGGTCATCATTCCACCCGCGACTTTGCCGCTCATCAGGGACTGGAGCCTGGCGGGGGTATCCATGCTTAACAGTGTGACATCCTTCTGTGGATCGAGACCCTTGGCTTGGAGGATGCGGCGCGTCATGACCGCGGCGGTACCCTCTAAAGAACCGACGGCGATGGCCTTTCCCTTCAGGTCCGCCGAAGAGCTGACCGCCGGACCCACGATAAGTTCGTGAATCGGACGATCCCGGGTCACCGAAATGATCTTAATTGGGATCCCCCGAAGGGTCGCTGAAAAACCGCTTCCCGCATGGCAGGTCACGTCGATCTCGCCGGACATCAGGCTGCTGACACCGATGATGCCCCGAACGACCAAGACATGCAGGTCCAACCCCTCCTGGAGAAAAAAACCCTTTTCCTGCCCGTAATAAAGCGGAGCGTAGCTCAATGTTGGTCCCGGAATGCTGATGAAAAAACGCTCCGCTGTCGCCCCCCTTGTCGTCCAAACCAGCGATAACAAGATAAGATAGAGGATCGACCTTGGGGCCATACGGGCCAGACAATTAGCCGCCACGGCACACGATGAGAATTTGGAGAAACCACCGACAACTGGATGCATTCCAACTACCCTCCTTGGTTTACGGTCTTCGAATCGCCCGGACCATACCATAAAAATTTCCTGACGCGAAAGAGTCGCTCGCGCCGAGCTGGTCGAAGCTCGATAAGTCTCTTCATGGGGTTTGCCGCCAGCTAAAGTGTGTTTAGGCAACGCGGCCCGCCTCAACGTCCATGTTGGATTCAGGAATTTCCAGCTCTTGTCCGATGCCGAAAGATCCAGCCGTAGATGACTAGATTGATCAACAAAACGAAAACACCGAGCGCAATCTGTACTTCGCGAGTGAGCCCCTCAGGGTAAAGGACCGGAACCATATAGTGTGCGATAAAATCGGCGGAATAACCGCCGTCGCCGGCGCGGTCGCGAAGCCAGTTCTCAAGCGGTGTCAAAGGACATATCCAGCCGAAAAATTCGACGCTCGCCGCCCAAATGACGGCGGGAACATGAATCCAAAGAAGACCACGCCATCTCATGGCCAAGAGCGCGCCGAGGACCGTAAAAATCACAAAAGTGACGTGAAGCAACAAGATCAGATCCGCAAGCAGTCGCTCGAGTATTTGCACATGCAGCTCGACTAATCAGCTCAACATAGTCCAACGGACTAAAACCGGGAAGGCAAGGGGCGCTTGACCGTTCCTGTTTTAGTCCTTAGACTTTTGCTCACGGTGTGTATATCGGTGGTGCCAGGCGAATGACAATCCAAAAATACCTCCACCCGGCAGTTGCGGTTTGTGCTCTGTTGCTATTGCCAATGGATGGGAAGAGCCAAGAGAAGCACAAACCATCAGCAAGGCTGTCGGCGCCGTCTCGAAAAGCGGGAGCCGCCGATGCGGAGCTTGCTCGGTTGCGCGCCGACGTGATCCAGAAGATGAAAGAATCTCGTGTCAGCGCGGGAAAGCTCCTTGCCCTACATGAAGAGGAGCAGGCTAGACTCACGATTGAATATCACCGGCGCCGCGAGTTCTATAGCCAGGGGCTAATTTCCCGTGCTGAACTCAACCAGGTGGAGCGGGCTCTGGCTGAGGCGATGGTCCGAGTCGAAGAGGATAAGCGATGGCTAATGGAGTCTGACATTGCCATAACAGAAGCGTCCATGCGTGACGAGTTGCTCCGGCTGCCGGGCCTGGCCCTGGACGGTTATAGCGAGACCGGGACCTTGCTCCGCTTTAACGGCAGCGCGTCATGGTCTCTGACGGATGCGCCGAAAGTTGAAAAGTTTTTTGCGCAGGCATTCGGGCGGGCTCTACCGGTGAGTGCCTTCGGTCAAACGGCAACCCATGACCGGCTCAGGTTCGATCATCGAAATGCCATCGATGTGGCGCTTCACCCCGACAGCGGCGAAGGTCGATCACTGCTTTCGTATCTGCGTCAGGCGGGGATCCCTTTTATCGCATTTAGGGGCGCCGTTTCGGGAGCTGCCACCGGAGCTCATATTCACATCGGTAGCCCATCCGTAAGAACAGCCGTCAATGCAGATTCCCAAAAGGATTGTTGTAAGCGTTGAAGCTTAGTCTCATTTGAAAGCGATAGACATTGTGCCCCGGAGGAGCCTATGAATGAAGTCGCTGTTCCGAACAAAGCGTCGACCATTGTGATCGTTCGGCCTGACCCCGATGGCGGCTTCGAAGTTCTCATGACAAGACGCCACGCCGAGATGCAATTCCTCGGAGGCTTTTTGGTCTTTCCAGGGGGAGGAGTAGAAAATGAAGACTGTTCAGAGGAAATGTTGTCTCTTTGCCGTGGCCTAACTCGGTTGGATGCCCAGAGAATCCTCGGTGCCGATCTTGGTGCTGCGGTGAGTCTAGGCCATTGGGTTGCCGCCGTAAGAGAACTTTTCGAAGAAACGGGAATTCATTTCTTCGTCGACGAGAATAACGAGATTCCCGACTCCTCGCGAGCGGGCCTCGCAGAGAGGTTGGGGAAGATGCGGGGGGTTTTATCCAACGGTTCGCTCCATTTGTCTCAGTTGTTGGAATCCGAACGGCTGTTCTGCGATTTGGGGCGACTGACCTATCTTTTTCACAGAATTACGCCGGAAAAGTACCCGGTCCGTTTTGATACCCGGTTTTACTTGGCTGCGCTGCCGCCTAATCAGACTCCACTGAAGTCATCCGAGGAGGTTTCTGAGAGTCTCTGGGTGACGCCGAAATTCGCACTGGAAGAATCGGCAGCCGGCCAATTCCCGATGATGCCGCCGACGATCATCGCCCTGCGTACCTTGGCTGAACATGGCTCGTGGCGAAATCTCTACAGCGCCTTCAATTTGCGGTGAACCCCCGCCGGTTTGCCGTTTAGAAAAACCAGCACTAAGCCGCGATGGGCACATCTCCCGCCGACCCAATCATTAATTGATGGGATCGCCGGTGTGTGTTACACTCAAGGCCCATTAGCGCTACTGCAAGTATCAATCCTGCATTCATGGCTTCAAATCCCTAACTGAAAGATCAATTCAATATTACAAGTGGTTATGAATCCATCACCTCCTCTTTTAGTGGCCGGTACCATTGCCTATTTATCGATGGACGTAGCGATCGATTCGGAGATCCCTACTTATAGCGGTGGACTGGGTATTTTGGCTGGCGACATGTTGCGCTCAGCGGCGGATCTTGGGGTGCCGATCGTGGCAGTTTCCCTGCTTCACCGTAAGGGCTACTTCGACCAGCGGCTCGATGCCCGAGGCAATCAGTTGGAGAGCCCCTCCAAGTGGTCGCCGGAGAATCGTCTTGAAGCTTTGCCCGAGCGCGTATCGGTGGCCATCGAAGAACGCAACGTCACAGTTCGCGCCTGGAAGTATCCCTTTCGCGGCATCACCGGACATACAGTGCCGCTGTTGTTTCTCGACACGGATCTGGACGGCAATGATCCACAAGATCGAGTTCTTACCGATCATCTTTATGGCGGTGATGAGCACTATCGGTTGTGTCAGGAAACGATTCTGGGGTATGGCGGTTTGGCGATGCTCCGGGCCCTCGGATATTCGCGGGTGCGCGTCTTTCACATGAACGAGGGACACTCGGCGCTCATCACCGTGGCTCTCTTGGAGGAGGGGGCGGATGTGCAACCCAGGCAGAATATTTCCGACACCGAGATCGAAGCCGTGCGCCAACGATGCGTTTTCACAACCCACACGCCGGTGCCGGCGGGCCACGACCGTTTCCCTGCGAGCCTGATTCGCCAAGTGCTGGGCGAGCGACGTGCCGCGCTTCTTAGTCAGTTGCAGGTGATGCAAAGCGATCTTAACATGACCGAACTGGCGCTTCGGTTTTCCCGTTATGTGAATGGAGTCTCGATGCGTCACGGAGAGGTTTCACGCAGCATGTTTCCTAACTACGATATGGATGCGATCACTAACGGGGTCCACGCCGTCGCCTGGACGTCGGCGCCGTTTTGCGCTCTGTATGATCGCGTGATACCGGAATGGCGCCGCGATAACTGCTATCTCCGGTATGTGATCGGCATTCCGCTGCACGAGATACACCAGGCCCACACACAGGCGAAGAAAGAACTGTTCCAGCAAGTGCGCTGGCTCACGGGAGTTCAGCTCGATGAGTCCGTTTTCACGCTCGGCTTTGCCCGGCGCGCCACGGCCTATAAACGGGCCGATCTGCTTTTTACGGACATCGACCGCCTAAAAGCGATAGCGCAGAATATCGGGCCGTTGCAATTGATCTACGCCGGCAAAGCCCATCCACGAGACGAAGCCGGTAAAGCGATCATACGCCGCATCTTCGAGGCGGCGGCTCGGCTGGGGGACCAGGTTCGTGTTGTCTATTTGGAGAATTATGACATGGCGCTGGGAAAGCTAATTTGTTCCGGTGTCGATGTGTGGCTGAATACGCCGCTTCGACCCCAGGAAGCATCTGGCACCAGCGGCATGAAAGCCGCCCTGAATGGAGTGCCGAGTTTTAGCGTCCTGGATGGCTGGTGGATTGAAGGTCACATTGAAGGCGTGACCGGCTGGTCCATCGGCGAAGCCCATCACGGCGATGGCGATTTGGAAAACGAAGTAGCTTCCTTATATCACAAGTTCGAGCAAATCATTCTCCCGCTTTTCTACAAAGAGCCCGACAAGTTTACTCAGGTGATGCGGTCTGCCATCGAGATCAATGGTTCGTTCTTCAACACCCAGCGCATGATGTTTCAGTATATTAGAAATGCATACGCTCCCGGCGCGGATTCCGGCGAACCGTTGCCTTAAGCCAGATTTTTTAATCGCTGCGGGTCAATTCCCCGCAGCTTGCTGCGTAGTGGTGGTTGGTAGCATTGCCAGAGTACGTCATTCCCGCATGCATTTAGCGGG
>DAIRFP010000161.1:2735-11617 GCA_036794995.1 Thermodesulfobacteriota bacterium | reverse complement strand
TAGCCTATTTATTGACAACCTTCCACGCCGCGTCGATGTTTGCGCGCAAACGCGCTTGGTCATGCCAGTCTGCGAATTCCGGCATCTTAAGTTCCTTTTTGATTTCATCGAGAGATTTCCCCTGCGCCGCCATATCGCCCACCCGCTTGAGCAGCAAGGTGTAAAAACCTTCGTACTCGTCGAAGGTTTTCGTCGTGGTCACCGGACCGTGGCCGGTAACCACAACTTCCGGGTTCAATGCTTTCATTAGCTTGTAGCTGGCCAGCACGTCAGCGATCACAACCGACGGCCGAAGATTTTGCAACCCTCTTACAACAGCCGCCGCAGTCGCAAACAACACGCGCTCCTTCGGCAACCAGATCGCCGTGTCCGCCTCGCTGTGAACGTTTTTGAGATAGATCAGTTCGAAGGTACGCTCGCCGAGATGGATAGTCATCCGGTCCTTATACTCGATATGCGGCACGATCAATTTAGATCCTTGCACAGCCTCGCGCAGTTCCGGAGACTTGGCCGCGAGGGTTTCGGCGCGTTTGGGAGAGTATTCCTTTCCCATCGCTGCTCCGGCGCCTTCGTGGTTGATGACCGTAGCGGGCGGCGAAAAAACAAAATGATTCGCGGTATGGTCGCCGTGGGTCTCCGTATCGATCAAAAACAGGATCGGCTTATCGGTAACTTTTCTGATGGCGGCGAGCATCTTGCGGGAGTCCAACGGGCTGCTGCAGCTATCGATCATCACGACGCCTTCCTGGGTGACGACGAAGCTACACGTCGTGGTGGTCGCGTCGGGAGCAAAAGTGTAGATACCGTCCTTGATCTTGTGAAACCCTGGGCCCAGCTCCTGAGCTGACGCCACCGAACCCAGAAAGACCCAACAAATTATGAGAACCAATTTAAGTCCCGTTTTCATAATCGCCTCCCTTGCCTCCTAAAAGACTGAACCTGCTGCAGGCTAGTCGAAATGCCATTGAAGCGTCAAGTACCAAAGAGCAATCGGTGAATCCGATTGACCGAAGCCGCTTCTTTGTACTAAGAGGGCGTAGCGTACGGTTGATCAAAGTAGCTCATCTGTGAGCCCGAGGAGGAGAGACATGAAAAAACTGCCCTTTACCGTTTTCCTACTTTTGCTTAGCTCCGTCGTGACCATCCAAGCCCAAACGCCTTACTACCAGGGCAAGACTATCAGAATCGTGACCGGCTATCCTGCCGGAGACGTCAACGACATGTGGCCGCGGCTGATCGGCCAGTACATGACCAAATATATTCCCGGCAACCCTAATTTCATCATTCAGAACATGCCGGGGGCCAGTTCCATGATCGCGGCCAATTACGTTTCCAATGTGGCCAAACCGGATGGGCTTACCCTCGGCTGGATCGCGCCCGCTCTATACTTCGATCAGCTCGTGGGACGTAAGGAAGTTCAATACGATTGGGCCAAATACAGTTTCATCGGCTCGCCGGCGCAGAGCGAGCACCAACTCTATATGCGCACGGACAGTCCCTACAAGACTATCGAAGACGTTCGCAAAGCCTCCGAGCCGCCCAAATGCGGCTCCGGCGGTGCCACCGGCACGGGCTTCTACTTTCCAAGGCTGCTGGAAGAGACGGTCGGCGCCAAATTCAACATTGTGCTTGGCTACCAAGGGGGCGGGCCCATCGATCTCGCGGTGGAAAAGGGCGAGATTCACTGCCGGGCCATGACCATCGAATCATTCTTCGCGCGGGAGCCGTTTCATACGTGGCGCAAAAACAACTTCGTCAGAAGCATCGCGCAATCAGCCCGCAAGCGAGATGCTCGTCTTCCGGATACCCCCACCATTTACGAGATGATGGATCAGTACAAGACGCCGGAACAGCCGCGGCGGGTCGCCACCGTGATTCTTGCCGCCGGTGTTTTCGGGCGACCCATGGTCGGCCCCGCGGGCATACCCGCCGATCGGATGAAGGTCCTCCGAGCAGCATTTCTGAGCGCCTTGAAGGATCCGGAGCTGAAAGCCGAAGCCGAAAAAAGAGGGTACGAACTGGAACCGGTTGGCGGCGAAGAATTGGACCGTCTCGCCAAGGAAGTCATGACCCAGCCCCCGGAGGTTATTGAGAGGATGAAGAAGGTGCTGGGCAACTGAGGAACCAAACCTCAATGCGCGACTTCGGACTCCGAGACAAAGTAGTGGTTATCACCGGCGGCGGTGGCGCCCTGGGAAGCGCGTTCGCCCGCGGCTTTGCCGATCATGGAGCCTCCCTCGCGATCCTCGACTTCAACCTCGACAAGGCGAAAGCCACTGCCACTAGCTTTCCTGCGGAGAAAGTAAAAGCGATTGCCGTGGCGGCGGATGTCTCTCAGGATGACCAGGTCGCCAAGGCAGTCGGCGAAGTGGTTAGGCATTTCGGCACCATCGATGTCCTGGTCAACGCGGCCGGCGTCCAAATCTATCCACCCAAGAGCATTGTCGATCTGGAGCCTGGGGAATGGGATCTCGTAGTCGATATTTGCTTGAAAGGGATGTACATCTGCGCCCGGCACGTGGTGCCGATATTGAAAGCCAAAGGCGGTGGCAAGGTCGTCAACATCGCTTCCATCGCCGGCCATCGCGGCATGCCCGGTGGTTCGGCGTACAGCGCCGCCAAAGGTGGCGTGCTCAACCTCACCAGACAGATGGCGGTAGAACTGGCGCAGTTCAAGATCAACGTAAATTCGGTCAGTCCTGGATTCACGCCAACCCGGCTGACGACCATATACGAATATCAGCAAGGCGCCCGAAACGAGACCGCCCAGGGCGGCTCTGCGTCGGGAGCCAATTTAACCGCGGCGCCCCTGGGCAATCGAGGGGAGCTTGACGACTATGTCGGACCGGTTTTGTTTCTCTCTTCCCAATGGGCCAACTTCATTACCGGCATCGATCTTCCGGTAGAAGGTGGCCGCATGGCGGCACGATAGCGGCTTCAGTTGATGAGGTGATCGTTCAGCCTCGGTTCACCCTCGAGTCCGTTCCATCAACTCTTCTTTCTGTCATTTCGAACCGATGTGAGAAATCTTTCTTCTTCGAACCCCGGAACATCTTCCTGGGAACCTTGAGCATCGCCGAAGTGGAAATGATAAAACCTACGTGTGTATCCATAAGTGGCCCACATACAGACAGCGGGCGAATCGAATCCGGAAACCTTGAACCTTGAACTTGGAACTTTGAACCATCAGTGACTGTACGGCGAGCCGTCATCGACACTAGTGGATTACAGACATGTTGTTCCTATTACTCGCCATCTTCGGCTCGGGAGTCATCCCGGTTATCTTTCGCGCCTTCGATATCTGGCGCGTAAACCTCTTTTGGGCGATTCCGTCGAACTACATCACTTGTGTTTTGCTCGGACAGTTCTTGGCGGGAAACTCGCTCGACTTGACTGGACTCATGTCCCAGCCCTGGATCGGGTTTGCCATATTTCAAGGAATCCTTCTGGCAGTCAACTTTTACCTGCTCGCTCACACGACGCAGCGGGCCGGCGTAGCGATTGCGGCTCTCGCGAGCCGCTTGTCCGTGGCGATTCCGTCGCTCCTGGCCTTCGTGCTCTACGGCGATTCCTTAGGTGCAGTAAAGATCGCCGGTCTAATTACGGCGCTGCTTGCGCTCTACCTGTGCACGGCGCCGGATCGGGGCACCGGTGCTTTGCAGTCACGTCTATTTCAACTTTTACCGATTCTGGTTTTCGTCACCTTCGGTTGCTATTTTTCGATTTTGAAATACCTCCAGACCCATTATCTCGACAACTCGACCTATCACTATTACGTGATGTCCGGATTTGTCTTTTCCTTTTTATCCAGTGTCGTCATTGGACTTGGAAAAGGGCTGATCTCGCCGGCCGATTTCAGCGTGAGGCATGTGCTGGCGGGCATATTTCTCGGCGTGATCAACTACATCGCCGTGTATGCGCTGCTGAAAGTGTTGGCGTTACAGGGCTGGGAAAGCTCTCAACTCTTTCCCATTTACAGTGTGGGCGTGGTCGCGGTCAGCGCGCTGCTGGCGCTGTTGTTCTTTCGGGAACGATTGTCGCGGCAGAAAACCCTGGGACTCGCGGTAGGGCTGGCGGCCGTCGTCCTGCTCAATCAGTGAATCCCCGCGCTTGCTTCACTGAGAATCCCATCATTCTGCTTACTTTGCGCCGTTGATAATATGACTCTAATATAGTTATAATCTAGGCATGAACATCGTTAATGTGGCTACTTTGAAAGAAAAACTCAGCCATTATCTTAATCTGGTCAAGTCCGGCCAGGAGGTCGTCGTGACCTCCCATCGACACCGAGTCGCCCGAATCGTGCCGGTCACCGCTCCGTCGGCTGAAATTGTCGAACCGACTCGCCCGGTAAGAGACCTGCGCAAAATAAAAGGTATCAAGCTTAGACCATCAGCGTCCGGGGTGAACTCACTTTTGGCCGACCGTCGGCGCCGATGATTGTTTACGTCGATACTTCAGTCGTCCTGCGCATTCTCCTACATGAACCAAACCCCTTGGAAATTTGGGGCAAATGGAGCAAGGCCTATAGCAGCGCTCTTTGGCGTGTAGAAGCGTTGAGAACTATTGATCGGCTTCGGCTAACTCACGAAATCTCTGATGTTGAAGTCGCAGATCTGGTAAGCGATGTGCAGCTGACTCACGAAACCTTCGCAATCCACCCCGTCACAACCCACGTTTTTCAGAGGGCAAGCGAAACATTTCCTACTGTCGTTGGCACGCTGGACGCGATTCATTTAGCGACCGCGCTATCGATACGTAATATCGAAAATGTGGATTTCTTGTTGACCCATGATTCTCAGCTTGGCACCGCAGCCCGAAGTCTCGGATTTGCAGTGATGGGTATAGACCAGTAGCGTTCGGACCACTACCCGTCGACGAGTTGTTGGCTACCTAGAATTACCTTTCCTTGAAGAGTCTTTTTCGGATTTCCTGCCCCTTTTCGAAGTCAGCCTTGTTCGCCAGGTACCTGTCCTCCTCGTCGTGTTTGCAGATTGCTTTCGTGCATCAGCTCAAATTTGGGATATTGTACAACGCGGCACAATTGTCCCAAAGGATCTTGCGTTTGGAATCGCGGGTCACTCCCTCGATATTGAGGAAGGACTCCGTCGCATGTGGGAAAAGACTGTCGTCATGTGGATAATCGGTCGAAACAACGATCCGATCATCGCCAATTTGATCAATAAATGTTTTAAGTCCCGCTTCGTCAGGATCCGTCGCAATGTAACACTGACGAAAAAAATAATCGCTTGGTTTTGCTGAGAGATTTACGTCGCAGCCGGGGCCAAATTTCTCCCATTGCTCATCGAGGCGCTCAAGCCACCAGGGAAGCCACCCACACGTGCTTTCAAGGAAAGCGACCGTAAGCTTTGGATGTCTGTCAAATACACCTCCCATCGCCAAACTGGCATAGGCGAGCATGCTCTCGATCGGATTTCTGACCGCATGCGCGAGCGGCCCACTGGCGGGGTGTCCTACGAAACGCTTCGAAATATCGTCGCGGAGCGAGGAGACCCCTGTGGGATGGAGACCCAACGGCACCCCAAGCCGTTCAATCTCGTTCCAGAGCGGTTCAAAAAAATCATCATGGAGATGACGGCCGTTAATAGGATGAGGACTGGCCACCAAGGTGGCTGCCCCGAGTTTTTCAACTGCGCGACGAGCCTCTTCAGCCGCCAACTCCGCGTCGTGGAGAGCTAACTGAGCACCGAGCTTCAAGCGCTTTGGATTGTAACTGCAGTAATCGTGAGCCCAATTGTTATATGCCCGTGCGAGAGCCGTAGCATAGGCAGGCTCCAAATCGTCGTGACTGAGGACTTGCCGACCGCGCGTACTGTACAGGACACCGACGTCCACGCCTTCAATATCCATGGCTTCGACGTGAGTCTCAGGATCAAAGCCGTGCTCAATCGCCCGAGCGTAGTGAGGACTGCGCGCGTGCGCTCTTGCTTTCAAGTGGCTGCGCGTCTGAACCGCCTTGAGGTCTGCATGAAAAGATGGGGTTTTACCGCTATTGACAGCGACCGTTGTGCTCCTTGAGGGGGAAAGAGGATTGGGAGGAAATTTCGGCGCCTTTGCTTTCCATTTTTCCTCCAAATAATTCTCCCACAAATCATCTGGCTCCATCATGTGGAAATCACTGTCCATAACAAGGAACCCATTCTTCATCTTTTTAACGTCTCCATCACTATTCTCACTCTAACGTCTGGGGCCAAATAGCTCATCGAATTTCGATTGATAATGCATAAAGGTCGTTTTGGCGAAAATTGTTGCCGGAACCGTCGCTAGCTCTAGCTTCGCGGAGTTTAGCGGTGAGCCTTGCGGGATAACTCCGGGTCGGAATACGGCTTCCTTATGCTTGAAAAGAACCGTTTGGCCTTCGTTCGAAAGTAAAAAATCTATCCACAACTTGGCGGCATTCGGGTGCACGGGCCGTGCCGCCATAGCCAAATTATGCGGGTCAACAACGATCGGCTTGGTGGTTTTCACCCAGTCCACGGGCGCTCCCTTGGCGCGCATTTCCTCGGTGCGGGTGGCATAGCCAAGGGCGAAAGGAAACTCTCCGGCCGCTAGTAGATCTGCAATGTTGTTGTGCCCCTTTTGCCATCTAATGTCCTGTCGTGCGAGCCCGCTCATGAGTTTTTGAGTCCTCTCTTCGCCAAGATATCCCTCCATCCCTGCGAGCCAGGAATATTCTTCCGGGTCTATGGCAATTTGTCCCTTCGACTTTCGATTCGCTTCGGTCAGATCGTTCCAATCTTTTGGGGCGTCTTCTTTCGCGACCATCTTCGTGTTGTACACGACAACATAGTAATTGCCGACTATGCCTGTCCACATACAGGTGGGATGCCTGAACTGAGACGCAAAGGCCTTCGCTTCCGGAGAGCAATAGGGCTGAATCGCGTTGAAAGATTCCAGGATTGGAGCGGGGGCCGTCGAGACGGCATCAAAGAGAAACTTTCCGGCCAGCTGTTCTGTCCGGATTCTGTTTATAAGCTTTTCACCGGAGGTTCTAGTAATCCGCACCTTCAGAAATGGATACTTGGCTTCGAAGGCATTTGCGACGCCCTGCATGGTAGCGAGATTTTTACCGGTATAGAAAAATACTTCGCCCTCTTTCTTAGCAGCAGCGATGATAGCCGGGTCCTGAGCTCGCGCGACCCCGAGGCTATAAACCGCCAGACAGGAGAAAACAAGTAAGGATACTGTTTGCCTTGGCATGCTACTCCTCCTTCGTCTTTGTCTGCTCTTATGTCAGATTCATGCGATACTCCAATCCGTTCCTTCTGCACCCACAGCATCTCATCGTCTGCTACGTACCAAACATGGGGCGTTAGGGCACTCCGTGCGTTCCACGTAATCGACATTGTGTCCTATAACAATCGCGCGAGAGATATCACCTACATTAAAATTCTGTCAAACTCCGGGAGAGCGGTATATGTAGATATCACCCCGCGCTACCGGTGTATCCAAAGCAGCTCGCTGTAGGATAAATTGAATAAACAGATTTTCGCTTCAGCCGCGGCCGAACGCAGCAAGGAACCCAAACGCGCAGCGTTTGGACCTTCGGCTGCACACGAGGGTTAGGCAGCATTTTGAATGTGCTTCTCCAACACGATTGAGTTGAGTTTTGTACCTGCGATATCATCGATTTTGACGCGGATTTCCCTAAATCCGAGTTTTCGGTAGAAGGCCCTCCCCTTAGGGTTCTCTTCTTCGACGTCTAGTTGAACTCGCCGTGTTTGAGGGAACGCACGGAAGCTTTCTTCCATCAGCCTTTTCCCAATGCCCTGTCGTTGATACTTGGGAAGTACATATAGGCGAGCTATGAGCAACAGCTCGCCCTGCGAATGTGCCGTTATCATCCCGACAATTTCACATGAAGTGCTTTTGGCGATGCCGGGGAAGGTTGAAGGCCGGTTGATTTCGGATTCAAGAACTTTTGGCGAATGCCATTCAGCCGTCGCTCTCGCGATGGATGATTCCGAAAGCAACGATGAATAGGTATCAGCCCAAGTTGCAGCGAGGACAGCTTTGATTCCCGGGATGTCCTCTATCTGGGCGCGATGAATCGTTAACACAATTGCAATCCGGAGGTCGCTACCTGTACATGCTGCCTAACGTCAAGCATCACCGGGCCGACGGTGACGACTCTCCACTTGCAACCGGCCCGGCGCTGGCTCCCGTGCATGCGATTGTTCGACAACGTCCCGCAAGCCCTCGAGAAAGGACGCGACGCCGGTTCGCGAGTTCAATCGGATGAAGCAAATGTGCGAGTATGCTGGCGAGGATATCATGGAACTGTACTTCTTTCTGTTGTTTCGATAAGTAGTGATAGCCCACCAAATGATCGAATTTTTCGACAGAAACGCCTTCCTTAGAGATTCGCGATTACCTGTGCCAGGCCATATTTCTTTTTGCGTGAGTGAACGGTGGATCGTCCGTTTTGTCACTCGAAGCACAGTTCGTACGAACGACGGGTCGAGCCATATCACCAACTGAACTTGTTTCCACTTGACTGGTATCGTTCGAGTGTAGTTGCCATCAAGGACCCACCTTGGTCGAGAAGTCACCTCGTGCACCTTTCGGAACAATTCATCCTCAGATGACTCGTGCCAGTCTGATTTCCAGAACAGTTGGT
Source organism: Thermodesulfobacteriota bacterium (assembly GCA_036794995.1). GTDB lineage: Bacteria > Desulfobacterota > Binatia > UBA9968 > UBA9968 > DAIRFP01. The sequence goes on along the minus strand of DAIRFP010000161.1, from coordinate 2,976 downwards.
CCATTTCGTAGCATGGAAGATTGAGCAATTCGGCTAGTTCTCGCGCGAACGTAGACTTCCCACTTCCGGAGGTGCCAACCACATTGATCCGCTCGAAACGGCTGATTTGTTCGAAGTCCACAGTTAAGGCGCACTATCGCCAGTTGTCGAACGTCACGGGTGAGAAGCGCGCATCGCGTCTTTCTCAACCCGATGGTTAGGCCTGTTGTGAATCAATGATCCTCTGTATGTTACGGTTCAG
>DAIRFP010000161.1:0-2635 GCA_036794995.1 Thermodesulfobacteriota bacterium | reverse complement strand
GAATGCGCTGCGCGGAACTCCTCGGGTAGGTTCTTCACGGCTTCGCCGATGACTTCCAAGCTGCGCACAAAGGCACGACGCAGCGTCTCATCCGCTGCGAAGCGCTCAAAGCTCAGCCCCTGACTCTGATCGAGCAGGTACTCGACTTCTACGAGAATGTGGCGCAGATAGTCACGCGGCTCGAAGGACATCCCTTGCCTCGGCCAGGATGTGCGGCCCGATAAAGGGTGAGAGTGACTCGGTGGTTACGACTTCAACAGGGTGTTCCAAAGTGTCTTCGAGCAGATCCGCCAGCGCCATGAAGCGATCGAACGTCTTTTCTGCCGGAGTAAACTCGACAAGCACATCAACATCACTGTCGGGGCGCGCCTCGTTGCGAAGCACGGATCCGAAGAGCGCCAGTCGACGAACACCGAGGTTCCGGATCTCGAACTCAACGGTTTGCAGCCGCCGAATCGCCTCGTCACGGCTGAGGGGAGTCGTACTCATGTGCAAAATATACACGAAAGGCCCGACTTATGCGAGGCGGGATGTGCCAACGCTACGCTCAGCCGGCGCTGTTAAGCGATCGGTCTGAAGCGGATAGTTAGGCGGATGTTCAGTCCCGGGACTGTTAGACGTCCTGGTCTCTTCACGCCTTTTGGCATTGACAGGCTGGTTCTCCCTCGTTTCCAAATGATGACAGGAAAATTACTGCATCCCGCTCGGGGACGCCTGCTCGCGATAGTAACCCAGCGCTCGCTTTACTGGAATGTCCGTCACGCTGAAAACGATGGCCGGCCGGTCGCTGCTGTTCACGTGCTCGTGAAACGCCCAAGCAGGCACGGAAAAAACGTCCTTTTCCTCCCAGTCCAGTCGCTGGCCGTCGATCACCGTGTAGCCTGAGCCCTCTACCACATGGTAGCAAACGCACGAGGTGTGACGATGGCACTCGGTGTGCTCTCCCGGGCGCAGTAGCTGGATGTAGCAGCCAATGGTGGGCATCACGGGTCCGCCCGTCACGGGGTTTGTGTACTCCAAGATGATGCCGTCGTAGGGTGATCCCGCTTCGGCGGCAGCGAGCCGATCCAGCGCCGCTTTGGCCTGCTCCAGCGGGTAGCGACACATGGGTGTATGAGGCGTCGACGGCGCAGGCTCCCACGCAGGACGCAGGCCGCCGCTGCTGTACCTTGCCTGCGAGTTGTCGTTGCCCTCGCCAGGCGGCTGAATCTCGTCGGGATAATCCTCTCGGAATCCAACTTCCAGCAAACGCACCAGAGGTGCATCCAAGCTGTCGAGCCAAAGGATGGGAACGTCCGATTCGTTCGCGTGGTCGTGCCAGCTCCAGCTCGGTGTGATCACAAGATCGCCAGGCACCATAGGATAGCGCTGGCCATCGACGACGGTATGACCGGTCTTGCCTTCGATAATGAAGCGAAGCGCGCCATTGGTATGACGATGGGACCGGACGACTTCACCTGGCAGCACCACCTGAATGTTGGCGAAGAGCGTGTTGGCGGCACCCCACTGTGTACCCGGGTTAGAAAGTATCAGCACTCGCCGCTCGGCCTCCTTCGTCCCCACCAATTCCGCTGCGCGCATGGCTAGGGGACGCAGGTCTCTCCAGTGCCAGATATAAGGCACAGCCTTGCTTTTGGGTTCCTTGGACTGATTCAAGGTCCACAACGGCCACAAGTTCTGAGCCGCTAGATCCGCGAAGTACGCTTTTAGCTCTTCCTCGCTGGCTTTGATGCTGGATCGTTTTGCCATGAATAGCCTCCGTATCGAGGTCGAATGCGCCGCTTAACGCTACGCTCAGCCGGCGCTTTTAGCGATCGGTCTGAAGCGAATAGTTGGGCGTCAGATTCACCTCTGCGGAACCAGCCTGATCTCGATCTTGCACCCTACAGCCTCGGCATACCTCTTGATTGACGATAAGGACGGCGCGTGCTTTCCCGCCGACTCTAGGCGCGACACCGTGCTCTTCGAAGTACCCATTCGAGTTGCCACTGCCTCTTGAGTAAGCCCGGCGCGGGAGCGTGCAGCAAGCATTTGGTTCGCTATCGCATACTCCACGGCCAAAGCATCGTACGCCGCCTGAAACCCTCGGCGCTTTCTCGCCTTTCGCAGAAAGGCCTTGTGGTCATGAGGAACTGGTTGGTGCTTTAGATTAGCCATTGATTACCTCTTTCAGCCGCTTACGAGCCAACTTCAGCTCTCGATCAGGTGTCTGCTGCGACTTCTTCACAAAGGCGTGGAGTACAACGACTCGACGGTTGAGGAGAAAACAGTAGAAGGCTCTCCCGATGCCCGAACGACCCTTTGGTCGGAGCTCAAATAGCCCGTCACCAAACGCCCGCGAGTGCGGAAGACGCAGATTCGGACCGTGCTCCATGAGCAGCTCCAAGAGCCTCGCGTAGTCCGCAAGGACATCCGAGGGCCACCCCTCTATCTCAGCGAGTACCCTCGGATGGAAGTATTCAACGGAGTACGTCACGAACGTATGTTCTCATATTTGAGAACTACGCTCAAGCTGATCCTCTGACGCCTAACGCAAAGCTCAGCCGGCGCTTTTAGCGTCGGTCTGAAGCGTTAAGTTAGGCCGTTTATAGAGGTCGCCCTCACACGTAAATCTTTTTTACTTCTTTACTTCGTC
>DAIRFP010000160.1:0-11711 GCA_036794995.1 Thermodesulfobacteriota bacterium | reverse complement strand
CGCGAGGGCGTCCACCGGTCGACACTTGGGGGGTACACGCGAGGCCGCAACTAATCGTCCATCCGTTAGCTGCCCAATGACATGATAGTAGCAAGAATCCCAAAAGAATTAGCCAAATTAGCAGATCCACAGACGGCCTTATTCTCTCAGAGGTTCTTCAATGGCCGTCATGGCAACATTCCATTTTGTCAAACGTGGCGAGTTTAGAGAAACGCTGAAGGTAGCACGGGTGCTCCTCTCTGACAGTGAAGACTTGATTCACAAAGCGGTCGGGTGGATGCTACGGGAAGTAGGGAAGCGGGATCTCAAGGCGGAAGAAGACTTCGATGATCTTTTGGTCCCGGCCGGGTGATCGCCAACGTTACGCAAGTCTGGTTGTATGAGCGATTCCGCTTCCGAGAATTCCTTCTTTTGTACAGTTATGAGATAATTCAACACCAATGCCGGGTACAAACCGACTCTCTGTAAGGAAATCTTGTGCTATCGGTCTTGTCCCCGGCAAGAGCTGCGCAGGTTCTAGGTCTCTCGTAATGACCATTCTGCATCAGGTGCCGGCCTGTTACATCGCGCTTCACTACCCCACGGATGTGAATCAGCCGTGCACTGTAGCCCCAAGCGGCGCGGTTGAATAATGGCCCTCTTTGAGCGAGGGTCGGTGAATCTGACGCGCACGCTTAGCTCACTCCGGCACCGGCAATTCCGTCTGCTGTTTCTCGGTACCAGCCTTTCGCATGTCGGCGACTTTATCCAACTCATGGCGCAAAGCTGGCTGGTCTGGACGATGACCGGTTCGCCTTTTTTGCTGGGCGTTGTTGGTTTCTGTCAGGCTGTGCCTCGGCTTCTGCTTGGCCTCATCGGCGGCGCCATCGTCGACCGCCTGGAGCGGCGCCGGTTGCTTGTTTCCACGCAGATCCTGGCCATGCTGCAGGCGTTCGTTTTTTGGGCGCTGGTCTATTTTGAATCCATCCAGTTTTGGCACATCATCGCCCTGGTCTTGTTTTTGGGAACGGTGAATTCGGTGAATCAAACCGCCCGCTATTCCTTGATCAACAATCTGGTACCCCGCGAAGATCTCATGAACGCCATCGCTCTCAACTCTTCGGTGGCCAATCTGGCAAAAATCCTTGGTCCGTCTTTGGGCGGTGTGTTGATCAGTATCATCGGGGTTGCCGGCTGTCTCTTCGTCAACGCGCTGAGCTTTCTCGCGATCATCGGCACGCTGGCGATCATGAAATTCCCATTGCTGAGCTCAAAAGCAAGCGAAGAAGCGCCCTTCTGGGAAGAAGTCTTTGAAGGCTACCATTTTCTACGCGGCCAACGACGGCTCTTTTCAATTGTTCTGCTGAGCTATGGGGTCGCCTTGCTGGGGGCACCCTATTCGCGCTTTCTGCCCGTGTTTGCCACCGATGTGCTGCATGCCGGACCCTCGACGTTCGGCTTGCTATTGGCCGCTCCAGGCATCGGCGCGGTGGTGGCTGGCCTAAGCATCGCGTCCCTAGTCAAGCTTCGCCGCCGGCTCCATTTCGTCGCCATGAGCGTTTACGCCTTTTCGTTTTCGTTGATCATATTTTCCTTCTGTCGTTCACTGCCTTTATCGATGTTGTTGCTGATGCTCGTCGGCGCTAGTAATATCGCGATTCGCGCCGTGGCCAATTCCATCATTCAACTGGAAACACCGCCGCATTTATTGGGCCGGATACTGAGCCTATTTTTCATGGATAAGGGACTGTGGTCCTTCGGCACGTTATTCATCGGCAGCGTCGCCCATTTTGTCGGAACGCCGAACGCGATTGCGCTTGCCGGAGTCTGCTGCGCGTCGGCGGCCTCGGTGTTCCTCTACCAACAGAGACAAGCGCGGGAAAGCCAGTCCGCCGAGGCGATTAACCCTCGTGTGGTACGGTAAGCGCGGGTCAATCCTCAAGGGATCTTTTTCGTTGCACTGATTATTGCTATGGTTTTGCGAACGCGTTGGACGGGCAAAGCTTAACTAGGATCTCGGGTTCGAGGTCGACGACGGTAGTGGAGGTTCACCCATGCGCATACTGACAAGGGCAGCTTCCGCTGCGGCAAGGTCCGCTGCAAGACGCAACGGATCGATCTAAGGTTATGACCGAATGGGATGCTGCCGCGTACGCGCGGCGATCGGGACTTCAGCAGGTGATGGCTGAGGAGGTGCTCGCCCTGCTCCAGGTGGAGGGCTCGGAGCGGGTCCTCGACGTCGGATGCGGCGACGGGAAAATCACGGCCGAGGTCGCCACCCGCGTCCCCCGGGGCACAGTGGTAGGCGTCGATGCGTCACAAGACATGATTGCCTTTGCCTCCGGCCATTTCGGTCCCGAGTTCCGGCCCAATCTTCGCTTCGAAGTGGCGGATGCTCGTCGATTGGCCTTCAGAAACGAATTCAATCTCGTAATCTCTTTCAATGCGCTCCACTGGATTCCCGAACAGGATGCGGCTCTCCGCTGCATACGATCGGCGCTGACGTCCGATGGTCAGGCAGTGCTGCGCTTGGTCCCCGCCGGCGAACGCAAGAGTCTTGAAACCGTGGTCGAAGAGACCCGCCTGTCGTCGAGATGGATCGCTTACTTTCGCGAGTTCCACGATCCTTACCTTCACCTGACACCGGAGCAATACGGAGCCGTGGCGGAACGGAACGGTTTGCGTGTGCTTGACCTGGACACGGAAGCCAAGGCCTGGGATTTTCAGTCCCGAACAGAGTTCTTTGCTTTCTGCTCTGTGGGCTTGGTCGAATGGACGCGGCGTTTGCCCGAGGCCGAACGGCCGGTGTTCATCAACGATGTCCTGGATCGCTACCAGTCTGTGGCAGCGGATCGCGCCGGCGAGGAGAATACTTTCAAGTTCTATCAGATGGATATCACACTGGCGTCCTGCTGAGGAAGCCGACGTTTCCGGCTTTTTGGGCGCTGCCTAGCGCTTGGTTTATCGACGGGGTACGACCACGCGTGTGGTATATCACGGGTGTTTGGGTTGCAGTATCAGGCATGGGTTTGATCATGCCTGCTTTCTGACCGTGAGATTCTTTGGTTAGATTTCGGCGGGGTTTTATTGACAACCATCCTAAGCTGAGCTGCGGAGTAGGAACAGGGGCAGTGAGCTATTACACAGTTCCAAATTATTAATTTATGAAGCAGACCCTGCCAACGGTAACAGCTCATGTGATGCCGGATGCGAATCGGCCTTTAGAGCTCTCGATCGTCGTCCCGACTTATAACGAAAGAGACAATGTGGAGCAATTGATTGAGAACATAGAACAAGTCTTAACCAACGTCAGATGGGAGATTATCTTTATTGATGATGACTCTCCAGACGGAACGGCCGATTTCGTGCGCGCGATAGCCCAATCGAAGTCTTACGTTCGCTGTCACCAACGGATCGGTCGCCGTGGGCTTTCCAGGGCCGTTATTGAGGGCATCTTGGGCAGCAGCGCTCCGGTGATCGTTGTGATGGATGCGGACCTGCAGCATGACGAGACAATTCTATTGACGATGTTGGACCGGATACGGCACAGCCAAACAGAGATCGTGGTTGGCAGCCGCTACTGCGCCGGCGGAAGTACCGGGGATTGGAATCGACAAAGAGCCGCCGCCAGCCGGTTCGCCACCCTCCTGAGCCGGACTGTCCTGACGGTGCAGCTGACGGATCCCATGAGCGGTTTTTTCATGATTCGGCGCGATACCTTCCATCGGATTGTCAGGCGCCTGTCCGGCGAGGGTTATAAGATACTGCTCGACTTGTTCGCCTCGTCGCCGGAACCGTTGCGCTTTGTCGAAGTGCCTTACACGTTTCGGGAACGGAGGACGGGCGAAAGCAAGGTTGACTCGGCGGTGATCTGGGAATATCTGCTGCTCCTGGTTGATAAAAAACTCGGTCACATCGTGCCTGCTCGATTCATACTCTTTTCCCTGGTGGGACTGAGCGGAGTCGGGGTTCACTTGCTGACTTTGGCGATGGCTTTCAAAATGCTCGCTATTGATTTCCCCGTGGCGCAAGGAGTCGCCACTTTGACCGCAATGACCACCAATTTCGCCTTGAACAACATCTTAACCTACCGTGACATGCGCTTGCGCGGTCGCAGATTTCTGACTGGGTTGTTAACCTTTTACTTAGTGTGCGGCATCGGCATAATCGCCAACGTTGGCATTGCGAACTTCGTGTTTCAACGCGACTATACTTGGTGGCTTGCGGGCGGAGCCGGGGTTGTTGTTGGCACAGTTTGGAATTATGCCGTGTCATCCATCTTTACATGGCACCGGAAATGATCGGGTACGTCTTGCCGGGCCGTTCTTGAGGCGTCTGAACGTTGATCGGCATGGTCCGTGTGCGCTAACGGCAAGCGGTAGAGCCCTCTATGACCGTCGAGCAGATTCATACCTATTGCGCCATGTGTATCTCCCGATGCGGCGTGGTGGCTACGGTAGATGACGGCGTACTTACGAAAGTGAACGCTGATCCCGAGCATCCCAACGGTTGTATCTGCGTCAAAGGCACAGCCGCTCCCGAAATCGTCTACTCGCTCGACCGTCTTCAATACCCCATGATCCGCACCCGCTCCAAGGGTGAGACGAACCCGGGATGGGCGCGCATCTCCTGGGACGACGCGATGAATTTGATCGCCTCCCGCTTCCTCGACCTCAAAGCGAAGCATGGGCCCGAAGCGGTGGTATTCGGGTTCGGAACGCCTTCAGGGGGGGCCACCTCCGACTCGGCGCGCTGGGTCGAGCGGCTCGCCAACGCCTTCGGCAGTCCCAACTTGATGGCCGCCACGCATATCTGCAACTGGAATAGGGAATGGGGCTCCCGCTACAGCTATGGTGTCGCCACGCCGCCGCCGGATTATCAACACTCCCGCTGCATCCTAATGTGGGGATTCAATCCCTACGTATCCTGGCCCGCCGCCGCCATGAGGGTGACCCAGGCGAAAGGGCGGGGCGCGAAGATCATTGTCATTGACCCGCGGAAGTCGACCGTGGTCGAAAAGGCGGACCTTTGGCTGCAAGTCCGCCCGGGCGCGGATGATACTTTAGCGCTAGCGATGATCCACGTCCTAATCGACGAAAAGCTTTACGACGAATCTTTCATCAGGGAGTGGACCAATGCGCCCTTTCTAGTTCGCGACGACACGCAGCAGTTGCTCACGGGGAGAGACATCTCGCAGATGGGCGATCCGGAAAGCTTCTTCGTTTGGGATAGCGGACGCCAGCTTCTGGTCGCCTATGGCGTCGATCGTGGTTACGCCGCAGATGGCGTAATGCCCGCCCTCACCGGCACTCATGCGATAGCATTGGACGGTGGCAAAGTTGTCGAGTGCCGGCCGGCCTTCCAAGAGCTCACGGAGTTAGTCGCCCGCTTTGCGCCGGAAAGCTCGGAGGAGCTTACCGGGGTGCCGGCCCGCCAGGTGCGCGATGCCGTGCGTATATTCACCAGCGCAAAACCTTCCTGCTACTACAGCTGGGCGGGACTGGAACAACACGCCAACGCGGCGCAGATGAATCGCGCCGTGTGCATTTTCTACGCCCTCACGGGTCAGTTCGATCAGCGGGGAAGCAATGTGATTTTTTCCACCACTGCTACCAGACCGATTACCGGAGACGAGTTGCTGTCCCCGGAAGCGGCAGCCCGACGGCTGGGCTATGCCGACCGACCCCTGGGTCCGGCGGTTGTCTCTAAACGGGTGCAAGCCTACGACGTCTATCGCGCCATCCTGACCGGGGAGCCCTACCCGGTGAAGGGCTTGATCACTTTCGGCAGCGATCCGTTGCTGGGCAACGGGGATACGTTGCGCGGCAAGGCCGCCCTGGAAGCAATCGATTTCTACGTACACGTAGACATGTTCGCCAATCCCAGTGCCGCTTTTGCCGATCTGTTGCTTCCCGCTTCTACCTGTTGGGAGCGCGAGGGTCTCATGCCCTCATTTCCCACCGCCGAGGAAACCATCAACTGGGTCCAACTGAGGCCGTCCGCTGTGGCGCCACAACATGAGTCGCGCTCCGATCTGAGAATTATCTTTGACCTGGCCGAGCGAATGGGACTGGGCGAACATTTCTTCGGCGGCGATATCGATGCGGCTTACGACTATCAACTCGCACCCTCGGGGCTCACCGTTGAACAGTTGAGAAAACAGCCGATAGGCATGCGGGCCGAACTGCGCACCCGCTACCGAAAGTATGCGGAGATCGATGCCCAGACAGGCCGGCCCCACGGATTTCACACTCCAACCCGCAAGCTGGAGATCTATTCGACCAGCTTCGCCAAAGCAGGCTACCCGCCTTTGCCGGCGCCAGCCGAAAGCTCATTCAGCGGCGCCGATTTGTCCCAGAAATATCCCCTGGTGCTTACCTTCTCCAGGTTGATGCAATTTTGTGATCAGCAACACCGCAACATCCCGCGCCTGCGGCGCCAGGCCCGGGAGCCATTTCTAGAGATTCACCCACACACCGCTGCTCCGTTAAAGATTCAGAATGAAGAATGGGTGGTGTTGGAAACGGCCAACAGCGCGGCCAGGTTCAAGGCGAAATTTAATTCTCTTCTTCATCCCACAGTAGTGACGACACAGTACGGCTGGTGGCAAAGTTGTGAGACGCTGGGGCTTCCCGGCTATGACCCATTCGGGCCGAGCGGTTCGAACGCCAATCTCCTTATCGCTAACGATATCATTGATCCCATCAGTGGCTCGGTGCCGCACCGTTCCCACCGATGTCGAATCAAGAAGGCGAATGAGGTGGCCTAGCATTACGGGCGCAGGGTCATAGTGCAGCGACACACAGAAAGAGCAAGAACTCATTTATTAGTTCTGCTATGGCTATTGACTATTTAATATCATTAAAGATTTCTCTAGCTTCTTCGACCCACCGATAGAGAAAAGTCCCCGCGTTGAATATAGACGTGACTGAGATCGCCTTTGCGCGTCAGTTCTTCCACTAGCTTCACCAGCGGCTGGCGTGCATCGAGATACTCTTTTCTTGGCGGAGCGGACTTGAGCGCGTCGACGAATTCGGGCCCAGCGTAAAATCTTAGGAGCAACTCCTCATCCGACAGATTGGGCCCGCCGTACTGTTTTCTAACGTCGTCGAGAGAGACCTGAGGTATTTCGAAGTTTTCCAGCTCGCGCGCGCGAGGCCGGTCGAGAATCTTTGCTTTGACTTCCGGGTCCATATGTTCGGCGCCTTCCTCACCCCACAATCCCAGCGTATATTGGATCACCTGGTCGGTAACTTCCTTGTATCGCTCTCCGATCATCACGTTGATGGCGGCCTGGCTGCCGACGAACTGGGCGAAAGGCGTGACCATGATTGGATAGCCAAGCTCGGCTCGAACCTGAACTATCTCTTCCAATACTCTTCCTATCTGGTTTTCTTTGCCGAGCATTTTTAATTGGTGGCGCAGGTTAGAGATCATCCCGCCGGGGACCTGGTGGCGATACCAGGTCTCATCGTATTCCCGCGGTGCCCCGATGGGCAGCCCCTCCTTTTTCGCAATCCAACAGAAATGTTGCTCCACCGGCTCGAGGACTTTTTCGTTTACCGCAGGTTTGTAGCCGAGCGCTCTCAGGTTTCGTACCACGTTGAATACAGAAGGTTGGGCCGATCCATTGGCCAAAGGCGGCACGGAGGTGTGGACGATCCGGATTCCTTCCTTGACTGCTTCCAGGACATTAAAGGGCGCCAGTCCATTGTTGCAGTGCGCGTGGAATTCAAGGGTGGTGTCGCCGACATTTTCCCGAATGAGTTTGACCAGAGAACGGGTTCGGTCCGGTGTTAACATGCCGCCCACGTCTTTGAAGCAAATACGATAGGGTTTCATGGCGGCCGCTTCACGGGCTTTGCGCGCGTAGTACTCGTCCGTGTGGCGCGGCGAGATGGAGTAAATCAGATTGACAACGGACTCCATTCCGAGGTTTCTCAACTCCGCGACCTCTTTCTTCAGCTGGTCGTAATTGTTCCACGGGTCGGAGAGTCGCGTTAGGGTGATGCCGTAGTGAACGACGCGCTCGATGACCAAGCGCGGAATGCAAGCAGGCGTCAGGCTAAAACCACTGCTGAGTCCGCCGTGGTAGCGGAGGCGGGTATTTTTTACCTCCTTCTGGCCGTACCGCACCCAGTCCCAGGGATTATCTTTTTGCTCTCGCACGACTTTCTTGAAACGGCCGCTGACGAAAAACTCCATGGCGTCGAAACCGGCTTGATCCATGTGACGCAGGACCGGGTGCATCATGCCGGTGGTCATGTTATGCGCCCAAAGACTAGTGTTGCCGTCGCGCAGTGTCGTATCGACAATGCGGATCTCCTCCATAAAACCTCCGTTAATCCTGTGGCGTTGCAAAATCATTAGCCTACTACCGAACAATAAGACAAGCGGAAACCCGCAGACCGCACGGCGCTATTCTTGACAGCTCCACTCACGGGCGAGTATGAGGGCAGAACAGCAGTCTCGAAGAGGAGGACGCCATGTTTCAAGTCTTGCGGCCGATCTGTGCGCTGATATTGCTTGCCGGCATCTTAGGTTCGCTCCCTCGCTTGGTTTCTGCCCAGCAGCAACCGAAGCTCAGGCCGCTCAGAATCGCTCTGCCGAGCCATACGATCGGCGCAACTCATTTCTATGTCGGCAAGAGTCTGGGAATTTTTGAGAGTTACGGCTTTGACCCGCAGATCTTGGTGTTGGAACCACGCGCGGCGCTTGCCGCTTTGTTGACTGGAGATTTGGACTTTTATACCGCCACGGGAACCACGATACGCGCTGCGCTTCGTGGCGTACCTGTGCGCGTGATATTGGTGGGCCTGAACCGTCCGGATCATGCCCTGGTGGCCGCCAAAGAGTTTACTGATGTCGAACAGCTCAAGGGCAAAGTGATGGGAGGTTATACCGCGCAGGCCACCGTCAACGTGATTCTCACTGAGCTCCTGCGCCGCAAGGGGCTTCGGCCGGATGAATATAAGATCCTCAATCTCGGCACGGCCCGCCTTGCGGCTCTCACCGCCGGCAATGTACCGGCAGCGGTACTGAACGGTCTTGAGACGGCTCGCGCCGTGAAACAGGGCTTCCGCGTACTCGCCCGAGCCGCAGACGTTATCGAACTATCGACAGGCGGCCTCGGTGCTTCTGTGATCAGCGTGCAAAATAAACGGGACTTCTTCCGCTCGGCCATACAGGCATCGTTGGAATGCATCAGAGTAACAGCCGGTCAAAAGGAAAGAGTGCTGCCTGTCCTCATGAAGCAGTTCTCCCTTTCGCAGGAAGACGCGGCTTACATCTACGACGCCACACACTCGGCATGGGCGTTGGACGGCAGGCCGACACCCGGAGCAACCAAATTTGAGTTTGATATCGATCAACGGGATATGGGACTTAAGGAACCGCCCAGGCCCGAGCAGGTTTATGATTTTACCTTGCTCGACGAGTTGACTAAGAAATAACTGATTCCGCTGCGGACAATGTTCCTTCGATTGCCTCGCCGATTTATTTTTAAAAGCTTAGCAGAGCTCCGCAAGTTTGATTTGCAGAATCTCGGAGCAAAAAAGTAGTTCGAAACTGCAAAGACAGTTGTCGATAAACTGCTTTTGGGAGCGAGAAATGCCAATTTCACTTGCAGAAGGGCAGGCGCTAATGGTATTTTATATTGCTAAATGAACTTTAAAATCGTTGTCTGGTCGTTTTTTTTGCTATGTCTAACATTCTCGCCACCCGCCGCCGCGGAAGAAGCGGCGGAGTCGGATCAACCGAAGGCCGACTCGCCTTTGCTGCGTAAAAGCATGTTCGGTATAGGGCTTCATGACACGGGACCCATAAGCGACAAAAAAGAAAATGGCGTCGATGCCAACTGGGAACTGCAGTTCAATCGACCCAGTTGGAACTGGTGGCGGTGGATTCTTTCGCCGTATACGGTCGTGGGCGCCACGGCGAATTTCAACGGTGCAACCAGCCAGCTTTACGGCGCGCTCAATTGGGAGGTCAGTTTGTCCACCAAATGGACGGACGCGTTAACCTTCAATCTGACCAAAACCATGTTTCTTTCTGTAGGCATCGGCCCCGCCATTCACAATGGTCCGCTGACCAAGAACCAGGAGCGCTGCGATGAAACCGACGATTGTGGATTCGGTACTCGCATCCTGCCGCGGCTCTTCGCCGAGGTCGGCACCTATTTCTGGAAAAACCAAGGGATTTCTTTCTTCGTGGATCACATGTCCGGTGGAAAGGCTTTCGGGGGAAAGCAGAACGAAGGCGTCGACCACGTCGGGCTTCGCTACCATTTCATCTTCAACGGAAATTAACCCAATCCGACAATAATTGCGCTCAGCGTGAGCGAGGACGGCGGGACCGCAAGCCGTGGGCATCCGAGCATGCAGGTTGCCTTAAGGCCCCGGCCTACGAAACATCACCCTCAGGGGGATGCGGGGTCGCCCTCAAGGCACCGCCCCATTGTCTACGGCTGTACGGCTCGCGGGTTTAAATACGGTCGGATTTAGGGTTAATCGCGCGGGAAAGCTCAGGATGCGGTTGGCCTGAACTTGGGCAGCCAAATCTCCGGCGATTGCTGCTCAAATACAACGGAAACTTTCATGCCGAGTTTGACGTCTTCCACCGGACAACTGACGACGTTGCTGATCATGCGCGGCCCTTCTTCGAGATCGATCCAGGCCACGACGTAGGGAACATCGGGTTCGAAGGCCTTGGAAGCCGCGCGGCCGACCACCTGGCGAATGACCGTGAAGGAATAGACGTTGCCTTTGCCGCTCATAGGCGTCCACTCGACGTGGGCGCTGCCGCACTCGTTGCACAATGGCCGTGGCGTCCAGACCCACGCGGCGCAATCGGCGCAGCGCTGCATGATGAGCTTGTTCTGCGCCGCGGCGTCCCAAAACGGTTTCGCTTCGTTGGTGATCGCCGGCAAAGGTTTTCTTAGATCCGCTTCAGCCATAATTTTTCACGCTTCGTTGCCGAGCACCGCCACGGCGCAGCAGCCGAGATTTTTGCCGTAGGGGAGTACGCCGAGGCCGCTGACCAGACCGAGCTTGGCGTTCGGTACCTGGCGTTCGCTGCCTTCGCCGCGCAACTGGCGCACCGCTTCGATGATATGCAGCGTGCCCCCGGCGGTGGACGGCTGACCGACGTTGATCATACCGCCGCCGGTCTGGATCGGCAGCTGGCCTTTGAAGGTAAAGTCGGTACGTTCGTAGAAACCGACATCGCCTTTGGCGCAAAAACCGAGATCTTCGATCTGCAAGTACACCACGATGATGTAGTCGTCGTAGAGCTGTAAAAAATTGATCTCGTGGTGCTTGACGCCGGCCATTTCCATGGCGACTTTGCCGGCGTCTTTGACGCCCATGACCAGCGCGTCCGAGCCCGCGCGCGGGCCGTAAGAGGGATTGCTGCGCTCGCCGAATCCTTTGAGGTAAATCGGTTTCTTGCGGAGCGTCTTGGCTCTTTCCGGCGAAGCCAGAATGTAAGCCCGGCCGCCGTTGGCCGGCATGACGCAATCGAGCAGGCGCACGGGATCAGCCACCAGGCGCGAATTCTTGTAATCTTCGACGGTGATCGGCTTTCTCAGATAGGCGAGGGGATTCAAGCTCGCATGATAACGGCCCGCAACGGCGATCTTGCCGAAGTGATCGAGGGTCGCGCCGTACTCGTGCATGTAGCGGCGCATGACCATGGCGATCTTGCTGTTCGGTCCCATGGTGCCGTAGGGGATC
>DAIRFP010000400.1:0-2950 GCA_036794995.1 Thermodesulfobacteriota bacterium | reverse complement strand
GCGGCACCGGCTGTTGCTCGACGCCAAGCTTGGTCAGAGCCAGATCCATCGCCGACGGAATACCGAACAGCGCCAGCGCGATGATACTGATGGATATCCCATCGAGCAGATACGGTTGGTCAAAGACAAACCGCATCACACCGCTTTGCGCCTGTTGGCCGACGGTCGCGAGCAACAGACCAAAGGCAGCGGCGATGAGTCCCTTGATGGGCCGCCGCCCGGCCAGAACCGCCACCATGCTCAATCCCCAGAGCATGACGACGAAAAGCTCGGGTGAGCCCATCAGGTAAATCAACGGCCGGGCCGCGGGAATCGCTAGAGCAAGAGTGAATGTGCCGATCAGGCAGCCCATCCCGCCGGCCATGAAAGACGCCCCTAGAGCGCGACGCCCTTCGCCACGCTTGCCCATCGGGTAGCCGTCCAGCACGGTGGCCTGGGAGCCGGAGCCCCCGGGTATACCAAACAGGATCGGCAGATAGGCCGCGCAAATAGCGCTCACGGAGCTGGCGCCAATCAAAAGCGCGATGCCGGTGATGGGTTCCCACTTGATAACAATAGGCAGCGCGATGGCGTAGACCAGGGGCATGCCCAAACCTTGAGGCGCCACCGCGGTGAACGTGCCGATGCTGACGCCAATCATCATGGCCAGGAACACTTTGAGATGAAGTAGATTCAGGAACCCATTTAATGCCGCGTCGAACAGCGAGATTTCCATATCGAATTCCCTTCTATTAAGGTTCTTCAGCCTTCCGAGTGGCTCACCGCAGAGGCACTGAGGGCGCAGAGAAAGAAAAACTATTCCGCAGCAGCTGACGGCTACCCGTGCTCATCGTGTCTCTAGCGGGGGTCCAGTCCGAACCTCCCTTGGATTCCCGCTAAAAGCATGCGGGAATGACGGACTTCGGTCTGGGTCTCTTGGTGAATACTCCCTCACACTAAACCCGGAAAAGCCTCTATTATTATAGTAATACCGCTTTTTCACGCTCCGCTGTCTCCAAGAGGGATATTGCCAAGGTCGGTTGTTACCTTGGTCACGCCGGGAATTCCTTCGACCGCGCGGACGACTTGCTCTTCCGACACCCAAAATTGCAAATTTCCCGAAACCTGGACATGACCATTTTCCGCGCGAACATCGAGAATCGATCCGCGGAATTCCTGTGAAGTGATCAACACCGCATGCACCCTCGCGCTGAGCGAAAGATCTTGGAATTCCCGCTCGGAAGAAACCGTAGGCTGATACTCTTCGAGCTTCGCGGCCTCGACGATGAGACGGCTTGCTGATTCCACGTTCATCCGGTCGAGATTGAGCACCACATCGTAGCGGCTCGGATCCCGCCAGTCCGTGCCGAACATCGACATGAGCCGACGGGTGCGCGCCTTGTCGAGCTCGTGGATGTAACGGAGCGCTTCGCCTTGGCCTAAGTTTTCACGGCTTTTGACCTGGTTGATACGGACTTCCAGGGGAGCCGTAAGCAGCACTTTCAGCACATGGCGGATGCTGGGCAAAAGTTCGTGACCGAGGTGGCCGTGGTAGACGATCTTTCCGTCCGCGGCAACTTCACAGAAGGCTCCTTGAAGAGCAATGCGGTAGGGACGCATGTTTTGCAGCAACCGCTCCCACCAGTGCGGACCTTTTTCCAAGATCTCGTTGAGCTTCGCTTCGGGAATTCGATAACGCCGGCTCGCCTCCAAAAGCTCCGTTCGTCCCACACAGCGGTAGCCCAAACCGGCGGCAACCGCTTCCGCCAATTCCTGGCCGCTGCCCGACGCGCCTTGATAAATTGTGATGATAGGCATGAAAAACCTCCCCGGCTACCGCGGCGGCAGCGGTCCCGCGCCTGCAATCTGCTTGAAGATGGCGATGATCTCCGGATCGCGGGGAATCTCTCTGATCGTTTTCTCATGTGCATCAGGCATGAGCGGGGTGGGATCGTCGGCGGTGAATTTTTTATATTCCTTGTGAAATTCCGGATCCTTATAGGTCCTGCGAAATGCTTCCTGAATAATCTCCAGACGATCCTTGGGCGTGCCGGGAGGAAGCACGAAAGGCTGGCCGGCAACCCTGAAGGCGCGCTGCATCACCATGATCTTGCGATCCTTTTCGGATTTGGCAAGGCTCTCGAGCTCCGGCACATTAGGGAATTGAGGATGCTTTTCGCCTTTAGGGACTTCAATCATCGCGTGAAAGTCCACCAAGCGTCCTTCGAGCCAGTCAGGGTTCCGTTGGAGCACGGTGTCGGCGCTGGTCGCCCGCGCGTCAATCTCACCACGCATCAGGACCGGGTCTAACTCAGCGCCACCATAGCCCGTAACGAACCTTGGCTCCTTGAGACTGAGAATGTAGGCGAATAGGCGGCCTTCGATGTAGGTAGAGAACCCCACGGATTGGCCGCCGATCCTGATTCCCTCGGCGGCTCGGAGTTTTTCTAGGTTGCTTAGCCCGGCCTCTTTCCGGCTTACAAAGATCGCGTGATGGCTGCTGAAGGGCGAACCCAGAAAGAAAAACTTATCGAGATCGTAGGTGACTCCCGGCTCTCCAAGTACAGCGGAAGAAACCACGCCGAGGCCCACGTTGCCAATGGTGAGCCCATCAGGGCGCACTGATTTGTAGACGTGATTTGCCGCCTTGCGGCTTCCTCCGCCGGGCATATACTCGTTAACGATCGTCGGATTTCCCGGAATATGTTTCTGTAAGAAGGGCATCATCGCTCTTACCCGCATATCTCCTGTGCCGCCCGGATCACGGCCTTGAACGATAGTGATGGTCTTGCCTTGAAAGAACTGCGCTTGGGAAAAGACTCGAGTGGGAAAGAGGCAAGTCCCGAGCGCCACTAGAGCAAGCAGGGCCTTAGAAAGCCAATCTGGTGTTAATGCCATGGCTAACCTCCTCCTTTGGGAGTTCCGGGTTTCGAGTTGATTTCGCTGGCTACCGCGGCGGCAGAGGACCACC
>DAIRFP010000159.1:0-11802 GCA_036794995.1 Thermodesulfobacteriota bacterium | reverse complement strand
GTCAGTTCAGTATCCGCGGCCCGAAGAGCTTGACGGAGTTATCCCACAATATTTTGCGCCGGGCCTCGTCGGGGATCGGTTGAGCGTCGAGCTCCGGGAGCGCTTTTGACGGGTCGATGGCGTCCGGATGAGGGTAATCGGTGTTCCAAACGATGTTCTCACCCTGCAAGTAATCGACCACATACTTGAGTGCCCGCTCGTCGCTGTCGCAGGCGATGATGCATTGACGCATGAAATACTCGCTCGGGAGCAACCGCAGCTTATCAGATTTCCCCATCACGCTATTACGCCCGTGGGTATGGTCATCCATTCTGCCGAGCCAGAAGGGCAGCCAACCGGAGTTGGACTCCAGAATGCCGAGCCGTAACTTCGGGAAGCGCTCTAATATGCCGGTGAAAATATAGTGGCCGAGGGTGGTCATGTTGTCGCAGGGAAATCCGAGGGCATGATCCAACCCGCGTAGCGCCAACTGGAGATCCTCGCGCCTTTCGCCTTCCATTTCCCGGAAGGGGTGGAACCGGCGTTGACGATATTCTCCGTGAACAGAGATGGGGAAGTCGAGCTCACAAGCCAGATTCCATAGCGCGTCATATTCCGGCTCGTGAAGCCATTTGCCCACCGGCAGAAAAGGATTTCGGACCGACACGGCGCCCAGTTCGACCACCGCGCGGCGAGCTTCCTTGACCATTTCACCGACGTCGGAGCCCGGTAGTACCGCGACGAACTTGAGGCGCTTGGCATCAGCGCTGCAATAATCGCGGGCCCAATTGTTGTAAGCGCGGCACATCGCGGCCCCCACATTGATATCTTTGAGTGCGACCCGATAGGCGAAATTGCCGTTGTTGCCGGTGGGCAGCAATACCTGAATATCCCAGCCGAAGCGATCCATATCCTTCAACCGGATCTCCGACGACCACCATTGCCGGTAGGCTTCTCCATATTTGCTTTCCAACACCGCCCAGGCGCTCTCGGGCGGTCGAGACTGGATCTCGCCCTTGGGAACAAACTTTCCGTCGGGCGCGTAGATCATAAAGACTCCATCCATGAAGGCGACCTTGGGCACCTGATCCTTGTATTTCGATTCCACATATCGATCCCAAAGATACTCCGGCTCATGCATATGAGCGTCGGCGTCAATAACTTTAAATTGTTTCCACATAGATTGGCTCCCTTAGGGGTTAAATATGAAATGGACGTTATGCGATTGTAAGCTTTGGTGTCAAGTTAGGAATGGCACAGCAGGGGTTCAAAGTTCAATGTTCCAGGTTCAACGTTTGAATCACATCCGACCTTGAACGTTGAACCTTGAACGATGGCATCTTGGTAAATTGCAGCACGGCGAGCACAGCGACGCCTCCAAATTTTCGTCCATGCGCGGCTTATTAGTCGGCGACGACGAGTTTCCCCTCGTGATGTTCCACTGTCTTGCCGGTGAGCTCCATGCCGGCCTGCGCCGCCAGCACGAAGCCGTTGCCCAGATATTCAGGACCGGGGAGGCGCTTGCGCGCTTCTTCCGGCGCATCTTCGGTGGCAATGGCTTGCTTCGGGCTGAAAGCGACCACACAGACGTTCCATTCCCGCTCTTCTTCGGCGACAAAACGCGTAAAGGTTCGGATAGCGTCTTTGCTGACGACGTAGGCGGCGGCGCCGTGGTTCTCGGCTCTGCCGCCACCCCAGAGGTTGATAATATTTCCGGAACCGCGCGCCTCCATAAACGGGACGACGTACTTCGTGCACAGGAAGGTGCCGCCGAGATTGGTTTGAATGACGCTGTCCCAAAAGTCCTTGTTCAGGAAGCGCACCCGGGGCCAACGAGGAATACCCCAATTAAAATGAGGCACAATCCCTGCGACGTTGGCCAAAACGTCGATTTGTCCGAAACGATCGACGACTTCATGAACCATGCGGCGCACCGCGTCCTCCTGACGCACGTCGCAAGGTAAGGCCAACGCCTCGAGTTTGAGGTCCCGGAGTTCGCCTAGAGTCTTGTGCAACCGTTCTATGTCCACATCGACGACAACAACGGTTGCGCCCGCTTGAGCCAGCGTGTGCGCGGCGTAACGACCGATTCCCTTGGCTCCGCCCGTAACGATAGCAATTTTTCCCTGTAACATGAGTTGGTCTCCTCTATAAAAGTAAAGCGTCTACGATGAGGTTCTGATTTGTTTATCGCTCCCCTATGCCAGCACCTAGCTTGACGCGAAACCTGGATTGCTGGAGTTGCCCGTCGTGACCCACTCTTTGTTGGAGGTAGCCTACTTGGCGGTTTCTTCGGCTTTGAAGCCCGCGTCTTCGTGGCTGCCGTCGCAGAAAGGTTTGTTCTTAGACTGGCCGCAGCGGCACAGATAGATCGGGTCGATTTGATCTTCGACATATTCCTTGCCCTGGTGATCGAACAGTTTCGCTCCGCCCGCCACTTCGTAAGGGCCGTTCTTCAGCGCGTTGATTTTGACCTCTGCCATGGTTTCCCCCTGTTAGTTTGAGTCCGAGTGATATTCACTGCTGCTACTGCTAATCGCCTTACAACAGCCTCTCCCTATTGCGCCATGAATGGACCGGTTGCCAGCCGAGTAACTCTTTGGCCCGAGCGTTGGAATACGCGCCTTTGCTGCCCGTTAAGCTATCGGTTTTGCCGCCGATGGACGGCCTCAGCCGTGGGTAAAGATCGCATAGAGGTTCGGCCACTGTGCTATCGTCGGCGACGACAAACAGAACGGTTCCACTGACGATCGACCGCTCGGCTGCCAAGCGAAACGCCGAGGCCAGATCCCGCGCGTCAACGTAGCTGTAGGCGAAAAATCCGCTCGGTTCCCGACCTCCCTGTTGTTGCATTTGTTCGAGCTCCTCGGGTATCACGACACCGCTCGGCCGAAGCACTACGGTTTCTAAACCTTTGCGCGCGTAGGAGCGGGCGATAGCTTCGCCGATCTCTTTCGACAAACCATAGACATCCGTGGGCCGCAACGGGTGCGCTTCGTCGATTGGCAGGTAGTCAGGCTCGAAATTGTCGTCATAGCTCCAGCCAACGACTGCATTGCTGCTAGCCGATACGACCCGCCTGACCCCGAGACGGAAGGCGGCGTGATGGACGTTGAACGTGCCGTTAACATTAGTTTGATAGGTCAGACTGGTCGTGGCGATGTTGGGATTGTGAATTGCGGCGAGATGAATCACGGCTTCAGCACCGGCGACCGCTTCCATCACTTGACCGAGGTCTTGGATGTCGCCCATCAAATATTTGACCGGGCTCCGCTCTGGACCTGGTGTGCGATCCAAAACCGTCACTTGGTGTGCTATGCGCCCGCCGCGGGTATCCACAAGCTCGCGAACGACGTATTGACCGACTTTTCCCAGTCCGCCGGTGACAAGAATTTTCACTAGAATGCTCGCGAGATGTTAGGTCAGTGACAGTCCTAAGTTTTGGCGACGTACAGCTCCACGACGCATCAAAGTCCGTAAAGCGCCCTGGCGTTCTCGCTGACGATTTTGTTGGCGGCCGAGGAGTTTAGCCGTCTATCTTGCAGAACGCCCTGGAGCGCTCCAAGCTCCGTGGCGCTGTCGGCGTGGCCGTAATCTGTTCCGACGACCAAGTTGTCTTCCCCGGCTATTTGCATGATGTACGGCAGATCGTCGCTGGTCTCGCAGCCAACATAGAAACGGCTCGCGCGCAGCAGCTCCTTCTTGTCCAGCTCTCTGCCTTGGAGGTGATAGCGCTTGGCCAGATCAGTGAGCACGTAGGGTAGCCACTGAGCGCTGACTTCAAGGAAAGCGATTTTGAGCTTGGGAAAACGTTCCGGAATTCCGTCCATGATCAGGTTATGGAACGCGCCGACGATCACCAATTTGAACTTAGCGAAACCGATGGTTTCGTACTTGTAGTAGTTGAACAGGGTAGGACTTCCCGTCGCGGAGTGAATACAGATCGGCAGATCCAACTGGCCGGCCGCGCCGTAGAGAGGAAAGAAACACGGATCACTCAGCAGCACATCGCGTTCGGAGCCGCGCATAAAAATGCCGCAGGCGCCGTTCTCTTTGGCGAACTTTGCTTCCTCGAACACTTTATCCATGCTGAACAGCGGCAGCACGGCGACCCAGCGCAAGCGTTCTTTCGCCTGCTTCCAGATATCCGCCATCCACCGGTTATAGCTACGGCATAGCGCCAGCTCGATTTCGGGCCGGGGCGTCAGCGGAATAATAAAGATCGTCGGGAATATCACTTGGATATCTACGCCGAGCTCGTCCATGTGTTGCAAACGCGCGCCCGGGTCGCGCAACTCTCGCGAAGCCATGGGCGTGTTTTTGCCGACGTTGCGTGATTTGAGTCGGAGCGTGCCGTCGACCAGCCAATACTCATCATTCGTTGAGCCGTCCGTGGAACCGACGACCTGCGGTCGATACTTACGGTCAGACCCTTCCATGTATTCCCAGGTTTTTTCCGTTTCCAAGACATGCGCATCCGCGTCGATCTTGAGCATCAATGGCTCCTCGCTTTGATCATGATGGGTCTACGAAGCGGTTCATACACCCCGCGGCATCCCAGGTCAACTTACTATTGTTGACAGGCTTTGGTTGTGTGATAGGAAGCAAGCATACTGCCGGCCAATTTCACCGTGGACGGCATGGCGCTGCGTCGGTAGAATCTTTCGCGCAGTGGGATGATAGACCCAATCACATGCGGTATTTTGAACTAGCGGAGCCAAGCACTCTCGAAGAAGCTTGCGGTCTCTTGAATGACAACGGGGAGGCCAAGGTGATTGCCGGCGGTACGGCGCTTCTGACGCTGATCAAACACGGCATATTCATCCCCAAAACGCTGATCAATTTAAAAAAGATTAAAACCGCCGGCGACATTACCTACGATGGCCAAAAGGGGCTGCGCATCGGCGCCCTGGCCGCCATCTACGACGTCGAATCGTCGCCGTTGGTGCGGCAATACTATCCGGTGCTCGCCGAAGCGTGCCATGTGGTAGCGAACATCCGCATCCGTAATATGGCCACCATCGGCGGCAATCTTGCGCATGGTGACTATCAGTCTGATCCGCCGACGGCGCTCCTGGCGCTGGACGCCGGTGTCGAGCTGATGAGCAGGAGCGGAGAACGCGAAGTAAAAGTAGCGGATTTTTTGCGCGGCAGCTATGAGACCGCGCTACAGCCCGGCGAGCTGGTCTCAGCGTTGGTTGTTCCGCCGGTGGCCAGTGATCTCCGTGGGAGTTATATCAAATTCACCACCGGCTCTTCGGAAGAGCGACCCTGCGCGGGAATTGCCGCGTTAGCCAGCATGGAAAACGGTGTCTGCCGCGAGCTTCGGCTGGTGGTCGGAGCGGTGTCGCCGAAGCCGGTGCGGATGCGAAGGGGCGAAACGATGGCGCGCGGAGAAAAACTCACACCTGAATTGATCGAACGAATCGCTGCGGAAGCGAGCCGCAACGTCGAGCCGATTGACGACTTGCGCGGCTCTGCCGAGTACAAACGCCACTTGGTCAAGATTCTTGTAGGACGGGCAGTGAATGCCTGCGTGAGAAATTAGCGATGACTCTGGTCGGTACAGATGTGACAATGGTGGGAGGGCTGGCGAAGGTTACCGGGGCGGTGAACTATGCGCCGGATCTGGTGTTCCCGCACATGCTTTATGCAAAGGCGCTACGGAGCCCCTACCCGCACGCGAAGCTCTTGCGCGTGGACGCGCGCAAGGCCGAGAGATTGTCCGGCGTTGTAGCCATCATTACCCGCGATGACTTAACCGGTTTGAATCCTTATTTCGGGCCGGTGGTCGACGACCAACCCGTGGTGGCTACGGATCGGGTGCGCCATGTCGGCGAGCCGGTGGCGGTGGTGGCCGCCGAGTCGCGGGAGATCGCCGAAGAGGCGCTTGACTTGATCGAAGTCGACTACGAAGAGCTGCCCGCAGTGTTCGACGTTTTGGCAGCCGCGAAGCCGGACGCGCCGGTGCTGCATACGCAGCGTCAGGAAACCAATGCGGGTGTGCACAGAGAAGAGTTTAACTTTCAGCTCGGCGGCAACGTTTGCAGCGTGTTTCATGTCGAAGACGGCGATATCGAGAAAGGTTTTCGGGCGGCGGACGAGATCGTGGAGAACACTTACACGTTACCGCCGATTCAGCATGGCCATATCGAGCCCCACGCGGCTACGGCCTATTGGGAGCCTAGCGGCAAGCTGGTCATTCATTCTGCAAGTCAGAATCCCTCCGGTGTCCAAGAGCAGTTGGCGCAGATTTTTCGACTGCCGGAAAACCAGGTGCGTGTTATCGTGCCGCTGCTCGGCGGCGCCTATGGTGGAAAAACTCACGCTCGGATCGAGCCCGCCATCGCCTTGTTAGCGCGCAAGGCGCGCCGTCCCGTGCAATGGGTGTTGACGCGGGATGAAGTTTTTCTCACCGGCAGACGTTACGGCGCCGTGGTCAAAATCAAAACCGGTTTCAAGCGAGACGGCACTCTGGTGGCGCGGGAGGTCGTTTTGTTTTATGACATCGGCGCCTACGCCCTCAACGGTCCGGTCAACGCCAAAACCGGCTGTTATGTTGCAAGCGGCCCGTACAATATTCCCAATCGAAGTTTGACTACTTATTCGGTCTACACCAATCTCCCTCCTACCGGACCCTTTCGCGGCGTCGGAGTGTCACACGGTTGCTGGGCCTATGAATCGGAGATGGACGACATCGCGCGGCGGGTAGAGTTGGACCCGCTGGAGTTGCGTCTCAAACACCTCGTGAAGGAAGGCGATATCTTTGTCACCGGGGAGAAGCTGGTGTCGGTAGGCATCGCTGATTGTTTGCGGAGAACGGCGGACGCTATCGGTTGGCGTGGCAAAGAAGAGCAGGCCAGGCCGCCAAGCGGGAGCAACCTCGTGCGCGGCAAGGGACTCGCGGTGACGATCAAAAGCACCACGACGCCGACGACCTCGTCGGCCAGCGTGCGTCTTAACGCCGACGGCTCGGCTATGCTTTTGACCAGCAGCGTTGACATGGGACAAGGGGCTCAGACCTCGCTGGCGCAGATTGTCGGCGACGAGTTAGGATTACCCTTCGAAAAAGTCTCCGTCAGTCTTCCGGACACCGACGTAACGCCTTACGACAAATCGACGAGCTCGAGCCGCACGACTTTTCATATGGGCCAGGCGGCGCAAAAGGCGGCGCGGGAGATCCGCAGTCAACTCCTGGACGTCGGTGCCAAACAGCTCGAAGCGCGCGTTGAAGATCTGGAACTTAGGGACGGCGCTCTCTGCATCAGGGGAACGCCCGACAAACGGATGACCATCGCCGAGATTTTCAAAGCCAGATTCGGTTCCACCGTCGGGAGCATGTTCGGCGGGCACTGCTTTCATACTCAAGGCGGTTTGAATCCGAAGACCGGCAAAGGCAAAGCCGCCGTGTTCTGGTTTTTCTCGGCCTGCGGCGCCGAAGTAGAAGTGGATATTGAAACCGGCAAGGTGCGGGTCTTGCGCGCGATCACCGCGGTGGACGTGGGCAAAGCGATTCACCCGCGGATGTGCGGTTTACAGAACCAAGGATCGCTGCTCGCCGGATTGGGATCGGCGCTGTTCGAAGAGATGGTCTACGACAACGGCCAACCGATCAACAGCAATTTCCTGGAGTACATGTTGCCATCACTGGAAGATCATCCCCGGGAATTTCATTCGCTTCTAATCGAAACGCCGCACCCCGAGGGACCTTGGGGCGCCAAAGGAGTGGGAGAGGCGGCGCTGCCACCGGTCGCTCCGGCCATCGGCAACGCCATCGCGAATGCGCTGGAAGGCGTGCGTATTCGAGACTTGCCAATCAAGCCGGACAAGATCGTTGAGGCGCTCAACTTTAGCAAGGAGAGGAGCTAAATTGACGATCAACATCTCGGCCACTATCAACGGGCGACAAAAAGCTCTGACGGTCAGACCGAATCAGACGTTGCTGGAATTGTTGCGCGACGATCTGTTGCTTAAAGGTTCAGTCGAAGGCTGCGGCGTCGGCGTCTGCGGTTCTTGTACCGTGCTGATCGACGGACGGCCCGTGAGTTCTTGTCTCATGCTCGCGACCAACGCCGACGGAAAAGAAGTCACCACGATTGAGGGACTTGTACGGCACGGCGAGCTCGATCCAGTGCAAAAAGCTTTCCTCAACCACCAGGCCTTTCAATGCGGCTACTGCACTCCGGGGATGATTATGGCAGTGAAGGGATTGCTCGCGAGTAATCCTCGTCCCACGGAAGAACAGGCGCGCGATTATCTCTCAGGAAATCTATGTCGCTGTGGCACGTACCAGGAAGTACTGGCGGCGGTTAAAGAGTTGGCGGAAGGGTAACGCACGTGAAACGTAAACTCAAAATCACTTGAGGGGTCTTAATTGAGAGGAGATACTGTGATGCCAAGTCCAGTCCGAATCTACGCGGGCACCCAAGCAGGGTTGTTCGTTTGGCGTTCCAAGAACGAGTGCTGGGAAAAAGTGGCGGTTTCCTTTGAGACCGGCACCATTGATTCCATCGACGGGCTGAGAAGCCAGCCCAACGTCGTCTATCTCGGTGTGACCCAGGACGGGCTCTATCGCACGGGGGACGCCGGCAAGAGTTGGCGGCGGGTCTTTGCAGGAAACGTCCGGGCCGTGACCGTCGATCCGACCGATGAACGAGTCATCTACGTCGGTATCGAGCCGATTCATCTCTACCGGAGCGAGGACGGTGGCGAGAGCTGGAAGGAATTGACCGGTGTGCAGGATTTGCCCGCACAGGTGAAAGCCCAATGGAGCTATCCGCGGGCGCCGCACCGCGAGCATGTGCGGCATATCTTCGTTCATCCGGATGATCCTAAGATGCTTCACGTCTGTCTGGAGCACGGCGGGATCATTCGCAGCTTCGACCGCGGCAAGAGCTGGCAGGACGTCAGCGGCGGTATCGATTATCTGGACATCCATCACCTCAGCAGTGCGCCAGGGCGGAAAGATCTCTACTTCGTGGCCACCGCTCGAGGATTTTTCAAAGCCAGCGATCCTGGCCAGGGCTGGCAGCGCGCCGAGAGCGGCTTTACGCGCGATTACTTCCACGATTTTGTTTTCTTGCCCGGAGCCACGCCGGCCATGCTGGTTGCGACAGCCGACAAATCGCCCGGCTATTGGGACCGGCCGGAACGCGCCCAAGGAGCGGTATTCCGCAGTCGTAATATGGCCGACAGTTGGGAACGGGTCGGCGTCGGAAAGTGGCTGCCGGAAAACATGCAGCAGATGGTCTGGGCACTGGCGCAGCACCCGGAAGATCCGTCCATCGTTTACGCCGGCCTCGGCGCCGTGTCCCGCGGTCGTTCGGCAGACGCCACGCAGCAAGGCCATGGAGATATACTCGTGAGCGCGGATCAGGGAGACAGTTGGGACCGGCTGCCATTCGATTTGCCCGCGGATCGCGTCCTCTTTGTTGCGTCTGATGCCTGATCTTGGAAGCCGGTCAAGCCGCGGATTTAGATCAATGGAGGATGTGATGCAATTACCTCGCAGGGCGTGCTTTGGCGTTGCTCAGCTACTTTTGTTTATCGCGCTGTCGACGATATACGCCGAATCGACCAGCGCGCAAAATCCAGATCTCATCCAGGCTGCCAAGAAAGAAGGGGAAGTCGTCGTATTCGGATCCCTCGAGAATGACGTGGCGGCCGCGATCAATAAGGGATTCGAGGCGAAGCATGGCATCAAGACCCACTATTTTCGCGGCTCGTCCACCGTTATCATCGATCGGATCACCACCGAGCACCGCACCGGAAAGATGAGCTCGGATATCGTCTTCACGACCGCGGAGCCCATGAAGTTCATCAACAAAGAAAAAGGCCTGCTGGCTCGGTACGTTTCACCGTCGTGGAATAACTACGACAAGAAACTCATCGACGACTTCTTCGGTCCCAACTATCGCAGCGTGATCATCGGCTTTGTCTACAACAAGAGTTTGATCAAACCCGAGGATGCGCCAAAATCCTACGAGGATATCGTCAGCCCGAAGTGGAAGGGAAAGATCGCCATGGGCAATCCGACGCTCCACGATACCACTATCGATTGGCTCTCAAGCCTCCATTTGGTTTTTGGCTCGAACCAAAAGGCCAATGACTGGATCAAACGGCTCGCCGCTTTGGAACCGCTCCTGCTCGATTCGATGGTGCCGGTGGGCGAGCGCATTGCGTCGGGAGAAGTGTCCCTGGGCGTTGCCTATGTGAAGTATGTTCATCTGTGGAATAGAAAAGGCGCGCCCATGGACTACGTGAAGGGACTTCCCGTCTATTTGGGCGACGGCAATTACATCGGTCTCACCGCGAAAGCGCCGCACCCGGCTGCCGCAAAGCTTTATGTTGATTACTTTCTCGCCCAGGAGAGCTCAGAGATCATGGCCAACGTCGGTGAGTTCGTGAACCGGCGGGGCATCTACCCGCCCATCGATGGCGCGGAGCAGGTGGCCGCTAAGTTTGTCCAAGTGATCTCCATGACGGCGGGAGAGTACGGGAAAAAGAAAGAGGAATACAGGCAGATCTTTCGCAGGTAACTAGACTAGTGTCCTAGAACCAAAGTTCGCACAATAATTCAAATGTCATTCCGGGCAACCCCGGATCATTAGTCCGGGGTTGAGCGACCCGGAATCCAGGGACTTTCAGACTTCTGGATTTTCAACGCCGGACGCGTCTCTGAGCTATTTCAAGGAACTTCAGTTCCAGCACACTACACGCTTTGGAGGTAACGTGAGGTATATCAAGAACAGTGGTGCGGCCTTGTTATTGTTTATGTTGCTTTGGCCGATTTGCGACGGCCTTGGTCAGGAGAAAATTCGCGTGGGGCTGGGATCGATCGGCCTGCAGTCCGGTCTCGTGCACATCGCCAAGGACCGCGGCTTGTTCGCCAAGTATGGCCTCCTGACCGAGAGTGTTTACATTCCCGGCGGCTCTACCAACGTGCAGGTGTTGGTCTCGGGGAGCCTGGATCTGTCGCAGCTTAGCGGCGCTCCCGGCGTCGCCGCCAATCTCGAAGGCGCGGACCTGGTCTATTTTGTCGGGCTGCTCGACAAGCTCAATTACCAGTTGGTGACGCGGCCGGAGATCAATAGCATCGAGCAATTGAAAGGAAAAAAGTTCGCTGTTAGCCGCTTCGGTTCCTCGGCCGACTTCGGCATGCGCGCGCTGCTGAAGCGTGTCGGCGTCGATCCCGTCAAGGAGGCGACGATTCTTCAGATCGGCGACGAACCCGCGCGCATCGCCGCGGTGACCTCAGGCAATGTCGACGGCACCGTGGTCAACGCGCCCTTCGGCCGCGAAGCGGAGCGACTCAAGCTCAACGTACTCGCCGATGCGGTGAAGATGAACATTCCGTTCTTCAATACCGGCATGCTGGGGAGCAAGAGATACATGGACAAGCAGGAAGCCAAAGTGCTGAGTTTCCTCCGCGCCTATCTCGAAGCGATCAAAATTCTGAAGACGGAACGAGACTATTCGATCAAAGCCCTGGCGCAATTTACGCGGGTGGGAAATCTCAAAGCCATCGCCGAGGGCTTGGATTACTTTAACAATCAACTGCAGCCGGTTCCTTATCCTTCCTCGGAAGCGATGCAAGCGGTGGTGACGCAAATCGCCGAAACGAATCCGCGGGCGCGGAACGTCGATGCGAAAACTTACGTCAGTGACCGCTATCTCAAAAGGCTCGAAGATGAAGGGTTTGTGAAGAAAATTTGGGGGAAGTAATTTATTTCATCCATATTGGTCGGCGAAATCTGCAAGATGAAAAAATGCCAAGATCAATTTAACAATACAAACCGGCATTACACATGGGTTTAGGGAATT